>JAFGRM010000092.1 GCA_016935125.1 Candidatus Woesearchaeota archaeon
ATATATGATGTTGATAAATAAATATAAATTAAATATGATGAATTATGTTTATATATGATGAGATATGATGAAGGGAATAAAGGGTTGATGTAACATGGACAAGGGAAAGGAATTCATATTATGGTTTGACCAGTTAGGGATTGAGGATGTGCCTTTTGTCGGCGGCAAGAACGCGTCTCTTGGAGAGATGTACAGGAACCTCAACCCAAAGGGTGTAAACATACCTAATGGGTTTGCAGTGACTGCATATGCATACAGATACCTTCTTGAGAAGGCAGGGCTTGCAGATAATATCAGAAATGCTCTTTCTGGCCTTGATACGACAAACATGGATGATCTTGCAGAAAGAGGGAAGAAGGTAAGGGACATTATACTCAATGCCGAGCTCCCTTCTGAACTAAGCAGCAGCATATGCGAGGCGTATGACAACATATGCAAGCAGTACGGCGAGAATACTGATGTTGCAGTCAGGAGCTCTGCCACTGCTGAAGACCTTCCTGATGCCAGCTTTGCAGGGCAGCAGGAAACCTATCTTAACATCTGCGGTCATGATCAACTCCTTTCAGCATGCAGGAGATGCTTTGCATCACTATTCACAAACAGGGCGATATCATACCGTGAAGACAAGCATTTCGACCATTTTTCGATAGGGCTTAGCATCGGTGTGCAGAAGATGGTAAGGTCTGATCTGGCAAGCTCAGGTGTCATGTTCTCTATTGATACTGAATCAGGATTCCGGGATGCTGTTCTTGTTACAGGTGCATATGGGCTTGGCGAGAATGTTGTGCAGGGAGCAGTGAATCCAGACGAGTTCTATGTATTCAAGCCAACGCTGAAAACAGGGTTTAGGCCGATAATCTCACGCAAGCTTGGAACAAAGCGCATCAAGATGATATACTGCACTGACGGCAACAAGCCCACAAAGAACGTCAATGTCGAGTTCAATGACAGGAAGAGGTTCTGCGTATCTGAAGATGATGTGCTGACCCTTGCAAGATGGGCTTGTGTGATCGAAGACCATTATTCAGAAAAAGCAGGCAGGTTCAAGCCGATGGACATGGAATGGGCAAAAGACGGGCTTACAGGGCAGCTTTTTATAGTCCAGGCAAGGCCTGAGACAGTGCATTCAAGAAAGGACGCAAAAAGGCTCCAGAAATATGTGCTAAAGGGCCATGGCAGTGTTATTGCAAAAGGGAAATCTGTCGGTGAGAAGATTGGTTCAGGAAAGGCGCATATAATAAAGGATGTCCATAACATAAGCGAGTTCCAGAAAGGAGAGGTTCTTGTAACTGAGATGACAGATCCAGATTGGGAGCCAATAATGAAGATAGCATCGGCAATAGTTACAAACAGGGGTGGAAGGACATGCCATGCGGCGATCATCTCAAGAGAGCTTGGGATACCCTGCGTTGTAGGCTGTGTCGATGCGACAGAGAGGGTAAATGAGGGCCAGGATGTCACAGTCGACTGCTCACAGGGTGATGACGGCTTTATATATGAAGGCCGCATCCAGTATGTCATAGAGGACACTGACCTGAGTAGCATGCCAAAGACCAAGACAAAGATCATGATGAACATAGCGACGCCAGAGCAGGCATTTGAACAGAGTTTCATACCAAATGACGGTGTTGGCCTTGCAAGGGAAGAGTTCATCATAAACAGCTATATCAAGATACATCCAAAAGCGCTCCTGTACTATGATACTTTGCATAACCCAGACATAAGAAGGCAGATAGATGAGCTTACATTCGGCTACTCTGACAAGAAGCAGTTCTTTATCGACAAGCTCTCAGAGGGCATAGGAAGGATAGCTGCAGCATTCTATCCAAAAAAGGTGATACTCAGGCTTTCTGATTTCAAGACAAACGAGTATGCAAACCTTATCGGTGGAAGGCAGTTTGAGCCTGCTGAAGATAATCCCATGATCGGCTGGCGTGGTGCATCAAGGTATTATGATGACAATTATAAGGACGCTTTTGGGCTGGAATGCAGTGCGATACTCAAGGTCAGAAATGATATGGGACTTACAAACCTTGAGGTCATGATCCCTTTCCCAAGGACAGTCGTTGAGGCGAAGAAGGTAGTGTCTACGATGTTTGATTACGGCCTTAGGAAGGGCGAGAACGGGCTTAGGATAATTGGCATGTGTGAGATACCTGCAAATGTCATACTCGCTGAAGAGTTCCTTGATGTTTTTGACGGATTTTCAATAGGCACAAATGACCTGACCCAGCTTACGCTTGGTGTTGATAGGGATTCTGAGCTTGTAGCCAGAGTCTATGATGAACGGAACGATGCTGTTAAGGCACTTGTGAAAAAGGTGATAGAGGTTGCAAACAAGAAAGGGAAATATATTGGAATCTGCGGCCAGGCGCCCTCAGACTACCCCGAGTTTGCAGAGTTTGTCGTAAAGTGTGGGATCCAGTCGATAAGCCTTAATCCTGACACGGTTATCAAGACTACGCTTGCTGTAGCAGAGCTTGAGAAAAAGCTTGGCATCAACCCCTAGTGCCTGCACATAGTGCCTGAAAGTACGAAAGTACTGTTCTTTATTGATGCCAATACAGCGTAGCTATTGATTCCAATACAGCGTAGCTTGTTGCTGTTTGAGGAGTCATATCTTGTTGCTGTTTGAGGATTCATATCTTGTTGTGCTTTGTTTGGTGGTTGCTGGATGTTTTTGTTAGATTTTATAAACAACAAAAGAACTTTTCTGCTTATGCATACAAAAATAAAAGGCAGGAGGTTTTGGTTATATGGCTCTTAAATGTTTTGTGGGCATTAAGGGCATTAATCTTTCATCAAGGTTTGTTCTTGCCCCTATGGCTGGTGTGAACTGCACTTCGTTTAGGCTTCTTTGCCGAAAATGCGGTGCAGGCATGGTCTTTACGCAGATGTACCATTGCGATTTTATTACAAGCAAGCTTGAGAGTGAAGGGAAAAGGGCAGTGTTTGAGCACTTAAACATTATCAGCTCTGAAAAGCCGGTCGCTGTGCAGATCATAGGCAGCAATCCTGTGAACATGGCAGCAGCAGCAGAGCTGCTGCAGAAAAAAGCAGACATGCTTGACATAAACCTCGGCTGTCCTGACAAGGATATGGTAAAGGCGGGATGCGGCGCTTATTATTCAATTCACCCTGAGCTGATAGGGGATATTGTAAGCCCTGTTTTGGAGTCTGCAAAGATACCTGTTTCTGCAAAGATCAGGATAGGCTGGGACAGCCAGTCGATAAACGGAGTCTCTGTTGCAAAAGAGCTAGAAAAGCTGGGTATTTCTGCACTGACTGTGCATGGCAGGACAGCTGTGCAGAAGTATTCAGGGAAAGCTAACTGGGAGATCATAAGGCATATCAAGAGCAAGCTCGATATCCCTGTTATCGGGAATGGTGACATCAACAACTCAAGAAGAGCTCTTGAGATGCTTGAGCGCACAGGCTGTGATTATGCGATGATAGGGAGGCGTGCTATGGGGGATCCTGGAATCTTTGCCAGATGCAAGAACAGGCAGGATGGATATGATACAAAGGTTTCAGCAGAAGTCCCTGCAAAGGTTCCAGCAGATGTCCTTGCAAAGGTTCCAGCAGATGTCCTTGCAAAGGTTCCAGCAGATGTCCTTGCAAAGGTTCCAGC
>JAFGRM010000093.1 GCA_016935125.1 Candidatus Woesearchaeota archaeon
TCGACAAAATTGTTTATCGCAACTATTTATCGACGAGAACTACTATTTATATTATTCTATTTACAGGCTAGGGTTTCATATTAGCCCTATTAACCGTTAAATTATTATATGGCTGTCATCTCTAAATCCAGAATGAGCCATCTGACAGAAGGCATGGAGGCGATGAAAGGCCTGAGCAGAAAGGAATACGCAGAGATAAAGGATAGCATTGACAGCTGCATCCGGCCGCTTATTTTTTATCATGATGATGCAGATGGCCTAAGCTCGTTTCTTCAGATTTACCGTTACAAGCAGGATGGCAGAGGCATAATAATAAAGTCAACACCCTGTGTTGACATGAAGTTCTTAAACAAGGTTCTTGAGTACAGTCCTGACATGATATTTGTCGTAGATATCGCTGACATTGAGCAGGAGTTCATCGATTCTGTCAAGGTTCCAATTGTCTGGGTTGACCACCATGGGCCTTATGAACGGGCAGGGGTCAGGTACTTTAACCCAAGAAAACATAATCCTACATCAAACCCTCCTGTCTCATATCTTATGTCTAAGGCACTCAAGGTAAAAGAGGATGACTGGATCGCGATGGCAGGCATGGTAGGAGACTGGTATCTGCCTCCAGATCATGAAGTATTCAGCAGGAAATACCCAGATCTTCTTCCTGGAACTATAACCCGGCCAGAGGATGCGATGTTCTCATCAGGCATAGGGGTGATAAGTGAGATCTTCAATTTCATACTCAAAGGGACAACATCAGACGCGCTCAAGCATGCAAAGGTGATGACGCGGATCAAGACCCCGCAGGAGATCCTTGCCCAGGAGACTAGCAGGGGGAAGTTCATCTATAAGAGGTATGAGTACATAAAGTCGCTTTATGAGGCAACACTTAAGGAAGCCAAAAAAAAGGCAGGCAAGGGGCATATCCTTCTCTATAATTATACAGACCAGAAGATGTCTTTTACAGGAGAGCTCTCAAATAATCTTCTTTACCTCTACCCAGAAAAGGTTATTATTGTTGCGCGGGAAAAGTCCGGTGAGATGAAGTGCAGCTTCAGGTCGACAAGAGTCATCCTTCCTCCTGTTATTGCCAGCTGCCTTGAAGATCTGGGTGGCAGGTCTGGCGGGCATGAGCACGCGTGCGGCGCAGTTATAAGATGCTCAGACTTTAAGGTGTTTATGCAGAGGTTCAGAAGAGAGATAAAGGCTATCCTGGCACAACCGAAATAAATATAAATGCAGTTATCTGCATATCCAGGTAATATGAAAAAACCTTGGAACAGTTCTTTATCTTCTATTGCTCTTGTATCCCTTATGGTCTGCATAGCCTTGCCCTTATTTTCAATATGCGATGAGCCAGGCAGCAGCTATGACGAAGATATTGACGAAGACATATACGACAGTGACATATATAACAGAGAGTCATTGAAGATGAATTTCATCCTGAGCAATGTGATAGATGTTGTTCCGACATCATCTGATTATACAGTTAGCAATGTCAAAGCCAAGATCAGCTATTTTCCAAAGGCTGATTTCAGGCAAGAGGTAATAAGCCTGACACCAAGCCCAAATGCAGATGTAGGGCCAGAGCTTGTGGAGTTCTCATGGAATTCACCTGGTGCAGGGCCGCTTGTATACAGGATAGATTCTGTAGTCCTGGGCACAAATAAGCTTAAGGAGATCAGTTCAAGGGTTGTCTTTCCTGTGCAGGATTATAATCCAGAACTATCTGTTTTTGTCAGTGAGTCTGAATCAGTTGATTTCAAGGACAGGCGAATTGTCAATATCGCATCTGAGCTTGCGGGCGGTGAGGATGACCTTTATGTTGTCGTGCACAAGTTCGCTGAATGGGTGCATAACAACATAGAATATGACCTAAACACGCTGACTGCTGATGCCTCACAGAAGGCGAGCTGGGTGCTTGACAATAGGATGGGTGTTTGTGATGAGATTACAAACCTTTTCATTGCACTCTGCAGGTCTGTAAATATCCCTGCTAGGTTTGTTTCAGGGCTTTCTTATACCAATTCCGAGCAGTTCACAATAGGATGGACACCTCATGGCTGGGCAGAGGTGTATTTTCCTGGCCATGGCTGGATACCCTTTGATGTAACATTCGGTGAGTTTGGATATGTTGATTCGACCCATATAATGCTCAAGGAGTCGGTTGATGCGAACAAGTCCAGCAGCAACTATGAATGGGAAGGCAGGAACGTGAACCTTAATACTGGCAAGATCGATGTCAGGGCAGAGGTGTTGGAGAGAGGGGAAGTGATAGAGCCCATGCTTGAGATAGATACAGATATAGTTTATGATAAGACTGGATTTGGCTCTTATAACATAGTTGAGGTCACACTTACAAACCCCAATAACTGTTATGTGCCAGCTGAGGTCACTATATCCAGGACCAAAGAGCTTGAGATATTTGAGGAATACTCAAGATACGTCCTCATGAAACCTTATGAGACAAAGAAGATATACTGGATATTCAGGGTTGCATCAGGCCTGAATACGCGATACATCTATAATTTCACTATCAGTGCCACGACCAACAGGGGAGCAAGTTCAGCAGACAGCTTTATCAGTGCAGAAGATAATGCCTTCTATTCATTGGATGATGTCAGGAGCCATATCGATGCAATGATGAAAAGTGACCAGAAGGAATTCTCAAATGATATGGATGTGTCATGCACAGTACCTAAAGAGTCATATATTGTAGGTGAGACTGCGCAGATCAGCTGCAGGCTTAAGAACAAGGGGAACGTAATGCTAGTTCAGATCAAGAGCTGCCTTTCAGATAATTGTATCCTAAATGACCTTAGGATCGGCGAAGAAAAGATAATCTCTTTTGAATATCTTGTGGCTCAAAGCGGAGTGAACAAGATAACTATTACAAACGACAATACCAAGCTCTCAAAAGAGTGTGAGCTCGTGATTCCAGCATTCCAAAGTCCTGAGCTGGCACTGGAGATAGAAGAGGTGCCTTCAGCTGTCGATTACAATGAAGGCTTTAAGATAATATTCAACATAAGGAAGAACAACAGCGCCCAGGTATTGGATCTTGATGTGGCTCTTTTCTGCCCGGGATTTAGTGAAGAGTGGAGCCAGGATGCGCTCACTGGCGACAAGAGATACATACTCAATGTCGCACCAGGATCAATCACTATGGATTCAAGCCAATGCTATATCTCATTGAGCTACAAAGACGGCCTAGGAAGGGCTTATGAGATGAAAGAGGATTTTTTGATTGAGGTTTCTGGGATAGGTCTTATTGACAGGCTCACAATCTGGCTAAACAACCTTGCAGAAAGGATAATAGAAAGGATAATATATTTCGATGAATAAGGCAATAAATATTAATTGAATGTAATAAATATTATGGATGCAATGAATATTATGGATGCAATGAATATTATGAATGCAATGAATATTATGGATGTAATAAAGATTAATTGAAGGTAATAAAAATTATTAAGAAAATGATGATGAAGAGAATAAAAATAACAAAAAACAAGAATAGTAAAGATAAAAGACAATAAAGATAATAACAAATAACAAAAAAGGTGGTGTGGATGGTGTCAAGGATCAAGCAGGTCATACTTTCTGTTTCGATTGCTGTTGTGTTTGCATTGTTTATAGGCTATGGGATTAGTGCGTTCTATAAGTCTCCAGAATACCAGGATTTCTGCGGGGGAATTGAGGTTGCAAAGCAGTTTAGAGAAGAGGATTGTGATGCTGTTGGAGGGAAGTGGACACCAAGGACATATGATTGCCCTGAAGGGACAGAATGCGTTTCCGGTTTCTGTGATGCGACATATGAATGCAGCAGGGATTATGATTCAAAAAGAGAGGTCTATGACAGGAACGTGTTTGTCATAACCCTTATTGTTGGCCTGGCAGCAATCCTTATAGGTGGGATATTCCTGGCTGTTGAGTCCGTGGGCTCTGGGCTTATGGGCGGAGGCGTACTCACAGTAATCTACGGGACAATAAGGTACTGGGGGCATGCGCCTGACCAGATAAGGTTTGTGATTCTTGGGTTGGTGTTGTCTGTCCTGGTCTGGCTTGGCTATACAAAGCTGAATCCAGAAAGCAGGCTTGCATTAAGGAGGATCGCTGCTGAAAAAAAGCCTGAAAAACCAAAACATCCTGTTGAAAAAAGGCCTACAGAAACTATCCAAAGGAAAAAGAGGAAATCTCCTAAAAAGAAAAGATAGCATGCAAGAAGAGGAGATTCTGCCTGAATTGGAGATTTTTCACATTTTTTGCATGCCTATTTCCTGGCTTTTACATACCTGATAGAAGAAACCTCAAGGCAAGACGGCTCAATCTTTCTGGCTAATGACGGAAAAACATGATTTAATGTCCTGTAAGCGCTTTCATGTAACATTGGCAAGGGATTGAGCATAGCTGGGAATTTTAGCTGGAAAATATTGTACATAGTAGAATCAGGATATAGGCTGTATTTACCTGCATCATTGAAAAATACAAAATATCTTTCTTCTTGCTCTCTTTGTTGTTCTGTTCTTTTGCCTTTGAATCCTGCTGTCAGTTTTCCTTTTTCAATGCTATTAAAGTTATAATCTGATAATGCCTGGATTATCTTTTTGTCAAAATAATCATGTGTATTGATCTTTTCTCCGTACTTTTTCCAGAATCTATGAATCTTCTTTTCAGTTCTTTCTGAATAAGAGTCTTTAGAGATAATCTCTTCCAGCTTATCATATTCTTCTAGCCTGTCCTCTGGAATGTAGCTTATCGATTCTGTTTCTAGGTAGCTACATGATTTATAGTTTCCAAACTCTTGTATGGGGTTATGCCTGTCTTCAAAGTCTTTTATTATAGGTTTATCACATGGATGCAGATCAAGCATGTGAAAGAATAATCCTCCTTTTTTTAATACCCTATGTGCTTCTTTCATATCTTTATTTAGGTTTATCAACACATCACAAGACCCATAGCCGCACACAACATCAAAACTTTCATCTGGAAACGGAATCTCACCTGCATATCCGCAGATATAGCTCCCTTCTGGAAATCTTCTCTTTGCCTCTTCTAAAAACGCTATCTGAGGCTCCAGTTGCACCCACTCTTTGACTTCATAAGGCATGGTTCTCCTTAAAAAGCCTGTTCCGCTTCCTATCTCTAAGACTCTTTCATCCCCTTTGAGGTTATGATTGCAAAAATCCAAAAATAACTGTTTTGTCGCTCTTAAGACAAGGTTTCTGCTCTCTTCAAACTCATCAAGCCTTTTGAGATCCTCTTTGTCCCATCTGCTGTCGTTGATCTCACTTTCCATACTGATAAGAAATTGCCTCTATATTTAAAAGTTACTATTAATAAATAGTTACAGATTACGCACATAGGTCTAATAGAAGAATCTTATAAGTTCTTATAGAAGGTTCTTATAATATCTTATAGAACATTATAGAGACTCTTATATGGTCTTATAGAAGGCTCTCATGGAATCTTATAGATGGCTTTTTGTTTGCTGGCATTCCCTGCTTTTCTATTGTCATCCTGCAATAATTTTATAAACTGCTATTGTAATTCAGTTCCTATGGACCCGCTTGTATCAGTCATCATCCCTGCACATAATGAAGAGGGGTATATTGAAGCCTGCATCAGGTCAGTAAGAGGCCAGAGCTACAAGAACATAGAGATAATAGTTATATGTGATGACTGTTCTGACAAGACAGCTCTGATTGCAGGGAGGCATGCAGATAAGGTGCTGAAGATAAAGGCGCGGAATGTCTCAGCTGCAAGGAATAAGGGGGCAAAAGAGGCAAAAGGCAGGATCCTGATCTTTTTTGATGCTGATTCTGTAATGGAAAAGCAGCTTGTATTAAGATCTGTGCACTGGATAAAGAAAGGGTTCTGCGGCGGAACAACAAAGACTAGGCCAAGAGAAAAGCTCTTATTTGCAAGGTTTTGGTGGTGGCTTGGGAATATCTTCAATTATATCTACCTCACACCATCAGGAGTGCTCTTTAGCACAGCAGACGCCTTTCCTGGCTATGATGAAAAGCAGGGCATAGGTGAGGATACTGTTGTCCTAAACAGGCTAAAGAGGCATGGCAGGGTCAAATACATTACAGACACATGCATATATACCTCTTCAAGGCGTTTTGAAAGCCAAGGATACATAAGA
>JAFGRM010000094.1 GCA_016935125.1 Candidatus Woesearchaeota archaeon
GATTCCATATTATGAATATATTAACATAATTATATAAAGTTAACGATAGGCAAAGGAAATTTATTGCACTCGCCACCTATCCAACATACCATGATGAAGAACTATCAATAAATTTATATATAAGAAGCATCAGGATAAACAATATAGGTAAATTATCAGAGATAGTACCTCATTTATGATTATATGCAAAAAAGGTGATATATATGCTCAGCAACAAAAAGGCATTTGTAGGTTTATGGAGTGATGTGTTAAAGGGTTTCTTAGCAGGCCTGATAGTTGGAATCATACTGGTCATGCTTGTATTTTTTGAGATAATCCCTATATATGACCTCTGCAAGTTCTGCGGAGCATAAGAAGAGAATATATCTGGAAAAAGGATTAAAAAGCAAGGATAATAACCAGTATCAGCAGCATCAATCCATGTTTGCATACAGTTGCCAATCTTCTCGTCAGTTATCAGTTGATGCCTGAAAAAGATTCTTTAGGGAATGGCTTCAACAGATCAGTCATCAGCTTCTGTTGCAGGCCTGTTCTTCTGTGCAGCAGTCGAGATCTTCTCGTTCTTTAAAGTCCTCTGAAGCTCTCTTATGTACTTGAGGGTCAGGTCAAGATTGTTGCTTATCCTTGTCCTTGCTTTTTCAAATGCCTGCTCAAGCGTGTTTCCGTTCAGCTTGTAGCCAATCACCACCTTGTTCTCCATGTCGATGAAGCTTGTCTTGATTATTATGTCAAGCTCAAGCCAGCGCCTGAGATAGTCATACATGGTCTGCCTTGTTATCCCTGCAAAGCTTCCCATCCCTTCTACAGTGATTATAGCTTTTGCAGGCTGATGGACCCGTGATGCCTCTTTTGCGCGCTCATACATCTCAACCATGACACGGTTCATCTGGTCAGTCGATCCCTTTTTTCTTGGCATAAGCCCAATCCTCTCGATTATCACCTTTGCAAGATCATCTGAGCATGGATTCAGCTCAGGCTCAGCATTTGTAAGTATAATCTTCTGCTCTGGCATCTTTATCACCTCATACCTATATCATACATAATACCTATATCAATGATTTATTTTATAGTCATATTTAAATTTTGCTAAAATTCCGACAAATGTCGGGATTAATTATTAAAGTATTTAGGCATTGACTGAAATGTTTAAGCAGAAGATTCAGTAATCCAGACAATTATCTAAAAACTGCAAATCATAGAGAAAAATGCTGAAAAATAACATAACATGAATACAAAAATAGTAAGGTGCCTGTAAGCCGCCTTCTGTTGCGCTCCACGTCGACTGAAACACAGCCTACATCATAGATAAGCTTATGCTTCTGCATGGACAGCGCATCCCGACATTCTACTAAGCCTCAAAAACTGAGTTGCACAGGCCAGGGCTCACTGTTTCATCCTTTCTTGCAGAGACGTCAGGAGGTTAACTCACACCTGTCACCAGATGCTTCGCATCCATCATCCCATTCTGCAAGTGGTTTTGTTTCTGCGTGGTTGCCATCCTTTTCAGGATCTCGACCCTGCTTAAGCAAGGGAGAGTGGCCACCATATAAAAATGGCGTATTGTGGGCGGACTTTCCTCAGAAACCGCAGAGCAGCTCCGAAAGTCAGGCCAGCACCTTACTATCAGTAGGGAACATTAACTCATCATATATAAAATTAACTGAATTTAGGGGGATTTATATAGGAAATATAGGCAAAAACCTTATTTTTTTTACAAAGTTTTATATAGAAGTATATATGGAGTACTATCTAAGTATATATGGAATACATATTGATATAACTTTTAAAAAACTTTAAAAGAACAGCAGAAAAAACAATCATATGGAGGGAATGAATATGGCTGAAGGAAGATGTATGAAATGTAAAAAACAGGTTGAGATCAAGGACGCTAAGGAAACTGTCATGAAAAACGGCATGAAGGCTATCAAGGGTGTATGCCCTACTTGCGGTACCAAGGTTTTCAGGATTCTCGGCAAGGCATAAAAACAACTTATTATTTTTCTTATTAATTTAATTTCATTCTTATTGGTTTAATCCCTGGATTTAAGAAGCAAAGAGAATAATAGAATAATAAATGGTTTCCACTATTTTTTTGCCAGCTTCATCTTTTTTGTGATGCCTATCTTCTTCTGGCATTTGCCGCATGAAAACACAAACGAAGGGACACCGTTGAAACTCTTTCTCTTGTATTCTGTTTCTGCTTCGCCGCAGAATCCGCAATACGGACAGGTATACTTGGCCTCGATTGTAAGCCTTTTCTCATGCTCGGCCTTCTCTTCAGTGTAGCCGCACTCTGGACACACGTATTCATTGGCTCTTGTCTTTACCTTGCCTTTTTCAACAGGCTTACCCATCTTTGCCTTGTGGCATTTCGGGCAATCCACCTTATATGCCCATGCCATAACCTTCCCGTCGTTATCAAGCAACCTGTTGGTAAAGTACACCAGCTCATCCATTGACTCTGGTTCTTTTAAAGTCATTGTCAGTTGCACCTCCTTGATTTTTTTTCTTGGGATTGCGAGTGTATTAAAAGTTTTCTGTTCTATGATATATTTACCACATATGAACAGGTTGCTGGCCTATTTAACCAATCTGCAAAACAATATCTCCATAATATCATAATATCATAACAAGATTCGTCCAACCAACATATGCATATCCCTGCTATACCACTTCGATCCTGTCTGCGATGATCTCTAACTCACCATTATATTCATCAACAGTCCCATAGACAAGAACATCAGAACCAAGAGGCATGGTTATGTTCTTAAACACAACAACAGATATCTCTTCAGTCTTTCTTATTGTAAAGACTGAAAACCCCTCGTCTGCCCTTATATCCTTAACTGTCCCCCTTACCAGCACTGCCTTTTCTATGTCCAGGTCATTGAGGCTTCCTATATCTCTCTCATCAACTGTTATGCTCTTGGATATAAAAAAGAGTACAGAGAGCCCGATTATTATAGATACCATCGCTGACCTGACAAGGGTGCTGTCATCAACCATGGAAAAATGCTTACAGATGGCCTTTATTAATATATCCTGGATAAACCCGGATATATACAAGACAGACCCGAAGATCTACAGATAAATTATAAGGGTATAGAGGACAAACCAAGATGATATACAGTACAAGCCAAAATGATTAGCTATTACCTGAATTATCTATTACCAGAATTAGCTATTACCAGAAAATCAGTTTCCAACACCAATTCTGTCGATAATATATCCTATAAGCGCACCCATCACCCCGCTTGGGATGCTAAACACCATGACAAGAACTATGATAAACCCAAGCCTGGTATATATTGCCTCTTCAAATGTGCAAAAAACGCTCTGTGTAAAAGAAAAACACATATGGGGAAGGCCGAGCCTCTCCAGCCTGATATCAAGGTATATCAATACAAGGGAATAGGATATACAGAGAAGGGTCGTTAGCCCAAACCCGAATACAAAACCCTTTTGCCAGTTCTTAAGCCTTAATAAGATCCCCATTATCAATCACAATCCCAATACAGGCAGTTTACTCTTTTATCATATTATATTCTTTTATCATATTATTATAAAATTATATTATTATAAAGCCTGCCACTGCTGGTAACAGCCATCTTACAAGCTTTCCTAGAGTCTTTCTACAAGATTCTCAGAGTCTTTCTACAAGCTTTCCCAGAGTCTTTCTGAACCTAAAAGGTGCTTACGGAATTAATAGTTTTTCTATTGGCTTGTTCTTCAGCATCTCCTTTTCTGCCTGTGCAAGGGTTAGAAGCCTGTTCTTTGCACCAAGATGCTTTATCACAGATGTTGCATTGGCCATGCCTATATCCATTGCATAAAGCACGTCGCCTTTGATAATGAGCCCTGAAACAAAGCCTGATGCATATGCATCACCAGCTCCTGTTGTCTCATGTATCCTGACCCTGTTTGCAGGCTGGTGGTAGAGATTGCTCTTGTGCTTGACATAGACGCCGTTTTTCCCGTCTGTAATAGCGATAATCTTTGGCCCGAGCTTCTCAAGGCCAAAAAGAAGCGAGCTTATGTCCCTGTTCCCTATGATAAGCCTTGCCTCTTCAAGGTTCAAAACAAGAAAATCTGTTGCCTTCAGAATCCTTCCCAGCTTCTTTACCCCCTGCTGTGCAAGATAACTGCTCGGGTTGAATGCAACCTTTATTCCCTTTCTCCTTGCATAAGATGAGAGCTTTTCAAGCGTCAGAAAAGACCTTCCCATCATCGAGCTGAAATAGAACCACTTTGACTTCAGGCTTGACTTGTCAATCTCTGAGAGATCAAGGCAGTCATTGACACCCTTGTATGTGAGTATTGTCCGATCCTCTTCTATACTGTCAAGTATAATTGAGTATCCGCTTTGCGCCTTTGACCTTGGGCCTATAAAATCAACATGCTCTTTTACAAGAAGGGAGAGTATCTCCTGCGAATTTGAATCAAATCCTATCTTTCCAAGAAAGGCTGTCTTAAGCCCTAAGCGAGAGAATGATACTGCTGTGTTTGTGCCTCCTCCGCCTATCATGAAATCAAGCTCCTCAATGAGTATCTTTGAGCCTGTAGGATACGCTATAAGGTTATTCTCTTCAGAACCGTTCTTAATAGAGATATGCTCGCAGGTTGTCTTTGCAAAAACATCGACTGTTGCTGAGCCTACTGTTATTATGTCATACATAATGCCCTTCTTATATTGAATGTATATAAATGTTTTGTAACAGGAGAATACAGTCATGCCTGAGCCGATCTATGGATCAGTCATAGCACTGGTCTGAAAACCTGAGCTCTGGCCCGCTTTTTGTCAATTCACAGATATTGCCCGGGCTTTTTGTCGAACATTCATAGAGTAGTGTTCCGTCATCACAGCCAGCCTGGTCCTGCTCAGATACTGCCATCGCATCAAGCCTGCTCCCTGCCTGTGAGCTGTTCACGACTGATATCATTATAAAAAAAGCTACCAGAAAAAAGATGCCGCTTGCTGCAATATGAAGCTTTTCTGTATCCATGCCAGCACTGCAGTAACTATTAGTATAAATATGTTATGCTACAAGATGCCTGCTATAGCTACAAGAGGTTATGCTATTGCTAAAAGATGCCATGCTAAAAGATATTATATGCTAAAAAGATGCTATACTAAAAGATATGCTAAAAGATGCCATGCTAAAAGATATGCTAAAAGATGCCATGCTAAAAGATATGCTAAAAGATGCC
>JAFGRM010000095.1 GCA_016935125.1 Candidatus Woesearchaeota archaeon
AGCTCAAAAATGGGCATGGTAAGAGTTATTGGAGGGATGGCAGCAATCCCTATGGCAATGCCAACAACAATAGAAAAACACAGGCCATATCCAGATACAGTATATATCCTAAACAGCAACAACCTCACATTCCAGTTCTCGATCCAGGGAAAAGACACTGCATCCATGCCAGGCAGCTATAATGGGCTCACCGGGCTAAAGGCGCGTTCTCTTGGATGCTGCTATGCAAGCTACGACAACAACTGCTATAAGAACGCACTCCAGTCTGACTGCAGGCTGAAGAACGGCTCATATGACCCTAATCCTGCCTGCACCTGCCCTGAGCCTGAGCTAAAAAGCAGCATGTCTGGTGCTTATACTGGTGCTTACAATGGAGATTATAATGATGACAATCCTGCAGATGCTAAAACAGGGGATGACTGCTTTATCGATGAATACGGCAACATAAAAAAACACGGCGAGTCCTGGTGTGAATACCAAGGCATCGCAGGATACGGCTTTGATAATGTAGGCTCAAGGCACATACTCAAATACTGCATCAACGGAGAGATATACACAGAAGAATGCAGGGACTACAGGGAAGAGCTTTGCGCAGAAGACATCATCATTGAGGGCAACACTAGTTATTCCCATGCCATGTGCAGGCCTAACAGGTGGCAGGACTGCACAAGGTGCACAACAGAGGAATGCTGTGAAAATTCAGAGTACAGGGACTGCCAATGGGTCAGCCAAGCAACAGAGGCCAGCATATGCATCCCTTATGTCCCTATAGGATTCAGGTTCTGGGAGAACAGCGGAAGAGAGGTATGCTCAGTTGCAACTGTTGAAAAGAGCTGCACTGGCCTGAGCTGTGGGAGCACATGGCTAAGCCAGGCATCAAAGAACTGTTATATGCAGGGCGACTGCGGCAATTACTGGAACACTGAAGGCAAGGTCACATATGAAGGGTTCTTCCATACTGACATATTCTCAAGCACAGACATCTCTGCATATGATATCATAAAGCAGGCAGAGACAGTCGGGAACAGTAAGCCATATCCAGATTCTGCAGCAGAACCCTGCATAGGCAAGGGCGCTGACAACAGGAAACAGGCAGAGCTTATGGGCAGCAGGCTCCAGCCTGCAGTCGACAATTTCGCAGCTATAATGGCTTCTGCATATTCTATCTTTGGCACAATATCAGGGATGTCTGCATCAGCACATGTCGCTGGCATAAACAGCAGTGAAGTCATGGAGGTTGCAGTATGCGAGCCGTGGAAAGCACCTAAAGGAGACGATTACTGCAAGATATGTGATGAGAAAGCAGGCATCCCATGCAGCGAATACAGGTGCAGGAGCCTTGGCAGGGGATGCATATTTGAAGAGGTCAACGGAACACCTATATGCAGGGAGATAGAAGAAGAGAAGAGTAATGAAAAGCTTGAGATATTCCCTGACATAACCCAGCTGCAGGAGGGATACTCGCTTGAAGATGAGGAGCTTAGCTTTGGCGGAAAAACATACAAAGGATACAGGATAACACCTGAAATCAGGCCGTACAGCAGGTTCAGCATAGCAGTCAACACCTCCAGAAAAAGCATATGCAGGATAAATTTCGCGCCAAAGGCAGAGATTATGACAATCAGCGGATATTATTTCGGCGAGCCAGTTTATTCAACAAGCCATACCCAAACAGCAAGGATACCTGCAAGGCCTGAATTGCCTGAAAGCCTGATGGACATCCTGAACACAAGCTCCATGTCTGGGTTTTCAGATGCGTTTAAGGCATTAAGCCTTGGCACAGGCGACAGCATGGCTGGAGACATAGATGATAATTTCTTCTCAAGGCTCTTTAGGAAGCTTACAGGAAAGAGCATAAGAAAGACGATCAAACCTGTCTCTGAGAGGATCTTCAACCTCTTCATGCTGCTAAACACAGAGACAGAGTTCTACAAAGACGTCTCTGAAAAGGTCTTTGAGAGATATGAGCAAGGCGGCTATTTCATGTTCATCTATTGCGAGGACAGCTCAGGAAAAGCAGCAGAAGAGCCCATATTCTTTGAGATGACGATAAGCAACAATACTGACGATGACAGGCCGCCTGAGCTGATATATGCATACCCTGAAAACAGCTCGAGGTTTGCAGCTGACGCAGAAAGCTTTGAGCTCCAGCTCTATCTTGACGAGCCTGCAGAATGCAGGTACAGCACAAATGACACAATGTATGACATGATGGAGGAAAGCTTCTTATGTGCAAAATCAAGATATGACCTGAGCCCAAGATTCGGCGGAAGCTATGTCTGCAGCAGCACAATAGACGTAAAAGAGACAGATGTAAAAGAGATCTACATCAGATGCATGGATAATCCAAAACAGTCTGTGAGCTACGGGCTTGCATTCAACATGAGCAATAAGAGCAATGAGCACTTAGGCATCAGGCACAACAACACCAGATACCTCAGCATATCAGAAGGCCTACATCACATAAACATTACAGCTGCAGGGTTCATTTTTGAAGAGAGTACAGCAGGGTCATGGGCAATATATGCAGGAGGAGAAGTGGATGGAGAGGGATATGGAAAGGTAGAAGGATACAGAGAAGAAGATGGAGAGGGATATGGAGAAGGAGATGCAGGTGGTGAAGAAGGTTATGCAGGCGGTGAAGAAGGTTATGCAAGTGGTGAAGAGGGTTATGCAGGCGGTGAAGAGGGTTATGCAGGTGGATCTGGAAAGCAGATGCCATACAGCAATGCCTATCATATGATAGATATCTGCGCTAATACAAGCACTGTCTTCCTTGAGCTGCACATCGACAAGGACATGCTATGCAGCGCTGACTACACACCTGGAAGAAAGGCATATGGGTCATGCAACAGGTCAGGCGACCCTGAACTTGGAGTCTACAGCTGCAGCTTTGAGCTCGACCTCTCACCCCTGAAAAAGATCAATTATTCACTGACAGCCGCACAAAAGAACAAGACAGGCAATGGGACAACAGAAGCAGGAGATGACCCCTCTGTAGAAGACGGGACATCTGGGCTGAAGACTGCAGATGACAATCCTGCTGCAGGCGATAAGGACAGTGTGTTTATGGTCAACATCTTCTGCGAGGAAAAAGGGAGTGTAAAACACAACAAGAACACAAAGAGCAAGGTGTACACAATCAGCAGGTCAGGCCAGCTTGAGATAACTGATTACGGGCCTGTTGGTGAGATCGAAAAGAGCAGCCAGATAATTTATGTCGACACGACAGAGAGCAATGACATCATATGCGGCTATTATAGGGAGCTTGACCTAGGCCTTGCGATGATGGACAGTATAGGCAACAATAGGCATGCAGCAGAGATCCAAAGAGGGGATCTCAAAGATGGAAAGAACGACTACTATGTGTCATGCACAGACAGCTACGGCAACAGCGCTGAGCAGCTTGTCAGGTTCTATGTTGTCGGATGAGATGGCTGGAGATAGATATCATCAGAAAAATAAACCCTACCAAAACTAAATTCCAAAAAATAGAAAAGTTACGCCAGAAATAAATCAAGGATAGCGGGGAGAGGATTTGAACCTCTGACCTCCGGGTTTCTGAAGACTCCAAAAAGATGCCCTTATGAGCCCGACGGGCACTCCTGGCTGCCCTACCCCGCTGTATAAGTCCATCGAAATTAAGGCTCATTTATAAATATTTACCTTGCTTTTCCCTGCCTTCATCTCCTCGATAGAAAAACCTTTATAAATAAAATACAAATCCTTATGATTCTCTTTGCCGCGGTGGCACAACCTGGTACTGCGCAGGATTGCTATCGGCTATAGCCGGTATGAAACCACGCTGTATCTGCAAAGATCCTGTGACCTTCGGGTCTTCTGGGTTCAAATCCCAGCCGCGGCGTTCTTATCCATTGTCGTGCTACTGAGCAGAGCGAAGTAGCACTGGATGTATTTTCCACAGGCTTTTTTTAGGTTTTGAGTTATGGGTCTTGAGTTTTGGGTTTTTCTTATCGCACTGGGGCTTTATGATTCTATTCTTTCTGTCGTGCTGCTGAAGCGATAGCTTAAACAGCACTGGATGTATTTTCCCCAGGCTTTTTTAAAAAGGCTGTCTGGGTTCATATCAGGGTTCGAAGAATCCTGATGGCTCGTGAATCTATGATTCAAGAGCAATCCCAGCCGCGGCGTTCTTACTTCTATCATAAGAAAATGAACAGAACCTGCAAACGAATGGAAGAATAAAAAACAAAAAAGCAACTCTGGCCAAGACTCATGCTGCCTCTTCAGTCATCATCATCTTTGTCCCAGCCATCGTCATCATCAAAATCATCACGATAAGCCAACCAAAACCTTTTCATCATCCCAGCCTCCTTTTGTTCTTATCTTCAAGATTAGTCTTCAAGATATGTACCCTGAGATTGGCTCTTGTCAAGCTCTCTCACAAGACCATATGAGCAGCAGGATGCCAAACAAAAAAGCATATCCCATTATCCAATATATCCAATAGATCCCATATACTCATTATATCCAGCATATCAAATATACCTCATAGATACTGGCAGGCATCATCTGCATTTCTTAAGGGCTTTTAGCTCATCCCTTAGAACCTGCAACCTTGCCTGTTTGACTGCCTTAAGCTCGTTGTTAGTGATGATGCTCACATCCCAGTCCAATGTAGAGATCATCCTCTCAAGCTCCAATATCCTCTTTTCAGTTCCATCTAATACTGCAAAAGGCATGCTGCCACCCTGTTTTTCCTTTTTTTAGTTGCCACCTTGTTTTTCATTTTGTAGTTTGTTTCACAAACCTCTGATTCACAAACCGCTAAAACCCAAAAACTCAATGTCAGGACATAACACCCTGCCTTAAATTAACACCTTGCAACACCTTCCTTAACAAAATGACTTTAGGAATTGAAAATTCCGACCGAAAGCTCCAGGTATTAAACCAACTAAACCCCAAAAATTCCTAGCCGGAATTTTCAACAAAAAAAATTCTTGATCTTTACTCTATAATCAAGCAAACACATCTTTTATTTCTTAGGTGCTGCTTTTCCTTTTGCCATGCCGGCTCACCCCCGGGAGATTTTTGTAAACTGGCAGTGCTCTATCCCTTGTCCGGCCCTACCTTTTGTCCGGGTGTCTATCCCTTGCCAGGGTGCAATGCCGATCTCACTGTACTCCCTAATACATAGTCAAGCGTAGTCAAGATGAAATCTCACTAGAAAAAGGACCAATTGCAAAAGAATGGCCATAAAACCTCACTGAAATTCTTTCTAAATATTATTATGACCTATCTGTATGATCCGTGTCAACAAGTGTAGATGAACTAATATTTAAACTTTTCTGACATGCAACAAAAGCAGGTGATGCGAAAGGTATCCTGGCTCTGTCGAGCCATGCATCAGAGATCATCAGCTAATTTTATCTTTGGCGATAGAGACAAGCTTCTCTGCAAGAGGATAGAGGTTGATTGTATCATCCTTGTTATAATCAAGCAGCTGCCTGAGCGCCTCTGCATTGCCCCTCTCTTCGTACTGCCGCCATAGCTTGTTTGCGATGCCTCTCTTCTGCGTAAGAAGGTTGGTCCTATCAACACCAAATGTGTTCTCAAGCACTTTCAGGTTTGTGTTTATGTCAAGCTTAAGCGCGAACCTGTACAGGTCAAATACAACAACATCATCAGGCAGCACGCCTGGAAAATCCTTCCTTATCTTCGGGACATCAAAACACAGCCCGTTGTATGTAACAAGCATCCTGACCCCAGAAAAGGCATCTCTCAGGTTCTCAGGCGTAAGGTTCTGCCCCCTGATAAAAGGCACATACTCGACAAGCCCGTCAGCTGGCCTGTAGGTGCCGACCACAGAAACAGGGCCGTTGAAGCGGACAGTCTCTATGTCGATACATAAAGCAGCGTGCTTGTACCTTGCATAGGCTGCTGCCCAATATGACAGTGAATCCTGCATAAGAGATGGAAAAGCAGATTAAGATATAAAAATTTGCTGTTTATACAGCCTATAAGCAAACGCTAACCAAAGCTAAGAGCCAGCCAAAAGAATGGTATAAACATCAGAAGCGAACCAAAACAAAAAAACTAAAAGCTAACATAGATCAAGACGCAACTAAAATAAGATACTAACCAAATGACAAATCATCAGGAACAGAATATCATCAGGAACAAAGTATCAACAGGAAAAAGTATCAACAGAAAGAAGATATCATAAGGAACAAAATACAATAAGGAACAGAATATCATCAGAAAGAAAACATCATCAAGAACAAAAATATAATCAGGAACAAAATACAATCAAGAACAAGACTAAAGTCACAATCAAAATCCAAAGCTGTCCACGAACTCTTTCATCTTCTTGTACTGGATGACAAACTGCCTGCCCTGGTCTGTAATCTTATACATCTTCTTGTTCTCATACAGATGCTCTGACATAAGCCCTCTTCTTGTCAGCTCATCAATAAGCGGCACCATCCGCTTGTGGCTCAGGTTAGACTTATACAGGAGATGGGTAGGCTTTATCATACCCCCTTTACGCACTATCGAGACCAGCATGTCATATATTATTGAAATCTTGTCCCTTCTCTTGCTCATTTTCTAAGCACCATAACATAGTTCAATAGCAACAGCAAAAAGGCTCCCATCATCATTATATTAGACAAAAGGTAAAATTTATTTGAATAGATTATAAAAAGAGAGACAATATGGCTTATTGTCAATAGCAGGAAAGCATACCAGACCATCCCGGAATTAAGAGTCCTCTTTATTGAAAAGTTCTTGTTGAAATGATACAACAGGAATGACAGCAGGATTATCGATGACAGGCTAAATGTCAAAAAAAAGCTCTGGCTAAGGAACAATGAGACAACAAGCAACAGCATGAAAAGAAGTGCAGTTTTCCTGTTGCCCCTCATCGATATCACTATCATTATCACATATCCTATCAGTACAAGCATCATATAGGAAAGCATGAAAAGCTTGCTGAGCACTGGAAAGCCGATCAGGCCAAAAAAGACCTCGCTTCTCAATGACTCTGTCTGGACCAATATATCAAACCCTGTCTTAACTGAATACCCAAGTGCGATAAAAAGGAAAGATATGCAAAACAGCAGATAGTTTCTCTTTGTAGTAAATCTATAGACCTTATAGCTATAAAAGCCGATAAGACCTGCTATTATCAATATCAAGAAATCAAACGTAACATCAAGCTGGTAGATGTATTTCAGCCAGCTGTCAAACGCATGGAAAAAAGGTGTCAAATTGGGCAAGGTACTCATTTTATTTACTGTGTAGTGTTACTATTTAAATATTTTGTGGTTTAAAAACCCTAATTTATGGTTCATAATGAATTAATAAATAAAGACCCTAACAATAGCCATAACACCTCAAATTTAGAGCTAAGGGATTATTTGGATCTGATTATTTGGATCTTATGGCCTGCCACCCAAACAAAACCAGACCGAATATGAAATTGCGCCCATAAACCCCTCTCAGTATTTTGGGCGCACCCTGCCTCTCTCACTTTTTCTTTTTTTTCTTTTCACATGGTCTCAGAACTAGGCAGTAACTATTGCCATAGGCTGGACTTTCTTGGTCATACTTCCAAATTTATCGTAATTATATATTGGGGGCAAAAAAATGGATCCATCATTTCTTCATCTTTTTTACAAATTCAGAAGGAGTGATTATAGGGATGTCTTTATAGTCCAGGTTCAGGAGATGCTTATCCATTGAGACTATGTAATCGACTTTGCCGGCCATGGCACATTCGATAATCTTATCATCATCTGAATCAGCCGTTACAATCCTGACCTTATCCTTTGGTTCCACTATCGTGCTGATAGAGATAATCTTTTCGATTGTCCGATTCACAATGAGGCCTTTGTCCTTTACCTTATCCTTGATTTCTGGATATTCCAATACCTGCGTATATTCGTTTAGAATGTCTTTTGATAGAATTAGCTTGATCACCTTATTTTCAGCCATTGTTATGATTTTTTCAGGGTCACCTTTCCAGAATGTGGCTGATACCAATATATTGGTGTCTACAGTTATCTTCATTTTTTTCTGGCTTTGTGAACTATATCAACTACATCCTTTTCTTTCAGGCCGCTGTTCTTTATTGCTGCTTTGAGTGGTTTTGTTATAGCAGCAAAGGTCTCCTGAGTCACCTTCTTCAGCATTATTGTATCGTTCTCAGCAAAAAACAAAATTTTAGTCCCATCTTCAAGCCCCATCAGGTTCCTTATGTTTGATGGTATTGCTATCTGGCCTCTTGAACTTATAGTCCCCATCTCGATTGCAGTACTCATTTTCACACCTCACAAGATTTACAAGATATATAAGACATATCTTGTATATAAATGTTGTGATTATCTGGGCTGAATCGATCAATTTTATATAGATTCTGTGCTTTCCATTTATAAATGCCAAAAAAAAGAGACACTAAATTTTATGAAAGGACTTACCAAGCGGTCTGGAACCAGTACCTATTCCTAGTCAGTTCAAGAGAACGCCTGGAGCATAAGTTCAACATAATCCTTGTTGTGGCCAGCCTGCTACTTGTTGTATTCTCATATTGTGATCTATTCAAAGACAAGGTCTTCATGATTCCTGCGATAATAATCGTCTCTTTTATCTTCCTATTGACCCTTTATTATGTTGTCGTAAGGATTATTATGGTGCCATGGGTCGAGAAACCAGATTTTGAGAAACTCAGAAAAAAGAATGATGCATCAGCCTTTTTCAAAACACTAACTGATGATGTATACAAATACATAGGAGATATAAGAGTATTCAATAGGAGCAGAGAGAACATCTTAAAGATTCAGACAACACTACTATTGCTCTTATTTTTCCTGCCATTTGTGATCCATTTTTACAAAGAGAATATCACTACCTTTTATTGCAGCGTCTTAGCTCTATTAATAGTCATTGGTATGTTTTCAACAGTATGGTATAAGCCAATGGTTAAGAGATAGAAATGATATTATTTCGCCGCCTTCCATTCCAACAATTTCTGGCTCCTTTCTTTCCTGATCTCTCGCCTGTATCTATGGACAGTTGGCTCGCTTATGTCAAATGCCTGCATCAAATCTTCCATTGACTTGTCCAGCAGGATGTCACCGTATATGAGCTTGTTGACTTTGTACGGCTTCCCAAATGTTTTACCTTTGATACGTGCAATGTCCCGGCATACTTTCCCTCGCTCTCTTGCTGCTTCTTTCTCAAAATTCATCAGATACATTAAGGCATTCATCAATCCAGGATTCCTGTCTGTCTCAATCACCTGTGCATAGCAATGCAGGTGAACATTGGCACTGAATAGCCGATTCAAAGTATTAAGGAAATGCTTCAATGCCCTGCTGAGTGAGTTCAGGCTCCAGATCACCAGGACATCAAACCGGGTTGAAGTGGTATAATTGACAGTTGTCTCCCCACCTTATTCATTGACAACAGCCCTGAGCATACAGGATTGGAATCTCATACCTAGGAAAAATTTTGGGTGAATTTTTCAAATAAGACATATTTAAGAATGAGCTAAATATAGAGATAAACTAAACAAGATAGACTGCCTTGGTAGCTAGATGAGTTTCTTGCAAAGATAGTCCTTAAGCCCATTTAAGCTGACCCTTTCCTGCTTGGTCGAGTCCCTGTCTCTCACAGTCACTGAAGAATCGTTCTCTGTATCAAAGTCAATAGTCACACAGAATGGGATACCCTGCTCATCTGCCCTTGCATACCTTCTGCCGATGCTTCCAGACCGATCATATATCACATGGAAGTCCTGCTTTAGCATGCTGAATATCTCTCTTGCCTTGTCGTCGAGCTTGTTTACGAGCGGAAAGACTGCAGCCTTGTACGGCGCAAGCCTTGGATGCAGGTGCAGGACAATGTTGCCCCTTTCTTTGTCATCATCATACGCGTCAAACAGGAACACGAGAAACGCCCTGCCCACGCCAAGAGAAGGCTCAGCAACTACCATCGGGATTACCTTTTCCTTTTTCTCCTCGTCAAAAAGAGACATGTCCTTCTTTGAATGCTTTATGTGCTGGTCCAGATCAAATGTTCCCCTGTCTGCAATGCCCTGCAGCTCCTTGTAGCCGAAAGGAAAATTATATTCAAGATCCCATGTATCAGTTGCATAATGGCTCTTTTCTGTCTTAAGATGCTGCCTTATCCTGAAATGCTCAGGCCTTGTGCCAAGGTTTATGAACCACTGGTGGTTTATCGCAAGGAAATAAGCGTGCCATGGCGACATGATTATGCCTTTCTCAAGAGCCTGCTTGATTGTCATCTGCTTTTGCTGCTGCCCCTTTTCCTGCATCTCTGCTGAATACACTGAGATCTCATGGGACATCACCTCTGAAACCCATGGGCAGCTGTCAAACATATCTTTTCTTATGAAATACTCAATCTCCATCTGCTCGAATTCCCTGCAGCGGAAAAGGAAGTTCCTTGGGCTTATCTCGTTCCTGAACGCCTTTCCCACCTGGGCTATGCCAAACGGAAGCTTGAGCCGGCTGTTTTCTGATACTAGCTTGAAATTCGCGAATATCAGCTGGGCAGTCTCTGGCCTTAAGTACGCCAGTGAAGACTCATCCTGGAGCGGCCCAACATTTGTCTTAAACATAAGGTTAAAGTCATTGGCCTTTTCAAACTCTGACTTGCACTTAGGGCAGCTGAGCTTGTTCTCAGAAACCGCATTATTGATCATCTCGACTGTAAAGCCGTCAGCTGCAATCCCTGTCTGCTCTTCTATAAATGTGTCTGCCCTAACCTTGTTCTTGCATCTTGAGCATGTAAGCATCACGTCTTCAAAATTATCAACATGCCCTGAAGCCTTCCATACCTTAGGATGGCAGATTATCGACCCATCAATACCCACAATATCCTCTCTTGACTGCACAAATGTTTTCCACCATTCCCTCTTGATGTTGTTTATGATTTCAATTCCGAGCGGGCCGTAGTCAAAGAACCCGGCCATCCCACCATATATCTCAGAATTAGGGTACACTATCCCTTTTTTCTTGCAGAATGCTGCCATATCCTCGATTGTTATTGCCATAGCCATTCTGGAATCTCTGTTGTTTATAAAAATATTTCTTTTAGTTGAGCTGTTATGAAACCTATGCCCTACTATAAGATTCCGATGGTTCAACTGCGATTTTTATGTTTAGCATAAGAATTTGTATGTATGGCATAAGACAAAAGATAAGCTTGGAACAGAGCCAGGCATCTGCTCAATATAATCCACACAACCCACATAATCCGCAAAGTATCTCTTTGAACAGCTCAGTATATCTTCATGAATTTCCTGAGAAGCATGCTTGTTATGATCGAAAGGATTATGTATGTCCCAAGCCAGCCAAAGCCGCCGATCCATGGTATAGACCTTAAGACAGGATATCTCTGAAGCGGCCTGATCTTCTCATTAGCTATATTCAGGCTCTTGATGCCAGAATTCTTGAGTTCAGAAAGATCTTTTTGGGTTATTATTGGCTTTGCATAGATCCTCTCACTGCTGCTTGAGGAAACAATAAGGCTCTGGCTGTATTCCTTATCATTATAGTTATATGATATGCTGTACTCGCCTGATTCAGCATTAAGCACCCATTCCGCCTTGCTGATGGCAATATCCTGGACAGAATCACCTGATACAAGCCTGACACCATTCGGGAGGATTATCTCAATCTGGCCAGTTACGCCTTCATCAAACAAAACATTCACTCCAAAATCCTCACCAGCAACAATAGGCATATACGCCATATGGGCATTGAGCCAGCCAAAGATTATTATTATGGGTATGAAAGTGAAGAGTGTAGGCTTCATGGAATGCATCATGTACTTGGTGTTTGTCTCCATTGCCTGCTTTTGGACCTGCATCATCTTCTTTGGATTGTCCTTCAGCTTTTTCATCTCAGCCTGAAGATCCTTGATCTCAGCCTTAAGCTGCTTCATAAGGTTCTGGTCAGTGAGGTATTTATAGATAACTGTGATCATCGCTGACATGAAAACCGCTATAATCACTATCGCAAGCAGGGGGTCAAGCCTTAACAGTGGAGAAAAGACTGGGTTCAATAGAGAGTCAAAAACCATTTATTCACCTTTTTTTGATACCTTCTGGTAATCTACACCTTATTTGCAGTTAACTTATAACATTTATGGATTAAAATAGATATTAATTAAAAATTTAATTTATAAATATTTGTATTAATTTAAAATAATTACAAATAATTACCTTATCTGAAATTGAAAATAACGGCCTTGTTTGGCAAGAGCTGCAAAGGAACCTGTTGATGGCTGCTTAATTACTTGCTGCTTTTTCTCTTCAGCCCATCATCTTCCTTAGTGCAGGATGCATATCCATCATATGCTGCTGTGCAATCTCTTCATAGAGCTTGTAGACAATCATCACTGCAAGCAGGATACCTGTTCCTCTTGAGAGTGCCCCAAGAAGGTCAGCAAGAGCTGCCAGTATCCCTATAGCTATTGCTCCCATTATTGTCAGCGGACCTATATACCTGTCGAGCAATCTTTCAAGCACACGCTGGTCTTTCCTAAACCCAGGTATCTGAAGCCCAGATGACATGATCTGCTTTGCCTGGCTTCTTGCATCCATGCCTGCGGTCTGGACCCAAAAATACGAGAAGATCACACAGCCTATGACCATTGCGATAAGATACGCTGTAGCCTGAAGATAGGGCCTTGCGCCAATAGCCATTGTTCCCTGCCTGATCACGATTCCTGCTAAGCCGTCCATCCCCCCAGGAGGGTTGATCCATGCGATAATCCCTGCCTTGTTTCCTGCTGCATCGATTGTGCCAAGAAGAGGGTGACCCCATTTCTCAAGAAGCTTTGCCCACAGCTGCATGTTCGCAAACAATGCTGCAACCAATATGACTGGTATGTTGCTAGTATAGATAAAATTAAGCGGCCACCTGATCCCGTGCCCCCTTATCCTTCCAAAGGAAAGCGGAATCTCGATCTTCATAGCCTGTAAATAGACTGCCAGCGCAAATATCACAACTGTTGATAAGATCACTATAAGCGCAAGCCCTGCAACCTTAAGATCAGGGTCTGAAGATGCTATCGCCTGGAAAAACTTTATGACCTCTCCTGAAGAGTATTCGGCACCACCTACTGCATCTGCACTCTTGAACCATGAAAATGCTCGTATGAATATCTCCTGGGACACACCTGCTGCAATAAAAAGCGAGATGCCTGAGCCAAAACCCCATTTTGACACAATCTCATCCATGAGCATTATAAGAAGCCCGCCAACACAGAGCTGAAGTATAAGGAATGCCTTTAGCGCAAATATTGTGGATGGCTCAAGAGCCATAATATTGCTTCCTGTTGCATATTCAAGGAACTCGCCTGTCGCTGGATTATAGAAGCTTCCTGTCGAAAGCCCGCCCATGAATACATATATGCATGATTCAAACAATATGAAAAAGTATGCGAGAAGCTTCTGCACACCCTGGAATGTCTTTTTTCCGTCCTGGCTTGTCAGGTCAAACTTAAGCAGCCCTGAACCGTTAAGCAGCTGTAGGACAATCGAAGCAGTGACTATCGGGCCGATACCAAGCGATATTATCGATCCGAACTTTGCACCGAGTATTATGGATAGATATTCGAACTGCTGCAGTGTATTTGCTCCAAGGCCAAAGAGAGGGATCATGCCCAAGATAAAAAATAAGACTAGAATGATCGTTGTCCACTTGAGCTTTTCCTTGAATGAAAGCCTCTTTTGTGTGGGCCCTGCAACCTCTGGGAGATTTAAGAGCAGATTCTTAAAAAAAGACATTTTGATCGGTATTCCCTTGCATGCAATATCATTATTAAACTTAAATCTTAAACTTAAATCTTATTATATATATACTTTAC
>JAFGRM010000096.1 GCA_016935125.1 Candidatus Woesearchaeota archaeon
ATCTTATTCATCCTTATACTATTTTTACTCTGAAAATATTCTCTTTATTCTCTTTTGGATATTGTTTCCAGCATAGATAGACCACAAGACCGAAATATTTAAATATTAGCTTTGTTTACCTAAAACTAATTCTGTTGATTTAAGTTAAACAAGAACAATCAGATAAAATAAAAAAGATATAAAACAAGGCTAGGAGGTGGAGACCATGTTCTGGGAAAGAGACATTTTCGATGAGATGCAGAGGATGCAGCACGAGATGGACAGGATTTTCCAGAGATCATTCGGTTTTGGGCCAGAGGCCCCACTTCTGGGTTATGGAAAAGATGACAAGCATGCAGTGGCAAGTGCAGATGCCCGGAAGGATTTCTGGAGGATGCCAAAGGCTGATGCATATGAGACAGAGAACTCGATTATCGCGACATTCGAGCTTCCAGGTGTTGACAAGAAGGACATAGAACTCAATGTCACAAGCAGTGCAATCGAGGTCAAGGTCGAAAAAAAGCAGGAAAAAAACGCAGAAGACAGAGAAAAAGGCACACATAGCTATATGAGAAGGAGCACAAGCTTCTACAGGTGCCTGCCGTTTAATAAGGAAGTCAAATCAGACGACGCAAAAGCTGAGTACAAGAACGGGATGCTGAGAGTTGAGATCCCAAAGGCAAAAAAGGAGAAGCCAAAAAGGATAGAAGTGCACTAAAGCCTGTGTTGCCTGAGCAAATAGCTTGTGTTGCCTGAGCAAATATGTGGTTTTATCTTTTAGTTTTTATTTTTGCCTTTTGGATGAAAAAAGGAATATTGAAGAAGATATGAAGGATGAAAAGATGGAAAAAGGAATCAATGATGAAGAGATAACTGATAAAAAAGCAGCAGGACAAGGATGCGTGGCAGGTAATAAGATAGCTAAGATAGCTAAAAAGATAGCTGAAAAAGCATCTTCGCCAGATGCAGAGCTTGCCATGTGCAGGGAGCAGCTTTCTCAGGCCACTGATTCAGCAAAACGGGTCATGGCAGAGTATGAGAATTTCAAGAAAAGGTATGAGAAGGAAAAAGAGGCGTTATGCAAATATTCAGCAGCAGACATGATCTTAAAGCTTCTTCCTGTATTAGACAGCTTTGAGCAGGCAGTAAAGAGCAGTAATGCAGATGAGGCAAGCGGCCTTATGCAGATATCCAGCCAGATGAGTTCAATAATGGAAAAAGAGGGGCTTAGGCATATAGAATGCATAGGCAGGAGATGCGACCCTTATCTTCATGATGTGCTGCTTCAGGTGGAATCTGACAAGGAGCCAGGGACTGTTCTTGAAGAGCTGCAGAAAGGCTACATGTATAAAGACAGGGTAATCAGGCACAGCAAGGTCAAGGTTGCAAAAGAAAAGGAAGAGGCAGACAAGGAGGCAGATGAGGTAGATGGAACAGATGGGACATTTACTATCAATGCTACCAATGTGACCCCTGCTGCCAGTGTGTCTGACGAGTCTGATGAATCTGATGAATCTGATGAGTCTGATGCGACTGATGAGAGACTGCAGGGTTCTTGTGCATCTGATGAGATTGATGGACGGGTTGAGCAGAAGAAGCAGGATAAGCCGGATGAGCAGGATAAATAATATAAGCAGGAGAGGCTAAAAAGCATGCCTGCTAAATGCTAGATTGTTGAAGGAAAATGGATATAGTTGAAGGAAAAAGAAGATGGAAAATAATGACAGACCACTGGAACAGCCAATAGGCGCAAGAGAGGATTTGCCTTCATTTAGCATAACAAAAGAGACGCCGATAGGGCATGTGTTAAGGCTGGGTAAGGAATGCGAGAAGTGCGGACACTGCTGCAGTTATGGCTCATGTTATTTCCTTAGCGAGGATATAGACAGGATCAGCAGCAGGCTTGGCATACCAAAAGAGGAGTTCATAAAAGAGCACCTTGACGAGAACATAGCATTCAATACAAAAGTCCACAAGGCAAAGACAAACAAGAAGCCTGGCATGCCTTATGGGGAATGTGTATTTTTTGACAAGGATGAGGGCTGCACCATACATGATATAAAACCGCTGCATGGCAGGGTCGGGAAAGGTTGCGGAGAGCACGGACAGGAGCTTAGCATATGGTTCATGCTGAATTACCTTGTGAATCCTGCAGATCCTGAATCAATAAGGCAATGGGCAGTATACCTTAAGACACATCCTACAATACCTGGCGGCGAGCTCGAGCAGCTTGTAAAAGACAAGGAGCTCCTAAGAAAGATAATCAGCTATGAAAAGCTCAGGTAGATCCCATCAAGTGGTCATGCAATTATGCAGCAATTATGCAGGTTAGATATCATCTAACTATCCCTGCTATAGTTCAGATAAGATGTCATACTGGATATTTAGAGCTAAGATAGAAAAAGGAGATCTATAGATCGAATATTTAGAGAGTTTAGAGAGTGGATATTCAGAGAGTTGATATTCAGAGATAGGATATCTTGAGAGAAGATATTGTAAAAACAAATTGAGGAGATGATAATAATGATGAAACAAGAGAATAAAAGGCTTAACCTTTCGATCAATGATGGGATGGACTTCTTTGCACATGAGGTCTCTGTGAACTACAATCCCACCCAGTTCATATTTGACTTCAAGTCGATAACACCACGGATGGATCCGCGCAACCAGGATGGTGCGACCATATCCCTGAAGCATAACGTGGTGCTTATTGACGCGTATCATGCCAAGAGGTTCCATGAGCTTCTTGGCAAGGTCTTGTCAGGCTATGAAAAGGAGCTGGGGAAGATAGAGAAGCCAAAGGCCATTTCAAAGGCTGAAAAGAAGAGGAATAAGAACCCTAAAGGGAAGAAAGAGAAGGTATCATTGCCGAGCTATCTCGGCTGAACACAACAAGGGTTAACCATGAAGGTTAAACACAATAAATGTTGGACATGGTAGATGCAAAATAAATGTTAAACATGATAAATTGTTATCAAATGGTTTTCTCAACAGGAGGAGGATAAAAATGGCAGAAGAAAAGAGTTCAAAGAAGATGGAAAAGATTATAGGGATTGACCTGGGTACAAGCAATTCAGCAGCAGCAGTGCTCCAGGCTGGAAAGCCGACGATCATACCTAGTGCAGAGGGGACAACACAATACGGAAAGGCATTCCCTAGCATTGTCGCATTCACAAAGGACGGGCAGATGCTGGTCGGAGAGCCAGCCAGGAGGCAGGCAGTCTCAAACCCAAAGCAGACGATCATTGCAGCAAAAAGGAAGATAGGGACTGGCTTTAAGTACCAGATTAACGGCAAGGAATACACGCCCCAGCAGATATCAGCGTCGATACTGCAGAAGATAAAGAAGGATGCTGAAGATTTCATCGGCGAGAAGGTGGAAAAGGCAGTGATCACCGTGCCTGCGTATTTTGACGATGACCAGAGGCAGGCGACAAAGGATGCAGGGAAGATAGCAGGCCTCGATGTGGTAAGGATAATAAACGAGCCGACTGCAGCATCGCTTGCATACGGGCTCGACAAGTCAGACAAGGAGATGAGGATACTTGTTTTCGATTTTGGCGGAGGGACGCTTGATGTTACAGTTATGGAGTTCGGTGACGGTGTCTTTGAGGTAAAGTCTACGAGCGGCGACACGCAGCTTGGCGGGACCGATATGGACAATGCGCTTGTCGACTACCTTGTAGATGAGTTCAACAAGCAGGAAAGCTTTGACCTGAAAAAAGATGATACTGCCATGCAGCGTCTCAAGGAAGCTGCTGAAAAGGCCAAGATCGAGCTCTCGAACACGCTCGAGACAGACATCAACCTGCCTTACATCACTGCGACAGACCAGGGGCCTAAGCACATGAACATAAAGATCACCAGGGCAAAGCTCGAGCAGCTTGTAGACGGCATAATAAAGAAATGTAAGGCACCTATAGACCAGGCGCTAAAGGACGCAAGTCTTAGCACAGACAAGATCGATAAGATAATCATGGTTGGAGGTCCGACAAGGATGCCTTCTGTGAGAAAATTCGTAGAGGATCTTGTAGGGAAAAAGGCAGAAGGTGGAATCGACCCTATGGAATGCGTTGCCCAAGGTGCAGCGATCCAGGCAGGGGTCCTTGCAGGAGAGGTAAAAGACATTCTTCTTCTGGATGTGACACCGCTTACACTTGGGATTGAGACCCTAGGGGGCGTAAGGACCGCTCTTATCGAGAGGAACACGACAATCCCAACAAAGAAGAGCCAGGTGTTTTCTACTGCTGCAGACAACCAGCCCGCTGTCACGATCAATGTGCTTCAGGGAGAGAGGCCTATGTCAGCAGACAACAAGTCGCTTGGCAGGTTTGATCTTGTGGGGATACCTCCTGCACCAAGGGGCATACCACAGATTGAGGTCACCTTTGACATCGACGCTGACGGGATAATCCATGTCGGTGCAAAGGATCTGGGCACAGGAAAAGAGCAGAGCATAAAGATTACCGCATCCCAGAAGCTTTCTGAAGATGAGGTCGAAAGGATGAAGAAAGAGGCAGACATGCATGCAGAGAATGACAAGAAGCGCAGAGAAGAGGTCGAGACAATAAACAACGCAAACTCGCTTGTCTATTCTACTGAAAAGCTTTTCACAGAGTTCAAGGACAAGGTTGATGCAAAAGAGCTTGATCCTGTCAAAAGTGAGATCGATGAGCTCAAGAAGCTGCTTGAGCCTGATAATAAGGACATAGACGCAATCAAGAAAAAGGTCGATGGTATCAACGAGAAGGTTCAGAAGATCTCTACTGAGCTCTACCAAAAGGTTGCACAGGAGCAGGCAGCACAGCAGCAGGCCGGCGCAGCAGGACCTAGAGGTGCAGCAGGATCGGCAAAAGCGGCAGGGGGTGCCAAGGCATCATCCGGGAATGGCGGCACTGATGACAATGTCGTCGATGCTGACTTTAAGGAAGATGTTGATGAGGACAAGGGCGAAGACAATAAAAAATGAACCTTCCTTCAAGAAACGAGTGCTTTACGCTTTATGACAGGTTCATGCTTCCTGAAAACATCAGGAGGCACATAGAGCAGGTTACGAAGGTCGCAGTATTTATCGCAGACAGTTTCATAGAGAAAGGGATTGATGTCAACAGGGAGCTTGTGGAAAGGGCAGCTCTCCTGCATGACCTTTTGAAACCTGTTGATTTTGATGATATTGCAGACCCCATCCTTGGATCAGAGCTATCAGTGCGACAGATTGGGTTTTTCGGCCAGCTAAAAGAGCGGTTTTTCGGGCTTTCGCATGAGGACGCGGCGTTTGAGCTCTTTCATGACAGCTACCCTGAGCTTGCAGAGGCGATAAGAAAGCACAAGTACGTGAATATAATAGAGCCTGCCTGTCAGCCTTTCTCATGGGAAGAGAAGATACTGACCTATGCTGACAAGCGCGTTGCGCATGACCAAATAGTGACCCTGGATGAGAGGTTTATAGAGGGTCACAGGCGGTATGAGAGAGAGTACGATGATGCAGGCCTTGGCACTGAGGACATAGAAAGGATTGATTCTGCATACCGTTCGCTTGAAAAAGAGCTGTTTGGGAAGATCATGATTGATCCTGATAAGATAAAAGAAGAGATAAATAGAACGGCTGAGAGGCAAGATTAAGAATTAAGTGCAGGATTGAGACTTGAATTTAAGATTGAGACTTAAATTTGAGATTGAGACTTGAATTTGAGATTGAGATTTAAAGGCAAGATTTAAAAGAGGGGCATGAAAACCAATCCAAGATGGCTGAAAAGGACTATTACAGGATTCTCGGTGTCAACAAGGACGCTTCACGAGACGAGATAAAAAAAGCATACAAGAATCTTGCAAAGAAATACCACCCAGACCTGAATAAGGGCGACAATGATTCTTCTGAAAAGTTTAAGGAGATCAATGAGGCAGCGGCTGTGCTTGGAGATGATAAGAAAAGGCAGCAGTATGACAGGTTCGGGAGTACAGGTGAGGGCTTTTCAGGGTTTGAAGGTTTTGACTCGTCTTCTTTTGGTGGTTTTGGATTTGGTGACATGGATTTTGGGGATATATTCGAGTCATTCTTCGGTGGCGGTAGGGGCAGGCGCTCATATAAACAGAAGAGAAGGGGTGCTGACCTGAGATACGAGCTTCGCATAACTCTTGAAGATGCAGCAAAAGGAGTCAAGAAAAGGATTGTGATACCCAGGTATGAGACCTGCGACAGGTGCGGTGGCTCAGGAGCAGAGTCCCCTTCAGACGTGATTGCTTGCCCGGACTGCAACGGAACAGGCTATGTAAGAAGGACGCAGAGGACACCATTTGGCATGTTTTCGACAACGGCCAACTGCCCTAAATGCAATGGCGATGGAAGGATAATAAAGAAGCTCTGCTCAAAATGCAGGGGAACAGGAAGGGTGGAAAAGGAAAGGCGCCTTGAGGTAGCAGTGCCTGCAGGTGTTGAGACCGGCTCGCAGCTCAGGATACAGAATGAAGGCGAAGCAGGCGAGAAAGGCGCGCCGCCCGGAGACCTGTACATATACATAACGATTGAAGAGCATGAGATATTTGAAAGAAAGGGTGACGACATCTATATAGAGGTTCCTATAAGCTTTGTCCAGGCAGTATTTGGCGACGAGATTGAAGTTCCTACACTCAGCGGGAAGGTCAAGATGTCGATACCTTCAGGAACACAGACAAACACGGTCTTCCGCCTAAAGGGAAAAGGGATAATGGGTCTGCGGAGCTACACTGCAGGAGACCAGATGGTCAGGGTGGTCATAAAGACACCTAAAAAGCTTTCAAAAAGGCAAAAAGAGATCCTGATGGAGTTTGCAAAAGAGACAAAAGAGGAGATCAGCACAAAGGGGTTCTTCTCAAAGCTCAGGAATGCTCTTGACAAGATTTGATGGTGTGCTTATAGGCGATTGCCATCTGATAGCCTTGTTCTATGCAGTTATCCTTTATTTTTAGGTTATTATTGCCAACAGATGTTTATATTGCCAACAGAAGTTTAGGTTTGGTAGTAAACATCAATGTAATGAGGTTTGGCAGTAAACAATTATGTAATGAGGTATTATAATGAACATCAATGTAATGAGGTCTGGTAGTAAACAATGATGTAATGTTTACAGTGAACAGTAACATTTATAAAGAGGCGCCTGTTCTTCACATGAATTATATTGTTCAAAGATAATATGTTCAATGTAATATGTTGTTCAAGAGATAAGATTGTTCGCGCAGTAGTTCCACACAAGAGTGCCGGGCTTTCTTATACTGGAGGCAAAAGACGCTTTCTTATGCTCTTATGTCTCATAAAACGGAGGCTGTAAAAAATGGCAAGGATGTATTCAAGGAAAAAAGGACAGTCCGGTTCAAAGAAACCGACAAAGAAGACCATACAATCATGGATGAGCTACAAGCCAAAAGAGGTTGAGCTTTTGGTTGTAAAGATTGCAAAAGAGGGAAAGGCGCCTTCACAGGTGGGCACGATCCTCAGGGACAACTATGGAATACCAAATGTGAAGCTCATAACAAAAAAGAGCATATCAAAGATTCTCGGAGAGAAAAAGATGCTGCATGAGATACCTGAAGATCTGATGGCTGTAATCAGGAAGAACATCATGATCAGGAAGCACCTCGAGGAAAACGGCCAGGATAAGGTCGCAAAAAGAGGCCTGCAGCTGGCTGATTCGCAGATCATGCGCCTTGTAAAATACTACAAGAGTGCAGGAAAGCTCCCATCAGACTGGAAGTATGACTCTGAGAAGATCAGGCTTCTCGTGGAGTAAATCCTGGACAGCTAAATTGGAACACTACAGTTTTTCAGAACAGCTCGATAGGGCTGTTGATTTTTTTAATTCTATAGGCCGTGATGAGACTATCAAGATAGTCTCGCATCTGGATGCTGACGGCATATGCGCTGGCTCGATAATGATTGCAGCGCTTAACAGGCTGGGCAGGAAGTATGCAATATCGATTGTCCCGCAGCTTCAGGAGAAGCTCATATCAGAGCTTGCTTCTGAGAGATACAATGCATATATATTTACTGATCTTGGTTCAGGGCAGATTGGGCCAATAAGCAGCATGATGAGGGGAAGCAAGGTTCTTGTGCTTGACCACCACGGTATAAAGGACAAGCGCGCATTGCAGGAAGAGGACGTTATGCATGTGAACCCTCATCTTGCAGGGTTAGACGGCTCGACTGAGATCTCTGGTGCAGGAGTTGTTTTTGAGTTCGCAAGGCGCCTTGACAAGGAAAATACTGATCTTGCACACCTTGCAGTGATTGGGGCCATAGGCGACTGCCAGGAAAACAGGGGCTTTAAGGGCTATAACAGCCAGATACTCAAGACAGCTGAGATGATGGGGGTAATCAGGACACACAAGGGCCTATGTGTTTTCGGCTCACAGAGCAAGCCCCTCCATAAGCTTCTTGAATACAGTTTTGAGCCTTATATACCTGGGGTCAGCGGCTCAGAATCAGGGGCAGTAGAGTTCTTAAGGTCAATTAACATAAACCCAAAACAGGGGAATTCATGGAAAAAGCTGGTTCACCTTACAGAAAAAGAGATGGAAAGGCTTGTCGCAGGAATCGTCATGAGAAGAAAGAATGAGGACAAGCCTGACGATGTGATCGGAAATATCTATATCCTACCTGGCGAAGATGAGGGGCCGCTTCGCGATGCAAGGGAATTCTCAACTCTGCTAAACTCATGTGGCAGGATGGGCAAGGCGAGCATAGGTATAGGTGCCTGCCTCGGAGACCAGAAGATGAAGAGGAAAGCAATAAAGAGCCTTGTTGATTACAGGCGCGAGCTTGTCTCTGCGCTTAGGTGGTTTGATGCAAACAAGAATGCAAAAGACATAACAATCGACAAGGGATTCATGATAATAAATGCAAAATACAGCATACTCCCTACAATGATTGGCACTGTCGCATCGATAATATCAAGATCTAATGAGATAAAAGAGGGGACAATTGTGATGGCGATGGCAAGGCTTGAGCAAAAGCAGACAAAGATCTCATTTAGGATGGCAGGCAGGGACAGGGATGGCTGTCCAGACCTCAGGGCAGTTGCAGCAAAGGTAGCAGGCCATGTCAATGGGCAGAGCGGCGGCCATGTGAATGCAGCAGGTGCTATAATCGATACCTCAAGAGAAGAGGAAAGCATAATGTTCTCATTACAGCTTCTATCTAGCCTTGCGATGGAAGAGAAGATAGTCAGCTAGGATGCTAAAAATGCTGAAATAAAAAATCTTCAGATAATCTTTGAACCCTATGTTCAGATAAGGTTCTTTATCTTATCTATATACTCTGCGATTTCTGTGCCTTTCTTTGTAAGCGTAAGAAGCTTAAGCCTGCCTGTCTTGTTGAAGTTTACAAGGCCTGCCTTCTCCATCTGCTGGAGAATCTTGACGACGTGTGAATATGTGCAGTCGATCTCTTTGGCAAGGGAAGATGCATAGATCTCTGACTTGGCATGATATAGTTCAAGAAGCATCAATGCCGGCTTTTCCCTAAAAAAAACATTAAATATCTTTTTAGCTTTCATTTCCTGTCACCCCACAAAAAAATGGTTTTTACTGTTGTTATTGTTTTTCTTGAAGGCTGCAATCCCTTTGCTGCATTGCAGTCGTTGTCGTTAACACAAAAAGATTATCTGATGAATCCCTTTGCTAAAAATATATAAACATTTATCTTTTCAGATATATGTTATGAGAGATATATAAACGACTTAATGATAGGATTTATATACCATTTAAATTTTTTTCCTTTTTCATGGCAAAAACTGCTGGAACACTCTTTCCGTATGACAAGATAAGGCCTGTACAGGACAGGTTTATCGATGATGTGAATAGCGCGCTTGATGGGCACTCAGATTTGATAGTCCATGCTCCTACAGGCCTTGGAAAGACCGCAGGGGTATTCTCGCCTGCTCTTGGCCATGCGCTAAAGAACAGGAAAAAGATAATATTCCTGACATCCAGGCATACCCAGCATGATCTTGCTGTGCAGACATTAAGAGACATAAAAAGAGCGCATGGGACAAAGATTACTGTAGCTGACATAATTGGCAAGAAATGGATGTGCCCGCAGGAGGGCACTGACAAGCTCTATTCAGGCGAGTTTGCAGAATTCTGCAGGAGCATGAAAGAATCAGGCAACTGTGAATTCTACAACAACACCAAAAAGAACGGAAAGCTTTCAGTTGATGCAGAAAAGGTCCTTTCTGACTGCAAAAGCATAATAAACAATGTTGGAGAAGTGGTAGGCCGCTGCTCAGAGCACAGGTTATGTGCATATGAGATAAGCCTTGAGGCTGCTTCTAAGGCAGATGTTGTGATTGCGGATTATTATTATGTGTTTAACCCACAGATCAGCAAGCACTTCCTGGCAAGGACCGAGATAAAGCTTGAGGACTGCATAATAATAGTCGATGAGGCCCATAACCTTCCGGCAAGGATAATGGAGCTTGCGACATCAAAGATTTCAACACAGGTCCTATTAAGAGCAGAGAAAGAGGCACTAAAGCACGGCTACAGCGACTCTGTGCAGATGATAGGGCAGGTTGAAGAGGCTCTCAGGAAGATATCGGGCAGCATGAGGGAAGGTGAAGAGCGCATTGTAAGAAAAGAGGAGCTGGTTGACTGGATAGGGGGCAAGGAGGATTTTCTTGAGATTAAGGATGAGCTTGAGGAAGCCTCTGACGAGGTAAGAAAGGCGCAGAGGCAGAGCTATCTTGGCTCAGTCTCGCAGTTCATGGATCTGTGGCTGTTGCCTTCAGAAGGATTCTCTCGGATAATCTCTGTTGAAAGGTACAGGAACTCAAGGGCCATAACACTCTTTAACCATTGCCTGGACCCTTCAGTTATTTCAAGAGAGGTGATTCGTGGTTCATATGCAACAATCCTTATGTCAGGAACCCTTACTCCCACGCAGATGTATAACGACCTTCTTGGCTTTGACAATGCCATTCAGAGATGTTACGAGAGCCCGTTCCCAGAGATGAACCGGCTCAATATGATAATACCGAAGACTACAACAAAGTTCACCAAAAGGGATGAGATGCAGTTCATGAACATTGCAGCTGAGTGTGCAGGGATAACTGATGTTGTGCCTGGAAATTCTATCCTTTTCTTCCCAAGCTATTTCATAAGGGATATGGTAAATGTCTTCTTTAGCAAGAGCTCAAAAAAGACAGTGTTCTATGAGTCAGCAGACATGAGCAAGGATGAAAAAGCTGACCTTCTTGAGCGGTTCAAGAGCTATAGGAAGACCGGGGCAGTGCTTCTCGCAGTTGCCTCAGGCAGCTTTGCAGAGGGTATCGACCTTCCAGGAGACCTTCTGAAATGCGTTGTTGTAGTCGGGCTTCCGCTCCTGCAGCCTGACCTGAGAACAAAAGAGCTTATCAGCTATTATGACCAGAAGTTTGGCAAGGGATGGGACTATGGTTACCTATTTCCTGCATTCAATAAGGTCCTGCAGTCAGCAGGAAGATGCATAAGAAGCGAGACAGATCGTGGCGCAATAGCATTTCTCGACGAGCGGTATCTCTGGCCCAACTACAGGAGATGTTTCCCGCCAGACATGAAGTTAGAGGTTGTAAAGGATTACAGGGACAGGCTAATCGATTTCTTCTAGATGGCAAATGGCATAAGATTATTATAAGAATGCTATAATTTATATTTTTATCAATTATTGGTGTTTATATCAAAATATGTTAAAATTTAATCAGCTTCTAGTATACATATATCTATACTAAACGAAACATTTATATATTGGTAGGTATATACATAATGCATGGTTATACTATTTGATATGTTTAATCTGCCTGAAAATGTATATGAGGTGATTTTTGCAACAAAACAGCAGATAATCGTTGCAAAACTGCTGGTTGAGATGATGAAAGAGAAGAACGGCTCGATCGGAAAGACTGAGATGTCGATGTTTGCAACTGACCTGCACGAGGGTACGCTGATAGCAGAGATCGACGAGCCGCAATACAAGAACAAGAAAGTGAAGCTCTCATACAACAAGAGGCAGTTTTATGACAGGATCCTGACGCCTATGAAAAGCATGGGCATAATAGAGTATGACCTGTACAAGAAACATTACAAGCTGTCCGACAGGTTCAACAAGTCGATGATCAAGATCGGGCTGATGTGGCTCCAGGAGCTGCGAAGACCTCCTGTTCAGATAAAGATAAAAGCATGACACTCATAAGGCTCTCTATTCGCTCTGATTCTAACCCCCCACCCATCAAGGGATAGAGAGCCTTTCTTTTCTTACTCTTTTTACGAAACTATCTATTATTCCTTACAAAACTATCACTTATTCCTTATTCTCTTACAGCAATATCCCTTATTCTCTCTATTCTTATATCATATCTTTACAACTTATTCAATGTAAAATTTACACTTATTCCATATAATATCTTGTTAAGCACAAGTAGTAATACCTGTATTGTGTAACACTTTACAACTTATTCCATATAATATCTTGTTAAGCAGGTTTAGACATTAGCTAATATAAGAAACCATGCGACGGCCGGGATTCGAACCCGGATTACCACCGCTCTTCCTGCCAAAAACATATAGGCCTATGCCAGCTTTATTTAAGGCAGTTGGCAGGGTAGTGTCCTACCATTAGACTACCGTCGCATTGTTCAGATGAAAAAAAGCGTCTCTTTATAAAGATTATGGAAAGATCCAAAAACAAAATTGTAAAGATCAAAAACCCTGCTGGAAATATCAAAAATAAAACAGATACTAGAGATTAAGCATGTAATATAATAAAAGTAAGCAGATAATCAGATACTAGAGATTAAGCATGTAATAGAGATTAATCAGGTAATATCAGAAATAAGCAGGAAATATTCAAAATCAAGCTATATCTGTCAATAAATATCTGCCAATAGCC
>JAFGRM010000097.1 GCA_016935125.1 Candidatus Woesearchaeota archaeon
GTCATGGACAACAGATAGTGGAGAACAACAATAACGATGTTCGATATAAATAAGATAATCAAAAGAGACCTTTTACATAGAACTGATTCTGAACTTGACAAGATTAGCACAAAGATCTCATTTTATGCTGTCAATCCCATAAATGACCTTGCTGAAAAAGAGAGGTTCTTTAAAAAAAAGGGTTACAATCCTATCCTGACATATGAAAAATACAGGGAAAACCTTGAAAAGCTCTATAAGGAGATATCTGGACTTAAGACAGACAAGAGTGTTGTAGGAAAGATTCTTAATGACATAAAAAAGAGCTATAAGCTAAGCACAAAACTCCTGAGATACAGGGGGGATGCAAACAGGTTCACTGAAACATCCATAAAGCTCTATGGACAGCCTGACAAGGAGCTTGTAACTGAAGCAAAAAAGCTGCTGAAGCTTAAGATAAAGAAGGAAAAAAAGGTCTACTCATCAAAGGATGTAAAAAACAGGTTCAGGCTTGCTTTCCTCAAATACGGCTTCCCATGGACTGTTGAAGAGAAGGATATGGTCTCAAATGCAGCTGTAAAGCCTAGCAACAGGAAGCTGTACATAAAAAAGGATGCAAGATTCTCTAAAAATTTCGTAAAAAGGCTCATTGTCCATGAGATAGGCACGCATGCAATGAGAGCTGAAAATGGTGCGATGCAGCCATACACATTCTTTAGGAGAGGGTTTCCAGGATATCTCATGACTGAAGAGGGGCTTGCTGTCATAAATGAGGAGATAAACAACTGCCTGAACAACCAGATCCTAAAGGTATACGCAGGGAGGGTAATTGCGATCGACTGCGCACTCAAGCATTCATTTTTAGAGACATACAAGACATTAAGGAAGCATTTTGGAAAAGATATGTCATGGCGGCTGACACTGAGAGCAAAAAGAGGGCTTTCAGACACATCGCTTCCTGGCGCCTGCACAAAGGATATCAACTACCTAAAAGGGTATCTTGAGATAAAAAAATTCATAAAGGCAAAAGGTGACATGAACAAGCTCTATTATGGAAAGGTCGGGCTACAGCATATCGAGCTCCTCGACAAGATGCACGGCCTTATAAACCCCATGTTCCTTCCTATGTTCAGGTATACAAACTACCTTGTCCAGCATTTTTCAGGCCTCCTAAAATCACTGATATTCTTTGACCTGGAGCCAAGCCTCAGGTTCATCAACAACAAGCTGAGATGGATATGATCAACAGATGGTAAGATTACCGTTGTTGGAAAAGATTTATAACAGGCTGTATTTTTCTTAGGATTATGGCATATGATATCATATTCGTAACAGGAGAGGTATATTTCGACCACCCATTATGCGGGATTGCGATCATAAAGAGGCTGCTGGAAAGACATGGGTACAGCGTCGGGCTAATCGAGATGCCAAAAAGGGAGCTGGATGTCACTGTCCTCGGCGCACCAAGGCTCTTTTTCGGAGTGAGCTCAGGAAGCATAGATTCCATGGTAAGGAACTACACCCCATTAAAAAAGCTCAGGAGAGATGACAGGAACCTTGACTACAACGAATCAGTCCCTGACAGGGCTGTAATCGTATACAGCAACTGGATCAAGAGGCATTTCAAGGATGCAAAGATAGTCCTTGGCGGCACTGAAGCAAGCCTGAGAAGGTTTGTGCATTATGACTACTGGGAAAACAGGCTAAGAAAGCCAGTGCTCCTTGACTCAAGAGCTGATATCCTTGCCTATGGCTGCGCTGAAAAGCAGATAATAGAGATTGCAGATAGAATCAGCAAGAAAAAGAATCTGCTAGACATCCCAGGAACCTGCATAATAGGGAAGGAAGCACCAGAAGGCTTCCTCAGGCTTCCTGACTATGAAGAGGTCATGGCATCAAAAGAAAGGTTCTGTGACATGCAGCTAAAGCTAGACAACAATAAAGACCTCTGCCAAAAGATCGACAACAGGTATGTCCTGCAAAACAAGAGCCCGCAATATACTACAAGAGACCTTGACAGTTACTATGAGCTCCCATTCTCAAGAAATATCCCTGTCAAACACCTGAGGGGATTTGAATTCAGCGTAGTGACCCACAGGGGCTGTATCGGCGAATGCAGCTTCTGTTCGCTTAAGCTTATGCAGGGGAACAGGATCATATCACGTTCTGAACAGTCCATACTAAAAGAGATAGAAAACATGAAAAAGCTCCCATATTTCAAAGGGAACATCGATGACCTTGGTGGGCCCTCTGCAAACATGTACGGCATGGACTGCAGCAGATGCGAAGACGGGCACTGCATCGACTGCAATAGGCTTGATCAGAGCAACAAGAAGCTGATCAGCCTGCTAAGGAAGGCAAGGAAGATCAAGGGAATAAAAAAGATCAACATCCGAACAGGCATAAGGTATGACCTTGCATCTGATGAATACCTAAAAGAGGTGGCAAGACATCACATCTATGACACGCTAAAGATTGCGCCAGAGCATGTCAATAAGAAAGTCTTAAGGCTCATGAACAAGGACAATGGCGACCTGAACAGTTTCATCAAGAGATTCAAGATGACAGGCACTGACAAGGAGCTCTCATTTTATTTCATGACTGCACATCCAGGATCAGGCATGCCTGAAGCAGAAGAGCTCGGAAAAGCCATAGCTAAACTGAAAAACACAGAGACAGTGCAGGTCTTCACGCCTACACCAATGACTGACTCTACATGCATGTACTATACAGGGCTTGACCCAAGGACAAAAAAGCCGGTCTATGTGCCATATACATATAATGAGAAAAAGAAACAGAAAAGGGTATTGTTCTCATCAAAATATAAGAATACATCAGAAGATAAGAGATTATCAAAATATAAGAATACATCAGAGGATAAGAGATTATCAAAATATAAGAATACATCAGAGGATAAGAGATTATCAGAAGAGCCAGGAAAGGATCATAGCAAGAGGCCTGCTGCCAGGATAGGATCAAAGAGAATAGGATCAAAAAGAGATATCAGCTGCCAGAAGAGATACATGCAGCAGAAGAGAATGGCAAGAGGATCCCAAAAAGTAAAGATAACAAATGGTAGAGGCAGAGATAACAAGGAAACCTATAGAAAGGACAAGAAAGGCAGGATAACAAACGGCAAATGTGATAAGATCACAAGGCATAATCATAACAGACAGGTCCTGAAATTTAACAATGTTTATAAACAGTGAGATATTCTAATACAATAATATACCTGATGGATACAATAATTAGAGGGTTCGTATGAATCTGTCCTGTATCCATAGATTTAGGTATAAGGAGGAAAAGACAATGAAGTCATTTAGTAAGGGCGGTCCAAGAAGGGACAACAACGGCCCAAGGCGAGATAGTGGTTTCCGAAACAACAATTTCGGACAAAGAGAGATGCATAAGGCAGTTTGTTCTGAATGCGGGAATGAATGCGAAGTTCCATTTAAACCTACAGAAGGCAAGCCAGTCTACTGCAGGGAATGCTTCAGGAAAAAGAGAAGTTTCTGAGACAAGGCATGATATTTCTTAAAGAGGATTATAACATAGATCTATCATGATAGAGCTGTAATGAGATAATCTTCAATTTTTTTATTATATATTATAATTATATTAATGTATCTTCTTGATTGCTTCCTCAGTATCTTCCTGGCTACACCTTTTGGTATCATCTTGGTCCTTTTCTTATCCAATAATCTCTTCTTGATTCATTTTGGATTGCATATACAGGCATCTTCCTGATCCTGCACCTGCTAACATCCGCTAAATTCAGAAATTTATCAGGTTGCCAAATATGACACCCATCACTTTTACTGAGATAAAGTAGAATGCCTGGGATGCTGCAAGGTAGATAGGTATGTATTTGATTCCGCCTTTTATAGAGCCTTTTTCTATGATTGAAACAATCATCGATGCAAAGATTGCAATGACACCCAATGCAACATGTGAAAAATAGACAAAATGGTTCGGGTCAAGCGCTATGCTTGAGAATGCAAACCCCATGGGACTGTTCTGTGCCCCAGCTGAGCCTGAAAGAAGGCCCATTATATGCTGGATAACCTCAAGCAGGTTCAGAGAGAGGCTGAACAGGATAGGGGATATTATTATCACGATTATTGATATGAAGAGTATATAAGCAAGCACTGACGCGCTCATCTCTGCCTTAAGCTCTTTTGTCTTCTTAAGGTCATATACTATATTTCCTATTATGTCAGAGATCTTCCCTCCTTCCCTAAGCTCGCTTATTATCAGGTCCATAGACCTCCTGAGCATAGGGGAATCATACTTGCCTGCAAATTCCCTCAGCGCCTCGTCCACGTCATGTCCAGTCATCACCTTTTTTGCAGCCATTGCAATCTCATTTGAGAGTATCCCAAACTTGGGCTTGATTGCCATCCATAGCGCCCTCTCAAAGGCAAGGCCACCCTTAAGGTTGGCTGAGACAACCTCAAAAAAATCAGGCAGTATCTCCTCCATCTTTCTCGTCCTGTTAAAGATCTTGATGTCCAGGGCAAGGTAGATAAATACTATGATAAGCCCGTTAAGCAAGAGCATCATCAGGGCAACTATAAAGAATGTAGATATGCCTGTGAAAAACAGGTACTGGATGTCCGGCATAGTACCCTTATAACTTACCATGTAAGGGTAGATGAACATGATGTGTATCATAATGGATATGAAAAGCCCTGCATAAAACATCAGCCCGAAGAACGAATAAGGCTCTGTGTTTATCCCTGCCTTCAATAGATAGCGCCTCAGGTTTGGCCGGACAGACTTGGGCACAAAGGCCCTTCCAAATTCGTATGAATAGAGTATTTTCATAAGTTCACCGAAAGCCTGGTAGATTTAAATATTGTAACAAATATAACCTGCACAACCACTATAAACACTATAACTCCTGTAAAAACAGATATGGTCACACCGCTGTCAAACAACCCGAGCAATGAACCTACAACGACAAGCATCGCCATCCCAAGAGAAGGCATTATGATTGCAAGTAGCATGTAAAACATTGTCAGAGAGCTCAGTTTCTTGCTGTATCTCTGGATCTCGATCATCTGGCTTTTTGATATCTCATCAAGAGCAGATGTCAACGAGTCGCTTATGTCTGTCCCTATCTTTATCGCATTGCTGATCTGGAATATTATCTTCCTGAACTTGTCAGATGGGGTGTATGCTATAGAATTGTCAAGAGCCTTCTCGACAGAAGTGCCCATCGTGATATCATCGACTATCTCCTTGAAATACTTGCTTGACACGCCATAGCTCTTTGACGCATCATAGAGAGCATTCACAAGAGGTGTTCCGGAATGGATCTTAACAAGTAGAAACCTTCCTGCAAAAAGCACCTCCCTATCAAGGTCACGCTCCCTTTTACGAATCACTGTCTTTGGCCGCTGCAGAAGGACTAGGAAGAGTATCACAAACGAGCATACTAAGATAGGCAGGATAAGGACAAGCGAGATGCCTGCGACACTGAATATGAAAAAAAAGAAGACTGACAACGCTAACGAGAATATGAATGCTGCCTGCAGAGTCCTCTTTATGAAATCATCAGGCCTTTGCTTTATATGGGCTATCCTAAGCTCTTTTTGCAGGCCTGGAAACAGCCTTGAAATCTTATGTATTACATCAACAATGCTTATCACCTATAGCTAAAAAATAGTATAATATTAGTATAATATGAAAGACTAAATTACAAAACTAAATTATCATAATATGAAAACTCATTTTACATTGAGTTTTCCCCTATAATATTTAGTCATGAGCATCCCAATCTTATCAAGAGAGGATATATCATGCTCAACCATCCATCTTAATATCTTCTGCTTTTTTATCAGGTCATTATCTATATCCTCATCAGACATACCTGCATACAGATGCAGGGTCGAATTGATAGTGGCCATCCTGTTTGCCATAACCATCTTGTCCCTTGAGATATCGTACTGGAGTACCACATTGCAGTCGCCTCTCTTTGTTATCTCAGCAAACTGAAGCGTCCTTCTTGCATTCGTCCTCCTGTTCCTGTTCTGCACTAGGACTGCCCCCAGTGCAGGAAGCACAAGCTTTGGGATGTTTATCGGCGGATTAGTCAACCGCATGATTGTTTCTTCTGCATTGTTCGCGTGCAGCGTACCATAGACGCTGTGGCCAGTATGCATGGCCTCAAATAGGACCTCTGCTTCCTTCTCCCTTCTGATCTCGCCCATCAGGATCCTGTCAGGCCTCATCCTAAGGGAATTTACGACAAGGTCCAGCATAGAGACACCTCCCTTGCCCTCTGGATTAGGAAGCCTAGTCTCCATAGGCACCCAATGAAGCTGTGGCGGAAGCTGCAGCTCCCTTGTATCCTCTATCGAGATCAGCCTTTGGTTTGGTGGCATGAATCCTGCAAGAACATTCAACATGGAGGTCTTTCCTGAACCTGTGCCGCCTGCTATCAACACAGAAAGCTCGTTTTGTACACAGAGCCATACAAGAGATGCACTGTAATAATCTATAGTCTTGTTCTTAAGCATGGTAGTTATTGTCCAGGGTGTTCTTGAAAACTTCCTGATTGTAATAGTGTTTCCATGGGTTGATATCGGCATAAGAGTAGCATTTACCCTGTCACCTGTCAGGAGATGGGCGTCCATAAGCGGGCTTAACGAGGTTATCTCTTTACCGACGTCCCTTCCTATCATCGTCGAGAAATGCCTGATCCTGCCCTCTGTTGGGATTATGACATTAGACCTCATCCATGCATACTTCTTATGGTACACCCAGACAGGATCTGTCGAGCTGTTTATGACGATTTCCTCTACATCCCTGTCCTTGAGCAGGATCTCGATATTTCCCAGCCCAAGGTTCTGCTCAATCACATAGTTTATGAGCATCTCTTCTGTCTTCTCGTCAGCATTAGGGAAATATTGCCTAAGCAGGAATGTTATCTCCCTTCTAAACTCGTCTTTTATCCTCTCGACACCGCCCTGGTCAGAAAGCTCCACAACCCCAACACCGACCCTTGAGATGAACTCTTCCCTTATCTTTTCCAGGATTATCTTGGTGGTCTTGCTCATGTTGGTTATATTTACCTGGTATGTAGGGACAGAATCACCCTCTTTAAAGAATATGTTTACATCTACAAGAGTGTTGTTCACATTCAACTTATATGAGTCAAGCCATTGAATATCTGAAGTCGATCCACCCATCTTGTTATCATCTACTGGAAAAATATTATTTTATCTGGAATTTATTCTGGTTTATTTCTTAAGAACATTTTTAGGATTATTGCCTGGACCTGCCTGTTTCTGGAGGCTTTCAACCTGCTGCCCTGCACTGCTTGGACCATCTTTAGGATGCACTGCTGGCTCAGCAGGATGGACATTGTTTTGGGCAGGGCCTAAGCCCTGTTTTGCTGCAACATTAGCCTGCGGTGATGCAATCTTTTTTGCAAACTTACCTATCCCGCTCAAGTGTTCCGGCAATATCTTTTTCATCATGCTGCGCAACTGGCTGCCACCACCTTGTGCTGGAATCTCATCTCCATGCAGATTTGGAGTTGGACTGCCATGTGCTGCCTCTTGCCTCTCATGCTCGATAGGAGCTATATGCGGAGCTGGTGATGATGATGAAGGTGATGGTGTTGATAGTTGTGTTGCTGGTGATGATGCCTTCTGTTCCCTTATTCCTCCTAAAGCATTCAAAACATTGTTTTTAGTTTGTATATGAGAAGCAGCGGGCTGATTATGCATGCTGCCTGAAGCTTGGTGAGCCTGTCCAGGCATGCTTATCTGCACAGGCCTGTTACCTATCAGGTATACAGAGCTAAACAACTTGAGTATGTCCTGGTAAAGCAGTGCTTTTTCCTTTGCAAACCCTTCTGGAAGATTGTCATACATAAAAGAGATCTTATCAAACTCATCCTTGACCACACTAAGATTACCTGCCCTAAGATGCGACATCGCAACCATTATGCTTTTTCTGATCTGTATCTGTCTCAGGCTGAACTTATTCTTATTATGAGCATCAGTGAATTTAGAGAGCAAGACATAAAATGAAAGCATCTCTTCATTAAACCTGTTTTTCTCTTCACTAAATATTTCAGGGATCTGATCCACAAGCGTCTTGATTTCAGTATATAGCTTGTTTGCCTCATCGACTTTGTTGGTCCTAAGATCTGCCTTTGCATTATCAAGCAGCTTCCTTATAACCTCAAACTGCTTTGCTACCTGCTGTGCCTGAAGCCCCATATTTGTTATGATCTCATTGTTGAGCTTGAGAAGCTCATTGAAGAGGAACTGGTTCTCCTTCAGCTGTTTTTTCGTGATATTTATGTAATGCTCACGCAAAATATTGAATTCCTGTCCTGCAGATGAAAGATCTTTCTTTATTATCTGCTCTTTTACTGTCTGTATCTGCTTGAAGAGGTCTGCATTCTCATCAGCTTCCTTTTCTATCAGCCCCTCTTGGCTAAGAAGATGAGTCTTGCCCTGAAAAGTTGATGTTTCCTTGTCCAAAAATTCATCGATATCCATTTTTCCTAAGCTTATAAAATCCGTGCATCTCTTCTTTCTACCTTATTTTCATATACTTATACTTTATTTTCATATCTGGAATACTTTATTTTCATATCTGGATTTATTTTATAGTTTATATGATCATAATTATCATAATATCATCCTGACCTTAACAGGTCATAATACTTTTTCCATAGCATATGCCCTTTTTCAGGGGGCAATCCGCGTTCTTTTACCTTTTCCATAAATGCTATCTTTATCGAGTCCTGGTTTGCTGAAAGATATTTTGTCCACAAAAGGACTGCTTGATACCGGGGGATATTTCTCTTTGATGCCTTGTTGAAAAAAGCCTCCTTTATCTCAAAACCAGAAAAAGATGACCTGCTCTTGACCCTGTCATTAATGTTCATGAAGATATACGGCGTCGTGAACTTATATTCTATACCCAGTATCTTCTCTTCAACAAGAAAATCTGCCCATGACTCCACTGTCGACTCAGAAACACCCATCTGCTTTGCCGCTCCACTGAGGGTTATCTTTCCCATTTTCTGAACAAGAGATAAAAAGTCATCAACATCGGTCCTTAAAATACTGCTGTCTAACACCATAGCTATTTTTTAAGATTATTCATATTTAAACTTTTATCACTTATCTTTAGTAGTACTAACTTAAACTAATACCAGTTACCAGTAGTACCACGCCAATAGGTCATGGTGTGCAGACAATTTCATCCTGCCAATCAGTCATGTTGTAAAGCGCATCATGCACCTCATCAAGCTTGAACCACATGCCTTCTATACTCTCACTGATATTAGTATAATTATAGACTTTTAGTTCAGAGCATATTGTCAGGTTGTTGAAAAACAGGTAATCTACATATGACCTATTGAAGTCACCATATGATGCGTTTACAAACGACTCGATGCCACAACAATCTGAAGCATTAGTATTATTGGCAAGCCTCATAAGAAAGCTTGGGGATATTGATGTGTGCCTGTATGACCTATTTATCAGCATGGCCCATGTTGAATTCCTGTCCCAGACAGGTGTTCTTGCCTTCCAGCCTTCTGTGTATGTCATCCTGGGTGTTATGATATTGACAGAATCATTGAAGAGGTAGATTGGATCCTTCAGCCCGGAGATAGGCAGGCTAACGCTAAAGGTATCATTGACACTGAAAAAGAAATCATCCCTTCTTGTGCTTATGCTCACATCACTGTAGACATCTATGTGCCAAGGGTCAGACTGGTTCACAAACACTGAGATAAAGGTGATGTTTGTCTCGATCTTCATCGATGACATAGAAAGCTCTTTTATCGCGTCTGTATAATTGGATAATTTCATATTGCACATAACTGGCGATAAAACGCCATCAGGGTCTGTTGCATCAAACATCAGGTCTGTAAAAGTCTCATTGACATCAGACAACGGCTCATTATTGCTCTCTATGTATTCAAGCATCCCCATCACAGCAAGCTTTGACTGCGCCCTTAGCACATCATAGATGAACTTGTTCTTCAGCTCTTCTGAAAATGAATTAAAGACCTGAAACTTGGACATAAGTGAATCCTCCTGCTTGTATATTGTGATATCAGGAACACCTGAATAGAGCATGACCATTATAGAGACAAGTGTGACAGCAAGGAAGGTAAAAAAGACCGCCCTCTTATGTTTCATGGCTCTTTTCAGGATCATCTCCATACAATCACCTCAATGATATAAGGGCCGACCAGCTGGGTCTCATTATAGACACTGTATGTGATCTTTTTTGTAGGTACGACCACTGTCGCATTAACCATCTCAAACGCATTAACCCCTGTCCTGTTATATACAGTGTTGTTATCAATAGCCAAGAGTAAGCCGTAGTTGTATGGGATAACGCTTGAAGAGAGATTATTTAGCAGGTCTTCTATTAGCCTTATTGTAAAATTGCTTTTTAGTGTCACATTCCTGTAATAGAATTCTGCAATCTGCTCAAGAAGGGTATTGTCGATATTTGTGATATTGCCGTCTGAATGGAGCTTACCTCCAACACCATATAAGGCGCTGTTCAGTTCCTTTATCTGGTTGGATGACAAGAAGTCCATGACATCAAATGCTATAAAGCCGCTCTGCTCAAGCGATGGCTCGACCTTAAAATAGGAAAAGATCAGCATTATGCCGATAGTTATCACAAAGAGCCCTATTATAGCATCTAGTATAAAATAATACCCCTTTTTTGAATTCATTGTAACAAAACCACCTGTTAGGTTTTCCAGGTACAGGCAGCGATTATTTTCTTATTATTTGTTCACTCGTTATTAAATCTTTTTAAAAATTTCCATAAAAACAAGGAAAAGCACAATAAATAAGGAAAAGCGCAATAGAGCAATAGAATAGAGCAATAGAGAAGGAAAAGCACAATAAAGAAAAGTTAGAACAAAGGAAATAGTAAATGGAAAAATAGCTACAAAGGACAGGACAACAGTCACAAGACAGATGACAACAGCCAGTGGGAATTAGGACAATAGATAAAAAGAAAAACAAAAACAGCTACAGAGAACAAGGACAAAAGATAAAAAACCTTACCTAATCTCCCTTACCCACATAAGCCCTATCTTGATCATGGTCTTGTTGAATTTATCGCTGATCCTGTAGGTCTTTTTATATAGGTCATAATCTATAATCCCCATGCCTTTCATAGGGGTAAGGATCCTGTCATAGAATTGCCTTTTGTTATAACTGATCTTGACCTTTTTTCCTACATAACCTGGCTCATCCAGCTGAGTGACAAAGGTCCCGTCATGAAGCGCTGTAGCAAATACTGACATATCTGATTTAGTGATTTCCCCGCCCTTAAGCTTCATCTCCCTAATCAACAGCTTGCTTACTATCTTCTGCTGTTTTGTTGCAAAGATAATCTCAAATATGTCATCAGGAAGATTGAACCTGTCAAATAATATCACCACACTCACACACCCCCAATATATGCAATATAGCACCCTTAAATATGTGTATTATATAATA
>JAFGRM010000098.1 GCA_016935125.1 Candidatus Woesearchaeota archaeon
ACGGTCGAATTTATCAGTAATCCAAAAACTCTAAAATTTTCCTACGGAACGTTGCACTAAATTTTAGGTCTTCCCTTTGGTCAGACGCGTATAACAGGAATTTTGCGGTTACGCTCCGCCTGTCCACTCTGTTCCCTACGGCTGCCCAAGAAATCTAAAAATCCTATGGATTTTTATAAATCTTTTATTTAGTAAAGCCCCATAAAACCTATCAAAAAACAAAGTTTTTTGGAGGTCCAGAAATCTTTGATTTCTGATAACTATTGATAGACATCTCTTCTATGTCCAACTTCAATAACATAAATAATAAGTTTATTTTCCTTTATATCCAATATGACCCTATAATCCCCAACTCTTAATCTAAAATAAGGGCTCCCAACTAATTTTTTAACGTGTGGATAAGGTCTAACTCTAATTCTTTCAAGTGTTGATATTATCCTCTTTTGAGTATTCTTATCCAGTTTTCTGATCTGTTTAAGAAACTGGTCAGTATAAGCCAAAGTGTACATTATAAGCCTAGCTCCTTCTTGACTTGTTCATGTGTGTAAACTCTTCCAGCTTTAATATCCTTTTGAGCAAGTTCTATATGTTTTTTTGTTTCTTCAGATAATTCCATTGTATCTTCCAACAAATCCCAAATTATGGACTCGTAGCTCTCCTTATCATACATTTTTCTATTTTTTAAAGCTTCAGTTAGTTTACCACTGACTTGTATTGTAGTTGCCATAGTAAGTATATAAAGTGCTATAGCATATAAATATTTCGGTTTTCTGGGGATTTTATCCATAGTTCTTGGGCAGCCTTAGGTCACTCGTTGCACTTCGCCCGACCCAAATCTCATCCAAATTCTTTAATCTGCAAATAAGAATTATACCCTGGCCTGCGGGATGCCACCACCCATGAGACTTCGTTAAATCGCGATGTTATACGCAATATTACTCGGGGGCTTTTCAATAAATTTATATAAACTTTTGAATTGTGGTCTCTTATGCCTAAATGAAAGATAATTATAGTCAATGAAAATGATGAAATAATTGAATATAAAGAAAGAGGAACTTTAGTGACTATAGGTTCGGGATAGCGAGGTGTGGCAAATTTTTGTTATCTTGCAAACGCCTGCTTGTTCCTGACAAGATGATCCATCGTAGGCAGTGTTTTTCCCTCAAACATAAGAAGTGATGCACCGCCTCCGCTTGAGACAAATGTAACCTTGTCCTCAAGCTTCAGCTTATCTATGACATCAGCTGAGTCTCCTCCTCCTACAATGACACAGGCTCCGCATGACACTGCTTCTGCAAGGGTTGCTGCGATCTCTCGTGTCCCTTTTGAGAACTTTTCAAACTCAAAAACACCGATAGGCCCGTTCCAGATTATGGTCTTTGCACAAAGGAGCTCGCTCCTGAATGATCCTACTGTAGCTGGGCCTATATCAAGCGCCATCCAGCCAGGCCTGACTGAGTCTATCGCCACAACCTCTGATTCAGCAAGCTCATCAAACCTGTCTGCTATGACAGCATCAGAAGGCAATATGACCTTTGGGTTGTCCTTTAGCTCAGTTACTATCTCCTGGACATGGGTCAATCCTTCACTGTCGATCTTTGAATCTCCCATCTCATAACCCATGGCTTTCTGGACAGTGAATGCGAGCGCGCCTGCGACAAGGATCCTGTCAACTTTTTTTAGCAGGTTGTGGACTGCATTCAGCTTCTCAGCCTTAAGCCCGCCGATGATCGATACAAACGGCCTCTCTGGGTTCTCTATTGCCCTGCTTATCATGTCGATCTCTTTTTTAGAGCCTATCCCAAGACAGCTTGGCAGGTATTTCATAGCACCTGTCATAGATGCCTGCTCTGCATGATGCATGTTGGAAAAGGCATCCATGACAAAGATGTCAGCAAGCCCTGCAAGCTGCTTTCCGAAACTGTCCCTCTCTGCCTCATCCTTGGATTTTTCAAAAGCATTGAACCTGACATTCTCAAGCATTATAACCCTTGCCTCTGGAAGCCCATTCTCACCCCAGCTATCGACCTTTGCGACATCGATACCCATCATCTCAGCCAGCCTGCTTGCGACCTTTGTGGTGCTGAGCTCTGGAACCCGCCCCTTAGGCCTGCCCATGTGGAACATTATTATTATCTTCGATGCATTCTTCTCCAGAAGGTATCTGATGGTAGGTACAGAAAGCATGATCCTCCTGTCGTCTGTGATGTTTCCGTTATCATCAACAGGCACGTCAAAATTTGTCCTGACAAGCACCCTTTTCCCTGAAAAATCAAAGTCATCCATTGTATAATAATCCATCTGTCTTCACCTCGCTTTTGGTTGCAGCATCTATCCTTGGTAACAATATCCTGCTTAAGCTTTAGAGCATATCCATAAGCCTTAATGACATACACCTTAAGCCTTAGTGGCATATACCTTAAGCCTTAAGATGCATAACTGACATGCATATCTTAAAAAGTTTGTGGAAATTGAAGGTAAGAACAAGAAGCTGGAAATTGAAGTTGAAAAAACAAGACAGAAACTATAACCATGCAGACATTAAACAAAGAAAAAAAGAGAATATCTGGCTGTCAACTCAGGAAAGATCATTAAAAAATACTATCCCCAAGTTAGTCCAGAAGTTAGATTCAGCTAACCTACTGCTCTTCTGACATCAGTCACTTCTACAGAATTCACACCCTCAATTGTTGAGATGTCCCTTTCAAGCTCTTCAGTAGAACCCTTTGACTCATCCATAACAAACAATACCTTAATGGCCTTTAGGCCAAAGGCGATCGGCTCGACTTCTGTCTTTGTTTCGGTCTCGCCATAATGCTGTGTAATCTTCTGTAATGCAGATTCCTTGATGCTTTCTATGTCAATATCCGGTGATACCGGCATTATATTCAATGTTACTATCACACTTGCCATGATAATCCCTCCAAAAAGCATTAAAAACACTAAAGGTCCATAAACACCCAAAATAACCATAAACAACTGCTTTAATGTTTACTTTAAGTTTACATGTCATAAATATTTTCATAACATAAATATTATCATAATACGCATATCCATACCATCATAATACGCATATCCATACCAGATACAGCAAGATATTACCTATTAAAATTATTCAAATACAACATATAAGCATACTATACAAGATACGATATCAGTTTGGCCCTACAAAACCACACTCAGGGCAAGTATATTTTGCTGCAATCTGCCTGCAGTCCTTGCACCTGACAATAAGCCCCTTTCCGCATTTAGGGCATTTGAATATGACAGAGCCATTGTCATTTGATATCTGTTTCTTGCATGAAACACATGTGTATATTTCCTGAGCATCAGCCATTTTCTTTTACCACCTTTGTCTATATAGAGGCTTGTCTTAAAGTTTTTTTAAAGCTTGTTTTAAATATTGGAAAAGTGACCTCCTTTTAAATATTGCTATTTCTTTGCTCAATCTGGCCCCAAAAAGCACAACAAGCCTCTGTTTTTTAGGAGCTGGCTTTGAGCCTGCAACAGGTGTATATATCCAATCTATCCGATCTATCCAATCTATCCCATATATCACATTTAAAACAGGTATACCATTTTAAAGATACAACAAAATTATATAAATGGCAAGCAGCAGAATTATTCCATTTTAAGGGGTTAAATTAGTTTTAAATAGAAAAAAGTACAATAACAAAAGAGCAGGCAATAACGCAAAAAAAAGGGTGGCTGATGGAAAGAGATAAAAAAGAGAATAGCGCTAAAAGGGAAACACCTGAACTAAAAAAAGAGCTGGATGAGATAGATAGTGAGATTTCTGATATGATGAAGCTGCTCAAGGTCAATGATCCAGCAAATACATATGAGCAGTTCGAAAAAAGAGATGAGCCACAAACATTTATCAGGAGAAGCAAGGTATCAGGCCTTGAGCTTAACACCCGTGAGCTTGAGCTAAAAGAAAAGGAGATTATGATCAAAAAAAGGGAGCTTCTCCTAAAAGAGCGCGAACGCGAGATTGGCAAACGCGAAGAAGAGCTCAAGAGGAACAATGAATCCCTAAGAAAAGAAGAGATCTCTATCATCGAAAGGGTCAGGGAGCTAGAGGCAAAACAAAAGGAGACAGTAAAAAAAGAGTCAACGATAAAAAAGGGCATCGAGAAACTGAAGAATGAAGAAAAGGCTCTTTTGGATGAGAAAATATCCCTAGCAAAGGGCGTCTCTGAGCAAAAAGCCTTTGACAAACAGCTTGTTGCAGACAGGAAACTGCTTAAAAATGAAGAAGATAGCTTAACTAAGAAGATAATCGAGATTGAGAACAAGGAGTTTGAACTCGGAAAGATGGAGCAGTCATTTGTCCCTAAGCTGGACAAGCTTATCCAGCTTGAGAAAAAGCTCAAGGAGACAAGCCTTAAGCTTGATGAGAAGGATAACGAGCAGAAGAAGGCGATAGATCAGATAAAAAAGGCAAGGATAGAAAACAGCAGGAAAGAGCGCAGCATAAAAAAAGGATTGTTCTCCCTTAAAAAAATCAGAAGGTCAATCATCACAAAAGAAAAAGAGCTGAGGGAAAAGGAAGGTATTCTAAAGAAGAGCTATCTTGACCTGAGAAGAAAAGAAGAGCTGATCACTGAAAGAGAAAACCTGCTCAGATGCCTTGAACGATCGAATCAGAAGAGGGCTTCAGAAATCGAGAGAGATGAGGAAGCAACAGCAAAAAAACAGAAGATTGCCCATGAGGCAGCAGAGATCGCAAAGGATATCTCAAGGTACAAGAACGCAACAAAACGCCTGAAAGAGTCTTATGAGATTTTAAAAGAGAAGGTCAGAGAAGAGAGCATGAAGCTAAAAGGGCTTGATGGCCGGTTTGATGCCCAGAATAATTATGCTGGCAATACAGGCAATAATCCTGATGATAAGAATCAGGAGAGATACAATGATGCTGATAAGAGCAGTGACAATAAAAATAACTATGATAATAAAAAGCACAAGCAAAAAATGGATGATAAAAAGCACGAAAGAGACATTGATTCTAGGAAGAGCAATGACAATAAGAACAACTATGAAGACAAAAGCAATTATGACAAGAAGAGCGATGATGATAATAACAAAGATGATAAGAAGGACAAGGATGTTAAGAAAGATGCAGGATACAGCCTGGCTGAGCTCATAAGGCTGTCTGAGAGTGCATCTGATGATATCGAGCAGAAGAGGTTTGAAGATGCCCAAAATGAGATTGATAAGATGAGACAGATATACGAGACTGTCGATAAGGATGACTCCAACAGAATGATGATCTACTACCAGATACTATCATTGGAGCAGGCATTAAAGATATCAATGATATAGAACATGAAAAACATGAAATAATCAGATTATAGGTATTATTAGATTGTAGAAAGGATAATAGACAAATAGATAAAATTATAGAGCAGTGATACAAGATGCCAAACCCAAGCCTCCATCACATACTGAACAGACACAAGGCAAAGAACACGCCAGAAGGAAAGGTTGATGCTAAGCCTGATGCCACTCCTGACACCAACCCCCATCCAAGCAAGGATCATAAGGGCAATTCTGCTACAGCAAGAGCAGACCCATGCGAAAAGCATGCGCACAAGAGCCAGAATGATAGCAGGAGCAAGAGCAGGAAAGCAAAAAAGTACATAATCTCGATAAAGGATGCAAAAAAGCTCTTTATGGACCTGCCGCCTGAGCACAGGTTCTGGCTTGAAGGCGGCGGCGAGATCAACAACCTAATCGAGCTGTCTAAAGAGCTTGGCATAATGAGCGACAGGGTGTTTTCGCATCATGTAAACCATCATAAGAATGATTTTTCTGAATGGATAAGAGGTGTTCTAAAAGACAGGGAGCTGGCCTTTATGCTGTCCACGATAACTGACAGGAGCACGATGCTCATGGCGCTTGATGCCTGGCTTGAAAAGGTGAAAAAGCGCGGGCTTGCTGTACATGATGATATTGAAGATGGTCTCGATGATGATAATCCTGAGCCTGGCAATCCTGCTGAGAATGTTGATATTGAACTAGTGGATAACAACAAAGAGGATAATAACAATGCTGCTGCGCATGAGAACTCTGAACACTTCCCTTCAGGAGTGGTAGTCGAGCCAGGGAAAGATTATGGCATCAGGCATTACAGCATGAGGCAGGATCATAAGTGTGCAGCAGACGCCATACAGCCATCTATGCATCAGGGGTTGGATTCAGAAGAAAGCAGCTGGCAGCGCATCTCAGATGACATAGCGCCAAAAAAAAGCACGCTGATGCTCAAATCAAAGCCGCTTGATCCAGACCTAGGATTCTTGCAAAAGCTAAGCAACGACAGCAATGACAGGCCTGATAAGCACAACGAGAGAATAACGCACAGCAAAATAAGCTGGAAAAGCCCTGAAAAACAGGCTGCAGAGCCTCATGAAAGGGATTATGCAGAGATCAAGAAGTCTTTCTATCACAGGCTATGGGAGGATGCATACAACCAGAAGAAGCTTAAGTGGTATGAAGACATCGACAAGAAGAACTCTCTCATAAGATCAGAAGAGGAAAAGAGGCTGAGGATAACCTCAGAGATCCGCCTGATAAAAGAGGCTGAGGAGATGCTCAACATAAAGAAGAAGAGCTTAGCAGAGCTTGAAGATAGCCTTGCGCATAGAGAAGAAGAGCTCCTAAACAGAGAAGAGGAGCTTAGGGCAAGAAAGAGGATACTCGAAGAAAAGCTCCTCGGCAACACCCTGAGCACAAGGGGCTGTGCTATGGAAAACAAGCTGCCACCTGTAGGGGTAGGAGGATTTGTGCAGAACATCGATGATCTGGTAGAAGAGTTCCGCAAGAATGTCGAACACAAAAGATATGACCTGGCTAAGGGCATCCTTGCAAAGATAAGGTCTGCACTTGAGAACAGCACTGCAACCAGCCAGTTCAAGGACCATTATTACCGTATGCTCTTTGATATCATGTCAAATATGAATTTCTTACGGGAATACGAAAAGCTAAAAGAGCTCAAAAAGGGGATAAAAGATGTTTTCGGCCGCAGGAAGTAATCATATCACGATAAAAGGCAGGCCGCTTAAGCCTAACCCCTTTTTTATCAAGGCCCTGCGCAAAGAGAGCGCATGGGAGGATGGCTGCCATGCAACGCATTTTGGCACAAGATGTGCACCACCCACAGCAGCAGAAGCAGAGGGTGAGAATGACAAGAACAGCAGCCAAGAGCAGACGCAAAAAGATATGGTACAAAGACAGAATATGCAACTACAAAAGTCAAAAGAGCACAACATGACACAGGAACACAGAAGCCTAGGACTAGGGGCGCAGGAGCCGATGCCTAAGAGCATGGAACAGGCAAAGGAAGGATCAGAGCTACTCAGTGACGTCATGTTCAGCCATTATATCGAATACAGGAAAAATATAAGCCGCTTCTTTTCAGACCTGCCGCCTGAGCACAGGTTCTGGCTTCAGTCTGGTGAGACCCTTGAGAACCTATTTGAGCTCTACAAGGCTTTCTCTTCCATGAGCAGGCACGTATTCAGGCATCATGCAAACGATAACAGGAATGACTTTGCAGATTGGGTCGAGAACATATACAATGACTGCAGCCTTGCATCTGCAATAAGGCATTCAAGGACACCAAAAGAGGCAAAAGAGGCTGTAAACACAAGGATCCTTGAGCTACATGGAAACGCGCCTGCAGATGCTAGGAACGACAAGGCTAACAAAAATGACAAGGGCATATTCACAATATTCCTAAACAAGATAATGCATGAGAACAACGAGATGGAATCTAGGCTTGAAGAGAAAAAGAAAGAGCTTCTTGAAAAGCAGGTTGAGCTCAGGCACATGGACAAGGTGAACAAGGAATCTTACAACAGGATAAGACAGAGGTTTGCCGATCTTAAGAGGCTTGAAGAGACTGTCAGGCATAAGATGGAGATGGCAAGGTCAAAAGAAGAAACGATCTCATTTGAGGTCAACAGGGATGAGACGCTTGTCGACAATGAGATAAGCTCGCTAAAAGAGCTCACCAGCGAGATCAACATGATAAGAGAGAAGAATCATCCTGAAGAGGCAAAAAAAGAGCTCTATGACAAGCAGGCGCAGCTCGAGATAATACAGCAGCAGAACAAGGATACCCAGTCAGACCTCCTGAACAGTTACAAGGCCCTAATAGAAGAAGAGAATGCCCTGAAACAGAAGCAGGACAGCCTCAAAAAAGATGGAAACACCTTAAAGGAGAAAGAGAAGGGGATAAGCAGGTGGCTTGACGAGCTAAAGCTCTCAAAAGACCACATGGTAGGAGAGCTAAAAAAGGACGAGAGGATTCTTGACTACGAGATGAGAGAGATATCAAAGCTCGCAAGAGAAGAGAAGAAGAACAGCGATGAGCATAAGGACATGATGAAGGCAGAAGAGGATACCAGGCATATGCTTGAAGAGCTCAAGACAAGCAATGCAATAACAGCGATGGATCTTGAAAGAGAAGAGCTAGAGGTCAAAGATGACCTGGAAAGGATAAAGAAGCTTGAAGATGAGCACAGGAAAGCAAAAGCAGAGCTGAACAGCACAGAAACAAATATAACAGGACAGCTGAGGATACTTGACATGATTGCAGAAAAACACAAAGAAGGGCTTGAATATGAAGACAGTGTAAAAAAGAAGGTTGACTATCTTAGCGAGCTTGAAGATAATGTCAAGGATGAGCTGGACAGGACTGAGAAGATAATCGACCATAATATTAATGTTGTTGAGAACCTAAAAGGAAAAAAAGAGAAAGAGGAAATGGAAAAGGAAAGCAGAGAGAATAGATTAGGGGAAACAGGCCTTGGCAGCAATGACAGTGCAGCTGCAGATTCCTGGTTAAATGAGAATCTGGCAGAGATAGTATCTAGGACAATCCCTCAAAATGCCACTATGCAGAAAGATCTGTCAGATAAGCAGGAGATAGAAGAGATGCAGAAAATGCCTGACAAAGGCCCTCTTGAAAACAACCCCTCTCTGAACCATTCTCTTGATTCCCCATCAGCTGAGCAGGACAACATAAAGGTAAGGGAGATTTACGGCAGGATAAATGAGCACAGATGCTGGCTTGCAAGGAAGATCTCAGAGCTTCTCGGAAGAAAAAGACAAGAAAAAGAAGAAGATGATGAAGAAAATAAGAAGGAGGATAACAAGCTAAAAGATAGAGATGAGAATAAGAGAGAAGATATGAAAGATAACAGGCTAGAAGATAGAGATGAGAATAAGAGAGAAGATATGAAA
>JAFGRM010000099.1 GCA_016935125.1 Candidatus Woesearchaeota archaeon
ACTGACTGATGTCCTATTTGGGAGTATCCAATTCCTATAATATCTACATGGGCTCAATTTGCGGGTCTCATAGTTTTTCTTGGGCTACTATTATGAAGTTCCAGCTTTTCCATGATATGGCATGCCTTGCACACGCTGTTTGATGACGGCTCTCCGCATCTCTCGCATCTGCCTACCCTGGTCCCATTGCCGCTCTTGCCATGGCCAGTGCTCTTGATTCCCTTTGCCATTATCTCCTGAAACCCCAATATGTTGTATTTTACAGAAGGGTGCTTTTTCTCAAAACCATCAAGTATAGCTATAAACTGCCTTCTGTACGCATCTGTTGACAATGGACATATCCCATAGTAAACAGGAAACCTCATTGCTTTTGAATACCTAATTATCTCCTGCTCTGAAATGTTATAAAGCGGCTTTACACGCTGAACAAACCCTGCAGACCTTGTGATGCCTGGCTTTGGCCCCTGCCGCACTGCAAGCCTGAAATCGTTCCTAAAGACGTTCATAAGAAAAGCCTGCGCCTCATCATCAAGATTATGGCCAGTAGCGATCGCAACAAAGCTGTTCTCTTTTGCATACCTGTTGAGCAGGTATCGCTTGAGAATCCCGCAGATCATGCATGCAGAGTAATCTATCCCCTCTGACCTCATCTTGGAAAGTATCTTCCTTATGCCCATGCCAAGCTCTTCTTTAAATGATATCACGTCAAGTGCGATCTCATACCTCTTACATATGCTTTTTAGGTTCTTGAGGTTCTCCTGTGAATATTTCCCTATGCCTGGGTCTATTGTTACAGCCCTGATGCTATATCCCATCTTTTTTAGGATATACATGCAGACAACAGAGTCCTTGCCGCCTGACACTGCAACAGCTATCCTGTCTTTTAGAGTGAACAGCCTGTGTTTCCTTATTGTCCTCCTGACCTTCTTTTCAACAAGGTTCCTGAATGCCTGGTCTGATAGGGTTTCTGCTGATGGGACTCCTGCTGAGGGGGTTCCTGCTGATAAGACTCCTGCCATAACAGCAAGGTATCATTACCTATTTAAAAAAATTATCAGAATAAACAGGATAACAAGGCATCAGACAAAATTAACTGTACAAAAAGTCATCAGAATGAACAGGATAAAAAGTCAACATAATAAACAGAACAATAATACTAAGAGCAGATGGTATTATAAAATATAAAAAATTATATTATGTCTTCCTCTGCAACAACAACGAAATCTCCAACCGCAATTACAGCGCTGAAAGGTATCAGGATATTGCCCTGTTTGTCCTTTTCCAGCTCCAGCTTTTCAGTATATGAAGTTGGGTTCCTAAGAATCATGTGGATCAGTTCACCAGATCTTGTTTCAAATATGATGTCACCAAGCTCACCAAAGCGTTTACCGGATTTACTGACAACAGTCTTTCCTAACAGTTCCCTTGAAAATTTTTTATCTTCATCAGCCATGATCGACCCCTCATAATAATTAACTATTCCTGAATCAGTAAGATAACAAAGTATTATTTAAATGTTTCTTTTTTCTCTGAGACAACCTGTTTCATCTTTGAACTGATCAGCCCATCATTGAAACAGTCCTCCTTGAGCCCACATTTCCCACATCTATTATCATTTTCCAGCTTTGCAGGGATATCAAGTGCAGCAAGCAGATTCTCCACCTTGATCCTGATATCGATTACCTCCTGCCTGATAAATGGGTTCATCATAAGTGTCCTTGACTCATCTGAATCAAGATATCTCAGGATCCCCTCATTGATATTCATGTTAAACCTGTCCTCAAGAAGCATGACATAGGCTGCAAGCTGGATCCTGTGCCCTGGCCAGAGGCCTTCTCTTGGCGCTTTCCCAGTCTTAAGCTCAACAGGAACAAGCCTTTCCTGTGTGACCAGGATCTGGTCTATTACCCCTGACAATTGCAAGGGCTCAGACCTGACAGCATATTCAGACTTGATTTTAGGTATGAGCTCAAGCCACAGCTCTTCACCCAAAAGGCCTGTCTTCTGCATGAAATCATGCACATTCCTTGCCCGTATCAATATTTCTGGCCTGAGCTTTTTCATGACAGACGCATGGACTCCTGCTGGCTCAAGCCTGGCACGCCTTATGTCCTCTTTTTTTACTATGATCGAGTTCCTGACAATATCAGACATGGCCTTCCTATAGCTCTCTTCGACCATGTTAAGCCCATATCCCTGTTTTAGTGAAACAACAATATCCTGCTCAGCCTTGTTTATCATATCAAATGCACCATGCCTGATAGAGCCCAGTACTGCTGCCTCTCTCGGAACCTCGATTAGCTTTAGGACATTCTGCATAAACACCTTCCTTGGGCAGTACATATAGCTTGAGAGCATGCTAACAGGTATCATAAGACAAGGGTAAGCTGATTATTTATAAATAGTTTATGAGAAATTTAGCGATTTTATGTAAAATTTTAAATATGCGCCTGAGTTTTAAGTTTTAGATTCTAATGCCCATAAAAAACATCATATTCGACTGGAGCGGTGTCATCTGCGATGACCACAAAACAGTATATGAGACATGCATGAAAGTCTTTGGGAGGTTTGATGTAAAGGCAATAAGCTATGATGAGTTCAAGGAAACATTTGAGCTCCCATATGAGAACTTCAACAGAAGGTACCATGACAGGCCGTTTGCAGAGATCAAAAGCACATATGATGAAGAGTGCAGGACCACACCCCTGCCAGAAGCGTTCCCTGATGCAAAAAAAACATTGGTCGAGATCAAGAAGCTCGGCATAAGCATTTACCTCTTCACCTCTATGTCAAACAAAAGGCTTAAAAAAGAGTCTGACAAAATTGGCCTAAGCAGCATGTTTAACTCCATCAGGTCTGATGTCAAAGACAAGATAAAGGAGATAAAAAGCTGGATAGAAGAGAACAGGATAAAGCCTGCTGACACTATCTATGTCGGTGACATGGTCCATGACATAAGAGCAGCAAAAGAGGCAGGGATAAGGTCTGTTGCAGTAACAAGGGGCTATGACAGCAAAGACAAGCTGCTTGCTGAAGAGCCTGATTTCTTGATCGATGAGCTATCCAAATTATTGGAGATAATCAAGAGCAAGAGCGGCCATGACTGACAAACTGTCGATATGCCAGGAACAATCAAAAACCCCGCCGCAAGAGATGGGGTACGTTGACCAACAATCAATCCAAACCCAATGATTTAAATAATCCTTGCTTATTACCAGACTAGATTTTGCCGGCATAGATTAGATAATCACGATCAGATAATCATATAGGCGAAGACAGTAAGATAAGAGCCGCAATAGCGCTTTGAAGACTATTAAATATGAGGGATATAAGGGTTGAGAAAAATGGACACAGATGAAAGATTCAGGCTTGTTACAAGGAACTGCGAAGAGATAGTTACAGAAGAGGAGCTAAGATCCCTTCTTAAGAAAAAAGAGCATCCTTCTGTCTATCTTGGGACAGCGATCACAGGAAGGCCGCATGTTGCCTATTTTCTCTGGGTCCTTAAGCTTGCAGATTTCCTGAAAGCCGGATTCAAGGTCAAGCTGCTTTTAGCAGACCTTCACGGCGCGCTTGACAACACCCCTTGGGAGATACTTGAAAAGCGTTTCAACTACTACAATGCAGTCATACCGCTGATGTTTAAGGCTGTTGGCGCAGACATCAAAAATTTTGAGATAATAAGGGGCCTGGACTTCCAGAAGGACGCTGATTATTTTTATGACGTCCTGAGGGTATCGACCTATGCATCTGTTCATGACTGCAAAAAAGCAGGGTCTGAAGTCGTCAAGATGGATGATAACCCCAAGCTTTCAGGGCTCATATACCCCATCATGCAGATGCTTGATGAAGAGTACCTTGGTGTTGATGTGCAGTACGGCGGAACAGACCAAAGGAAGATTTTCATGTTTGCAAGAGAGTACCATCCAAAGATCGGAAACAAGAGGAGGGTTGAGGTCATGACCCCTATAATACCAGGGCTTATCGGGAAAAAGATGAGCGCATCTGATGAGTCAAGCAAGATCGACCTGTTGGATTCAGAAACCGATGTCAAGGAAAAGCTCAAGAAGGCATTCTGCCCAGAAGGAGAGGTAGAGGAAAATGGGGTTCTTGCCTTTACAAGATACATACTTTTCACGATAAAAGAAGACAGTGGAGAAAAATTCACGATAAAGAGGCCTGAAAAATGGGGTGGAAACCTCACATACGCAGACTACAGCTCGCTTGAAAAGGACTTTATAGAAAAAAAGCTGCACCCACAGGACCTCAAGATGGCTATTGCTGACGAGATAAACAAGCTGCTTGAGCCCATAAGGCAGGGCATGAAAGGAAAAGAAGACATAATACGTGAAGCTTATCCTAATCCCTAAATAACATTTGCTGTAGCATCGCTAAAAAAGGCCAAAGGTCCGACAGATTACAATCACTCGATAACTGTCAGCGTATAATTCTCATCCAGCCATCTTTTGGCTGTGCTTATGAGCTGCCTTTTTGTTACAGACCTTATCTTCTTGATATAGGTCTTAATATCATCTGCATCAGCATTTGAATCCCAATATGACATAAGCTCAGCCCGCTTCTGCGTGTCTTCAGACATGAGTATAAACTCACCTTCTATGTACTGCTTTGCCTCAGACAGCTCTTTTTCAGAGATGTCCTCAAGCTGCCTCAGCTGCCTTAGTATCTCTGCCTTGACCTTTTTCTGGTTCTCTTTTGCTGTGCTTACATAGACTGCAAAAAATCCAAAATCAACAGAGGGGTTATGCACAACACCAAGATCATAGGCAAGGCCCATCTCTGTCCTTATGCTGTCAAAGATTCTGCCTGACTGGCCCTTCCCCAGAACCGCCCTTGCTATGTCAAGCGCATAGCTATCTATATGGCCTCTTGGTGGTGTCTTATAGCCAAGAACCATATACGACTGAAGAGGGTTTCTTACAAGCCTCCTTGTAAGCTTTTTTGTCTGTTTAGGCTCAGAGAAGCGCCTTTTTGAAACAATATGTGCGTTTTTCATCTGGCCGAAATATGACCTTACCATACCAGGGGTCTTGCTGTTGATATCACCGACAACAAATAGAGAGATGTTCGGCGCTGAATAAAATCTCCTGTAATATCCCATCATGTCATCCCTTGTTGTCTTTTTCACATCTTCAACTGAGCCATAGATAGGGTTCCTTGCAGGATGCTTCTTAAACAGGCTCTGCTGGAAAAGCACCCACTGGAAAAACCTCGGCTGGTCATTGATCATCTTTATCTCGTCGATAATGATCTTCTTCTCCTTTTCAAGCGCAGCCTCATCAAACAACGGGTTTATAAGCATATCAGAAAGCACATCAAGCGCAACATGAAGGTATTTGCCTGGAACCTTGACATAATAGACTGTTCTCTCATGGGATGTCGCGGCATTGAAATCCCCGCCAAGCTTCTCGATCTCATTTGAGATCAACTTTGCATCCGGCCTCTTTTTGGTGCCGTTGAAAAGCATATGCTCTATGAAATGGGATATCCCTGAGAGCCCCTTCTTCTCATTTACTGAGCCAGTCTTAACGCAAAGCTCCACTGCAACTGATTTTGTCGGCATCTTCTCAAGACATACCTTCATGCCGTTGTCAAGAATAAATTGTCTCATCATCGGCAGAAGTTTTAAATAATATAAATAATTTGTCAATGGCATGGTGAAATCCACAGAAAAGGACAATACCAAAACAAGGATAGCCAGGTTAAGGGAAAAGATGAAGGAGAACGGGATAGACATTATACTTCTCTCTTCTCTAAGCAACAGCGAGCCTAACCTGTCATATCTCCTCTGTGGAGACATCACTCCAAGTTTCCTTATTGTTCCGAAAAAGGGAAACTCAACAGTGTTGGTCTCAAAGATGGACTATGAGAGGGCAAAGACAGCACTAAAGGATGTCAGTGTCTGTGTTTTTGAAAAGCCGCTGAATGCACAGATCAGCAGGATCATAAAAAAAAGAAAGGCTGCAAAGCTTGGTATAAACAGGGACATAATCTCTGTAAACGAGTTCCTGGCAATAAGAAAAAAGCTTATGAAACATAGGTTTGTCGACATCAGCCGAATGCTCCTTGAGCTGAGAAGCATAAAGAGCAAAAACGAGATAGCCCTGATAAGAAAAGCATGCAGGATAAGCGACCAGATCCTTGCACTCATGTTTAAGAAGATAAAAAGCCTAAGGACTGAAGAGGATGTCAGGCAGTTTCTTATCGATAAGACCAGAAAAAGGCGCTGCACCACATCCTTTGAGCCTCTTGTCGCATCTGGTGCCAACTCCGGACTGGTCCATTACATGGGGAAGAATGTCATTCTTAAGCCTGGCTTCTGCTTCATCGACTTTGGCGTTGACTACAAGGGATACAAGTCTGATACAACAAGGGTTGTCTATAGGGGAAAGCCAAAACAGGGTGAGCTGGCCATATACAATATGCTGTTTGATATCCAAAAGATGGCAGTTGATATGGTCAGGCCAGGCGTCAAGTGCTCAGAGATAGACATAGCAGTAAGGGAACGGCTCGGCCCATACAATGAGTATTTCAACCACAGCCTTGGCCATGGTGTAGGTGTGCAGATCCATGAGCTGCCAAACCTATCAAGCAATTCCAAAGACATACTAAAAGCAGGGATGGTTCTCACAATTGAGCCGGGGATATACTTCAGCAAGAGGTTCAAAAAGAGGTATGGCATGAGGATCGAAGACACTGTCCTTGTGACAGAAAAAGGCCACGAAGTCCTGACCAGGGCAAGAAAGGACCTTTTGATAGTATGATAGCTACAGGCAGGAAACACTATCTCCTGGCTGCCTGGGCATTCTTCATCAGCACAGGCTGCTGCCATAACAAGCATGAAAAGATGCTGCATAAGAAAGAGATATAAATAATATCTAAAGAAATATAAATAACATCTATGATACAGATTAAAAAAAGAGGAGCGTAAAACAAAAATGAAATACAACATGAAAGGATTCGATGACGCTGTCAGATATTACAAGAACAAGCTCGGCAACATGAAAGGCAAGCTGGTATTTATCATTTCAGATATCACAAACGAAAATGCCTTCTACTCCATCGCACCGCTCTCAAAAGCAGTGCATGACAACAAAGGAGAGATCCATGTCATGTTCTGCAACAGGGACTCTGACATGATAAACACGCTTTTTTATACATGGAACATATACAAGGACATGAAAGAGGGATGGGACACTGATGCTGCAGAAGCCATGTCTGGTTTTATCGCAGCTGTCGAAAAAAAGGCAGGAAAAGGCAGGTTCAAAAGGATATTCAACCCGCCTGAATATGTGATCAGGTCTGAAAAAGGGGGATTTTCAGGAGACATCAGCCTGGACTACAAGACAGGATGGTTCAAGAAGCACAAGTGGCCGCTGCTGCTAAAGACTGCAGATGTCATCTGGGACCAGGTCTACAACCTCAAAAGAACAGAGTCAGTAGGTGTTGGGTTCGAAACCATCCCTGTCGACAAGATGCTTAACAAGCCGCTTGAGGACTATCTTGACTCTTTTCCGATCTCATGGGCCATGATGCTCTCTGCAAAAAAGACTGCAAAAAGAGTGACAATGTCAGCATCAAGCTCAAAGGGGTCTTTGCTTGTTGACATGGAAAGGGTAGGCGACCTGAAGGCGACAATCACCGGATGCGAGCTCTCAAAAGATATCGACGAGCCAGTCTTTAAGAGGTTCAACTGCCTGAGGAGTTATATAAGGTCAGGCAGGCTTAAGACAAATGATGCGAACTTCTTTATCGCAGGAGGGGGATATTCCGGAAAGCACCTCTTCGGCCAGATCATAGGATACCCCTCGCCAAATAAAAAGACAAGATGGCAGTCTCCTGGCCAGATAGCCTACAAGCTTGACTATTCGCCGCAGACAAAAGACGACACAAGACTTCCGAGATCAAGGATAGGGTTCACAAGCACGCTCCCTATAGACATCTTCATCAAGACAAACAACGTAGACTGGTTTGAGATCAAAAGGAAGAACGACGCTCTGAAAAGGATCGCTGAAAAGAGCAAAAAGATGATCGTCAGCTCAAACAGCAACGCAAAGAAGAGGACAGAGTTTGAAGTCGGGCTCATCAAAAAAGACGGAAGCAGAAGATGGCCAAGGGGATCTGATGTCGACATCAGGTCAAAGATAAACAAAGAGTACTACAAGAAGACTGGGATCAAGGCAGGATGCATGGCAAACCTTCCTGGCGGAGAGATGTTCATAACGCCTGAATACATAAAGGGCAGGATGGTAGGCGACGTCGTGATAAGCATCGACCAGAGCTACACTTTAAGCGCAAAAAAGCCGCTTGTAGTTGTATCTGACAAGAAAGGCTACAGGATTGAATCATGCCCGGCAAAGATACTCGGGCTCATCAAGAAAAGGAAGGATGAGGCAATGAAACAGCTCAAAGAGCTTGAGAAAAACAGGTCAGTCCCAAAAGAGATAATCAGGATGAAGAAAGACAACTTCAACATGATCGGCGAGTTTGCAATCAACACCAATCCGAAAGCCGAGCTATGCGACTACCTTATTGTCAATGAAAAGATCAAGGGCATGATACATGTCGCTCTTGGGTCTGGCTTTGAGCCTGACAGGGCATCAGTCTACCATTACGATATCGTGATAAATGCAAAAGAGCAGAAGCTTGACATTTATGGTGTCGACGACAATAACAAGAAGCACTGGGCGATGAAAAAAGGTACTATAGTTGTCTGAAAAACCCCGATTCCTTTGTCATGTTTATCTTTTCATTAAATTTTTTATGTTCTTTTTTTTGAGATTTCTCATGTTGCGAAATATTTATAAACAATCTGGGTCTACCCTGTCATATGGATAGTCAACCAAAAGATCAACTGGACAATATAATGTTTGGCTATGCATATTCTTCCCAGCAGGTCGATAATGAGAACAAGATACTCAGGGAAACCATAAACAGGCTTCAGGATGAGATAAGCAAGTTCATGCAACCCGCACTCATGGTCTGCGATGTCGTTGACCTCCATGAAAACTGCGCGATCCTAAAGACCCCTAATGGGAACAGGTTCTATGTAAACATCAGCAATGAATGCGGAAAAATCGCCGCAGGCGACACTGTCCTATGCGAGCAGAAGAACCTGACTGTCATAAAAAAGATACCCACAAACAAGAGGTTCAATGTAGAAAGCTTTGTCATAATCGAAAAGCCCGAAATCTGCTGGGAAAACATTGGCGGGCTAAAAGAGCAGATATCAAACATAAAAGAGATAATAGAGCTACCCTTAAAATCCCCAAAGCTCTTCAAAAAAGTTGGGATAACACCCCCAAAAGGCATACTTCTTCACGGTCCGCCTGGAACAGGAAAGACACTTCTTGCAAAGGCAGTGGCATCATCTACAAAATCCACATTCATAGAGATAGTCGGCTCAGAGCTCGTGCAGAAGTTCATAGGTGAGGGGGCAAAGCTAGTAAAGGAGATATTCGAGCTTGCAAGAGAGAAGGCGCCAAGCATAGTCTTCATAGATGAGATAGATGCGATCGCAGCAAAGAGGATCGATCTCGGCACAAGCGGCGAGCGTGAGGTACAGAGGACCTTTATGCAGCTTCTCGCAGAGCTTGATGGATTCAAGCCGCTTGGCAATGTCAAGATAATCGGCTGCACCAACCGCATGGATATTCTGGACCCTGCAGTCCTAAGGCCAGGCAGGCTCGACCGCCTGATAGAGGTTCCGCTTCCTGACAATGAAGGCGTAGAAGAGATATTCAGTATACATACCGGGTCAATGCACCTAGACAAGCGCATAAAGATGGATGTGATACTAAAGAAGCTCGCTTCCTGCTCAGGAGCAGAGATCAGGGCGATTGTAACTGAAGCAGGCTATTTTGCAATAAGGGACGAGCGCACAAAGATTACAGCAAGAGACATAACAAACGCCATAGGAAAGGTCAAAAATAAAAAAGAGAAGGACATGGACCTCCTGAAGATGTTCGGTTGATACTTGACCTGAAAGTTATCCCTTGCCCTAAATTCTCATAAACAGTACACAGATTAGGCAAAAAATAAAACAGTTTCTCAAGAAAGAACATTGATGATAAAAGAAGCGTGCGCTCGTAAGTTACTTCCGTTCTTCACAGCTTTCGCTCAGATGGTGTTCACTAATTCATCGCGCACATCTGTCATGTAACAATGGGTTGTATATAAAATTGCCCATTGGCCCAAAAAAACAGATGGCAACAAGTGGGCATGGCATAAAATACATGAGCTGTTTTGCAATAAGCCTTGCCATCTTGTTTTCCAGCCGTTAGATTTATAAAACAACTTCAATTACTGGAGCTGATGAGATATGACAGGATCGTGCCGGACCTTTCGATATTGGTCGAAGGGGTCCTAAGCAAGAAGCTATCTTCTAAGGGAATAGAGGCTGATGAGATCATAATCCATGAGGCCATCCTGGCTCTGCTCGAACACAAGGCAAACCAGAACAAGGTTATAGGCTCATTGGGCATCGATGAGATAGACAGGCTCAGAGGCATGGCAGAAAAACAAGGGTTCAGCCTGGGCTTCAGAGGGGTCAAGCCAAGGTATTCTGAACTCTCAAGAACAGAGGAATGGGAGACTGACTCAAAGGCAAGGCAGCTGGCATACGACGAGGATGCCATATTCATAACTGCAGACAAGACACAGGCAAGGATTGCTAAAGCCAAGTCAACAAGATGTGTATTCATGGACATGCGGACCGGCAGCAGGGGAATCAGGCTTGAGAAGTTCTTTGACAAGAAGACCATGTCAGTGCACCTCAGAGAAGAGGTCATGCCCTATGCCAAAAAAGGCAAGCCAGGAGACTGGAAGTTTGTCCAGGTGGGGAAGAAAAAGCTGACACAGGAAGACATCCAGGACATCTCAAGGGAGATCATCGAGGAGACCAAAAAAAGGGATGATGGGTTTATCGAAATAGAGCGGCCAGGCTCAACCATAGTCCAGCTTGAAAAATACAGGATAGTGATAACAAAGCCCCCTTTTTCAGATGGGTGGGAAATAACTGCTGTAAGGCCGGTCAGGAAGCTAACGCTTAAAGAATACGAGCTTTCTGAAAAGCTTCTCAATAGGATCTCTGAACAGGCAGAAGGCGTCCTTATCGCGGGGGCACCAGGTATGGGGAAGTCTACTTTTGCTGCAGCACTTGCTGAATACTATGCAGAAAAAGACAATATCGTAAAGACTGTTGAAGCACCGCGTGACCTTGTGCTGCCTGAGAAGATAACGCAATACGCGATATCACATGGCGATGCGCAGGAGATCCATGACATACTCCTGCTCTCAAGGCCTGACTATACATTCTTTGATGAGATGAGAAACACAGCAGACTTCAAGCTCTTTGCCGACCTAAGGCTCGCAGGCATAGGCTTCATAGGCGTCGTGCATGCAACAAACCCCATAGATGCAATACAACGGTTTGTCGGGCGTATCGAACTTGGAGTCATCCCACAGGTCATAGACACAGTCATATTCATCAGGGACGGGCATATCGAAAAGGTTCTCGGCCTTAAGATCCTAGTCAAGGTTCCGTCAGGGATGACTGAAAGCGACCTTGCAAGGCCGGTTGTCACTGTGAATGATTTTGAGACCGGCAAGCTTGAGTTCGAGATGTACTCTTATGGTGAAGAGACTGTTGTCGTGCCTGTAACTGCAAACGCAAAACAGAGCCCTGCAAGAGAGCTTGCAAAAAAGCAGATCGAGTCTGAGATAAGGTTGTATTCTGATGAGGCTTTTGTCGAGATGCTTTCTGAGAGCAGGTGCAGGGTGTTCGTGCCAAAAGAAGAGATCCCAAAAATCATAGGAAAACAGGGAAAGCAGATATCAGAGATCGAAAAGAGCATAGGGATTGGAATCGACATAGCAAGCCTTGATGATTACAAAGGAAGAAAAAACCCTGGCAAGACAGGGAAGGCGGCTGGCAGAGCAGGCAGGGAAAAGCCAGGAGAGGATGGGGAAGAAAGCACGAAAAAGCGCATCCAGTACTCTGTAAAGCTCATGTCAAAGTCAATCGTATTCATAGTCGACCCTGACAACATCAACAAGAACGTCGACATAACAGTAGATGGTGATTACCTCATGACAGCAAAGGTCAGCAAGAAAGCAATGATCAAGGTCAAGAAGAACAATAAGATAGGCAGGTTCATTGCAGATGCTGTAAATACTGATGGGACTGTTGAGATTCTGGGTTAAGCCCGCATATCCTCATTACAAGAGCAAGGGAATATTCATTTGCAATCCTGTTCATCTGAACCAGCTTGCCTTTGCCCTCAAGGCTCTTTGCCATCTCACCATGCTCCATGCAGAGGCCTCCTGTGATATTATATCCTTTAAGCTTGCTATGCAGGACACCACCTGCAAAAAACAGCGGCTCACCTTGGCTGGAGTAACCTTCTTTTTCGCTTCCTTCTGCCCGAAATACATTCATGCAACTGACACAATGGATATAAACCCCCTTGCCGCATGCATTCTCATCGAGCAGGCTTAGGGCTTCAGACGGCATGACACAGTTTAGCTCCCTGTGTATCGGCCAGTACCTGCTATGCCATTCTGAGACCGCTGCTTCCATGCCGATGTCATACCCTCTTTTTGTGCTCTCACCAAACTTATAGATCTTGACCCTCTCTAAGATATCGAAAGCCCATCCTGAAAAATCAGGGAAGCCTTTGACCTTGCAAAGGTGACGGGCAAGACCAGGGTTATTCTGGACGCAGTAAGCGACAATATCATCAGGCAGGGGCTTAAGGTCTTCCACACGTATAGGCTTGCCCTGCCCGACAAGCTCAGGCAGGTGATTGACCTGGCCTGCTCCATCCTCATATATAGCTGAAAAAACACTCTCTGGGGCAGTAGAGAATACGGTGAGCAAAGAAAGTGGGTTACCAGACCTCAGTACAGCTGGCTCACCACCACCTTCAGCAACAATCTCAAGAAAAGACATGCCATCAGGATTAAGCTCTTTTACTGTTACTTCCAATGGCAGCCCTTTATCCATTACAATAACTTTAGTTGGCAAGACTTTTGGCGAACCTTGTCCAGAATATGGAATTTCAGATTGTTGTCCTGTATCCGTCTAACCCCACCTTCAAACCCAATATGTTACAAATCATTTCTATTTTCTTATGTTGATGCTTATTTTCTAACAATTGATCTTTATTAAATTTTTGTTTTTAAAGAACCTGTAATGTTTCTGTTAAGCGGCTTCTGACCACCATCATAATCTCTTCGGTATTATAATAACATTACAATAACATTACAATAACATTACAGCATCAATAATTGCAACTTTCACTTAACATCAACTTACACCTTGTTACCTAATCCAGATTACTAAAAGAATAAGCCGCTTAATGGAAAGTCTCAAGCCTCTGCTTGAATTTCACATTAAATATAGTGCCATTTCCTGAAGGATGGGGCAAGATATCAAGCCTGCCGCCTATGTAAAACAGGTCTTCTGCAGCATCCTGAAATACAGGGGGCAGGTTCTGTGGATAAGGCTTTTCTTTAGCACCTTTGTGGCTATGCTCATGCCCTAGTGACCTGTAATCTATCATCTCATTGTAATATGACAGGGTGACTGATCCATAAGAATCACTGCCTTGGGGATCCTCTTTTACAGTCAGCACAGTATCAACCTTGCCGTCAAGAGATGTTATCCTGCCTAAAAGGGTTGAGTTGTAATCTGTGAAAAGCTCAGGCATTGTCCAGATAGGTGTATTGCAGCTGTCATCTGACTTGACAAGGCGTGTTATTCCCTCATATCCTATATTGGATACAAGGCGGTCAGAATCGCATCGGACAACCTCAGCAAGCTCATTGCTTCTGCTGATATATGCATCGTAATCTGTCCATGCTTTCTTGACTTCAGAAAGCAAGCAATCAGACAGCATATGCTCGTATGGATTCTCCTCTGGATCATAGGCTGCATAAAACCTCTTTGCACATAATAAAAAAGCAGATAACGTGTTCCTTATACAATCACTTATGTCCATATCAGGCAGGCCATACTTGACCAAGCACTTTTGCTGCAATCCAAGAGACTCATATCTGGCGACAAGCTCCTTGACACTGCTGCTTGGCTCTTCCTGTTTAGGCAGTGGTGTTGCATCTGACAGGTACGGCTCTTTTGTCCTGCCAAAAGATACATTTTTCATGTCAGCATAGCCTATCCTGCCTATCTTGTCAAGTAGCTGCCCTGAACGCGTTATGATATCATCAAACAACTTATTCTCAGCTTTTTCTGCACTATATTTTGCGCCAAGTCCAACACCAAATCCCACACCTGATTCTGCACAAGATCCTATAGCAGATCCTGTTGCAAATCCTGTTGCAGAACCTGTAGCTGGTTCTGGAGTAAGGTTAGAATCAGAAAAAGCAGACCTCTTAAGCTCTTCTGCATACAAAGATATCATCTTGATACTCTCTACAAACCCTGTGTTGAATACAGGAAAGATGCTTCTGAGAAACTCTGTCCTCTCTTGCAATGGAAGTGATGTATAACCCTGAATTATCCCTTGCACCTTATCAGCTACAGGAAAAACAACAGAGCTGTTGTTTGTTCCGGCTGCAGGATTCGCTCTGTGACCTGGCGCTTCATGACCTAGCCTCTGCTCAAGATTATCGCCGCTGCTGCTTGCATCATTATGATGGCCTGCAGCATCATGACTGCCTGCATCAACAGGATAGCTTGCATCATCATGATAATCATCATGATAGGCTGGCCCCATGGAATACTGAGAAGAAACAAGGCTTGCCAGATATGCAAATACAGAAGAGATAATTTCCTTTCCTCTTTTTTTGGCCTGTTGCACTTTTTGATCCTTGTTTTCGCTTTGCAAGAGATAAGACGCATCCACAAAAAGATCGCCTATCTTGCCTGCACATACTGTAATTAAAGATTTTTAAAGCAAAAACCAAAAGCTGAACTAAAAGTCAAACCTGTTGGTAGTCCCATTGTCTGTCGCTTTATCCCTTATATAACAAATACAACAACGGATAACAATGGTAACTGTGTTGCCCCTGTAATAAACAATGTAGTTCAGTTATTGTATACTCAACCTGTATACTCCTTAACCTGTATACTCAACTCATATAATCTATCCATATACCTTATCTAAATATTATATAGCAGATTTACATAATTGATGTTAGTAAATCTGCACAATTGATCTACAGTTAATCTACAAT
>JAFGRM010000100.1 GCA_016935125.1 Candidatus Woesearchaeota archaeon
AAAATAAATATAATAAAAAAGGGTGATACTTGCCATCATCTGATCTCTAAGCAAAAAAAGCAAGAGAAGGATAATGGCAAGCATCTTAGGATATTGATATCAAGAGTCTTCTTCTGGCAAGACTCTTGGTTTAATTTGCTTAACACAGTATAACACCATCAGCAACACTACAATCAATATCCATACCACACCTAAAACAATTATTCCTTCAGAAATCAAGGACTGTTGTTCCAGGATGGTTCCAACAATTATTGACATTAACAATACAATATAAAAAAGAGACAAAACACCAGTGCCTCTTTCTTTCTTTGGTTTAAATGAACTGGCCATTAGCGGGATCAACAACAACCCCACCATGACCATACAAAACAGATAAAAGTAAGAATACTCTGGTTTAACTCCTAGGGGTGCTGCAGAAAAAGCCAGGAGCTTTTCCAGCAGAAAAAGAGCCGGTATGATTATGGTGATTAGAAACATAATCGAATACTTTCTAATTATGTCTCTGTAATAACCAATTGCAATCCACCTGTAAATTCCTTTCGCGATGGACTCGTCGGTTGTAAGTGGTTTAGCGCCAAAACTTTTTGCTTTGTTAAGGTAGATAGCGTTATAAACAACAAAAAACAGAAATACACCTGCCAATGCCATTATAATGCTGACAATTATATTCTCCATTATGGTTCTCCTTTCAATTCAGGATTAATAAAAACTAAAGATAAAAGCATGATGAATAAGCAATTACTAAATTAATTTCTCATTTTGGCCTTTAATTGAACCAATACTACAATTGTTGTAACTACCAAGACTATAGCACAAACAATTGTTGAAATAGTCTCTGAGATGATAGAAAAGTACTCAAAGGATGAGTTAACTGTTATTATACTGGTTACTATTATGAAAAAGAGCGCTATATTATTAATGTACCTTCTGGCTTCAAATGGCATTGAGTTACCTCTTAATTCAGTTATGATTATATGTGCAAGCCAGAACCCTATAACGCCCATCATAAGGATACAATACACAACTCTTTCATAACCGAAGATATATGGTGGTGCCCCATCAGAGAACGCCAGGAGCTTTTCCAGCAAGAATAAAACTGGAAGAGCTGCACATACAAAAAACATAAGTGCACTCATTTGTATGCGCTCCATGCATTTTTCTATGTTTTTTATTACTCCATCACTGCGGTTCTCCTTGTTTCTTAATGAACTCAGCACCATCAGATGAGAAATAATTGATATTAAAAACACTAATGCCACTGCCATTAAAATAACAATAATGCTTTCCATACCACCTCTCCTTTCAATAAGATTAAAGATTAATTGTTAATATCTTTGATTAAAAACCCTTAAAAGCTCACGCTATTGTGATCCGATCCATATAGGAAGACCATAAGGAGACCCATATGAAAGACCGCGCAAGGGCAAGCTAAAATGATTGCAGACCTGGATTTCTTTTTACAGGCTATGTGACCAGATATTCATTAACTGATGATCAGCTGCTCAGCCTGTCTTAATCCTACCTATTTATCTTTTGCCATGTGCCTGTTGTTTCAAACCCAAAAAGACAAGATGCCAAAAGCCTCAAATCGTATTTTATGATCTGGTCTTTTTTGCATCAGTCAAGTCAAATGAACATCAAAAAGATGACATCAGACTGGGTTATCATAGCCACAAGATGAAAAACTGCTTTTTCAGCTTATTCTGTCTTTATCCTGTTTAGGGCTATATTTTATTGATTTATGAGCATGTATCGAATGATTGAATGAATGGTAAGTGTTTATTTTGAATCATTGGCAAGCATCTGTCTTGATTGATTGGCAAGCATCTGTCTTGGATCATTGCTAAGTATTTGTCTCGAATGATTGGCAAGCATCTGTTGTATAACTGTTAACACAACATATTTAAAAAGCTTTGTATAATTATCACTTAAAAGTAGCTAACACATATAAACAATATTTAAATAAGCAAATCACGCACCAATGCCCTGAATGAACATACTGATAACATCAATAATCGACCTTGAGAAGACAACATACTCTCGCCTGCACCACTTTATCGAGCATCTTGTTTCTAAAGGCCACAAGGTAACAGTCATAAGCATAAGAGACAGTTGGAAAAAGACTGATGCCAGGCAGAACCAGGCACTCCTAAAAAAGATCAGGGTAAGGTATATAACAGAAAAAGAGATCGGGCCGATAATGCAGAAAGGCTCTGCGATCTTCAGGATGAAGAGGATCCTAAAAGGAATAGATATCTCAAGGATCGATGTCCACCTCTCATACAACAGCCTCTTCCTTAGCTACATGATAGCAAAAAAGCTAAAAAAACTCAACATAAAGACAGTCTATGACCTTGCTGATGACCTGCCTGACATGATAAGGACAAGCCCTCACCTGCCAGCAGTCCTAAAGCCGATCGCAGGGATCATTGGAAAACATCTGCTTGAGCAGAACCTAAAGCTTGCAGACATGATAACTATCACAGCAAGCGAGTTCAATAGATCACTTGGCATATCAAGGTTTCACCACAGGCTTCTTCCGAACGGTGTTGACATCAAAAGGTTCAAGCCAAAGAAGAGCAAGCACAAGGGGATAGTCATAGGCTATCTCGGAGCGCTCAGGGAATGGGTCGATCTCCGGCCTATGCTTACTGCAGTCAAGAACCTGAAAGGCTACAGGCTCTCTGTACTTATCGTAGGAGGCGAAGAAGAGCTAGAGCAGTACAAGGACTTTGTCAAAGAGAACAAGATGACAGACATCGTAAAGTTCACAGGAAATGTGCCATATCAAAAAGTGCCTAACTATGTCAACACTATGGACATAGCAACTGTCCCGTTCAAAAAGAACAGGGTGACTGACGGCACATGCCCTCTAAAGCTCCTTGAATACATGGCAATGGAAAAGCCAGTCATATGCTCAAAGCTCAATGAGGTAAAGCACATGGTTGGTGACAAGGTGCTCTATGCAAACACAGCAAAGGAATGGGAAAAGCAGATCTCACTCCTTTACCATGATGAGATAATGCGCTGGAACCTGGGTTCACAGGGCAGGAAGTTTGTTGAAGACAACTACAACTGGAAGCACATCTGCAACAGAATGGAGCAGACATTAAAAGAGCACAGCAGGAGATGAGCTTTAGTTAACTAACCATTTCTGAAGATTATTTTTATTTATCTTATAAGATGTTTTGAGATTATTTTATTCTATATAGAAAATAATTGATGACAAAAAAAGATCCTAAACTTTCTCATACCCATTCTCCTTTCAAAAATAAATTAATAAAATAAAATAATAAAAAATAGAAAACTAAAACAGAAAAACTTATGATTTAGGCTTAGCTAAAACACCTATAACCAAACCTATTTCAAACTATGTAAAATCATCAGCATATATGAAACCGATGAAATCTTCATAAGGCATGCTTATCTATCAGAGGACATCCCTTGCCAATCTTCTTTAACAAATATTCCCCTAATGACAAACACCCTTCTTCAGACATGCAATGCAATACCTTTTTCAAATCCCTGTTTTTATTAGTGGATTGCAAAATCGTATTTATGCAAGTCCGGAGACCTGACAAGAAAAACAGCATTTTGCTCTTTTTCCCGATTAAAGGCCTAAATTTATTGAAGTGATGAACATGATAACATGCATATTTCCACTATGTGGAAACTTGAACCCGATGGAACACCTAACAGATGCAAAATAGTATACCATTGAGTAGTGGTTAAATTATGGTTGTGTTTAACTTAGTTGTATATAAATCTTTCGATTTGTAGTAACTTAGAAGTGACAATAAACAACACAGCCCCTGTAACCTTTATATCCAGGCAGATCAGGCTGCAGAATCCAGGCATTAGAGCACAATTCCTTTAAAAAAGAGTGATTATCCTAGCTGTCTATTTCCTGATCACTGCAGAGATAAGGTATCTTTCAAGCTCAAGCATCTTTTTTGTGATCTCATTTTCAGTGTCAAGCTGATAAAGCCTGGTCTTCCCAAATCTCCTTGTCATCTTCACTATCCCAGAGGCCTCAAGCATCTTCCAATGATTAAACACTGTTGCCCTTGAAAGGCCGGCTCCTTTTGCAATATCCTGCTTTGAATAGTCCTTTCCAGGGTTGTCAACAAGAAAGTCAGTAACCCTATATACAAGTTGTTTTCTGAAATAATGAAGTATTGCGCGCTCATCCATAATAAGGCAATAAAAACAACAAAAGTATAAATATTTTGTCATTCAAAGTATAATAAATTATATTATTGTATCTTATAACGAATTAGCTATATTTATATATGAGTTCTGCCACACAAAAGGCAACAAACATACCAGGGGTTGATAATCATGACTGAAGGATCAAGCAGGGATGAGCAGGTAGGATTTCATAAAGGAGCCCTTAGCACTCTTGCAAAAGAAAGAGAGGAGATGGCAAAGATAGTGAGCATTGTTGAACAGCTTATGCAGATGCATGTCAAGGCACTAAAGGATCTTGGTGTTGACCTTGTCGCACAGGCTCAACAATCAAGGCAGGATCAAGGAACGCAGCAGAAAAATCCAATGGCACCTTCTGAACAGTTAGATGAACTGCTCAGGAAATAATAAGTACCTCAATTAGCTCTTGAACCATATGGCCTCGAGATACTATAACATGGGAAAATGCAAGTATTGTGATAATCTTACCCATACACGATGTGACAACTGCAATGCCTATGTCTGCAAAGAGCATGCGCATTACGTCAATGCGCCAAACAGCATATCAAAAAGGTTTGTTCTATGTAAAGAGTGCATGGATAAAAAAAAGAAACCTGTTAACTCAACAAGAGTCAACCATAATGCAGGAGACTTCTAATAAAAGGCTGCATGCCATATCCTGCCTGCAGATTCACTTGATCTGCTCCAGGTTTGCCTGCATGATGTCCTTTTGCACCTCATCAGGCATCGCAATCGGATTATTCTCATTTGACTTCTTCAGGAGAGGCGGCCTGCCTGACCTGTTTCTGGTGGTTTTTATAGCCTGCTTTTTCCCTAAAACAGGCTTTTTTGCCTGAAGTATAGGGGGCTGTTTCTTGTTCCCATCATTGCTTACTGGCTTGCCCCTGTAGTTTATCAAAAACCTTCTTGGATTGGTCTCAAGATCAAAGAAATCATCAGCCTCCTCTTTCAGGCGTTTTGAGGATGTCCTGCCAAGAGCAATGACCTCTGTCCTGCATCCGTGAGACTTCATATAAGCCAACAGGTCCTTAAAATCCCCATCCCCAGAAACAAGGACAAGCGTATCTATCTTAGGCTGCATCCTGACAGCATCCATCGCAATCCCTATGTCCCAGTCTCCTTTCTTGTCGCCGCCTATAAAGATCTGAAGATCCTTTGCCTTGACCTCGATCCCAATCTTATTTAGGGCGTCATGAAAATTGACCTCATCCTTTATCTCAGTCTTTATGACATACGCGATAGCACGGACAAGCTTTCTTCCTGCAACACCCTCATTGAGCAATTCCTTGAAATTTACCTTTGTATTGTATAAGTGCTTTGCACTGTAGTACATGTTCTGCACATCAAAAAGTACAAGAACTCTCTGTTCCTTATGTTTCATATGTTTCACCTTGATTCCTCATTCAATATTCTCTTGTATATTGCCTGGGCAGCGACAGCGCCTTCACCCTGAGCAGCAACAATCTGCCTAAGGTAATTTGAGTTGTTCGTAACATCACCTGCTGCATAAACATTACTAACAGATGTTTTCTGGCTGGAATCAACATCGATATAACCATGCTCATCAAGCCTTACTCCGACCTTTTTTGCGATAGCTGTTGCTGGAACTGAGCCGATCTCAATAAAGACACCCTCTGCAGGGATCTCTTTTCCTGAGTTTAGGACAATCGAGCTCACTTTGCTGCTGCCCTTTATCTCTTTTACAGACTCAGAGAGCAGGACATCAATCTTTGGGTTCTTATTGACCTTTTCGACCCAGACAGGCTCAGACAGCAGCCTGTCCATGATCTCAACAATGGTTACCTTAGCTGCATATTCAGATATCAAAAGCGCAGCAGTAGTGCCAGAATCATTGCCGCCAACAACTACAACCTCTTTTCCTTCCATAAAAGGAGCATCACAGGTTGCACAAAAGTATATCCCATTTAGGCCTTCACCAGGAACGCCAAGCCTGCGTTTGTCTGTCCCAAGCGCATATACAAGATATCTTGCATTGTATTCTCCTTTATTCGTCTTTATAGCGACAGTATCAGTGAGCCTTATATCAGCAACTGTTTCTCTCTTATAATCAATCTCATTTGCCTTTATCTGCTCCCTGTACCTTTGCGCAAGCTCGCTGCCTTTAACAGCAGTATACCCTGGAAAATTGCCGATCTCTACTGCGTGGCCAACATATCCGCCGACATCTTTTGACAACAAAAGCGTCTTCAGCTTATACCTGGCGCAATAGATTGCTGCTGTCAACCCAGCCGGGCCTGCACCTAAAATCGCTACATCATACATGCTTCTGCTGTAAATATGGCCTCTTTATATAATTTGTGGAGATAAAGTGGTGGTGCTTTTAGTGCACGAGCTCAAGATTGCCTGATTGCCCGCAAAAGAAAAATGTGTTCCTGATATCAGGCATAAAGCGCCTGATCCTATGCAGCTGTTTTCTTGCCTTGATTATCCTATAACTGCATTTGACCTCATATACATCGCAACCCTTTTCATTGAACGCCAGGATATCTATCTCAGCAACCCTTCGCTTTTTCTTTGAATACAGAGGCACATTTTTCATCAATTTCTGATAGTCAGAACTAATCTTAGTGCAAAGGTTCTCAAGATAGATGTCATGCTTGAGTTTTGCCATCTTATGTAGTATATTAATAGATATATTAATATATAAATGTTTTCATAAATTTCAAAACATTGTTTCTATAGCCCCTATA
>JAFGRM010000101.1 GCA_016935125.1 Candidatus Woesearchaeota archaeon
ATATGATATAAATTATGGCTATCTGTAACTATTCATCACTATTTTGATTATGGTAAATTAACCTATTTATAAAGTTTACTTAATTAATCACTTAATAGTAGTGTTTTTAATAATCACAGATGTTTATCCTATAAAAATAACTGTATAATAATATCTATCCTTCAAAAAAGACCAAGGCATAAATGGCAATAAACTCCAATGAAAAACTATTTAAACTATATATGTAAATCAAAATTCTGATGAAAGACAAAAAAGATGATGCAATAATAGAAGACCCTCCACAGGTCCTTGAGAACCAGAACTGCCCTTTCTGCCACAAGGATACGCTTACGCTCACTGAGCAGGAAAGAGAGATCCCCTTTTTCGGGAAGGCTTTTGTATTCTCAATGACCTGCTCAAACTGCAAGTACCATAAGGCTGATGTTGAGGCAGCAGAAAAGCACGAGCCTAGCAGGTATTCAGTAGAGGTCAACAGTGAAGATGACATGAAGATAAGGGTAGTCAAATCCTCAGAAGCGACAGTGAAGATCCCAAGGATAATGACAATCGAGCCAGGAACTGCCTCACAGGGATTCATAACAAACATTGAAGGCCTGCTGAACAGGGCAAAGTACGCAATTGAGACTGCAAGGGAAGAAGCAGAAGACAATGCAGAGAAAAAAAAGGCAAAGAGCCTCCTAAAAAAGATCCAGAACATAAAATGGGGTAGGGACAAGATTACAATAACAATAGATGATCCCAGCGGAAACAGCGCGATTATCTCAGAGAAGGCTGTTAAAAAAAGGCTCTGAGCCAAAAAACAATAACACAAAACAACATTTATCGTGTTATTCTATCTTTCTAATCCTTTGATCTGTTAATCCAATTCGGATCTTGTCGTCATATAGGCAAGGATACAGTAATAACATTAGCCAACTGAAAACCTGTTTGTGCGCAACCTTCAATAAGGCCTGCTTATAAGAGGGTTTCAAAAAGATTTAAAAACCAAAGACTACAGACTGTTAAGGCAGGTGAGTTAAAGATGAGCATACTGATAAAGGCAGCACTGGTTGAAAACAAGAGAAAGGACATCTATATCGAGGACAGCAGGATAGTAGAGGTCGCTGAAAGCATAACTACAGAGGCAGACCACAAGATAAGCGGGAAGAGCAAGGCTGCAATACCATCTTTTGTAAACGGCCACACACATGCCGCAATGACGCTTCTCAGGGGCTATGCTGACGACATGGAGCTAATGCCATGGCTTGAAGAGGAGATCTGGCCAACAGAAGCGAAGATGAGAAAAGAGGATATCTACTGGGGCTCAAAGCTCGCATGCCTCGAGATGATAAAGTCAGGCACAACATTCTTCAACGACATGTACTGGGAGCCAGAGCAGACGATAAGGGCTGCAGAGGAATCAGGCATCAGGTCGCTTATCGGCCTCCTCATGATCGACTTTGACAAGAGGGGAAGCCCTGGCGAGATCAAGAAGAGGCTTTCAGGGATAAGCCACAACAAGCACCTCACAAGGCTCAGCATAGACCCACATGCCATCTACACAGTATCAAAAGAAAACCTCGCCTGGGCAGGGGACTTTGCAGCAAAAAACAGCCTGCCTATGCACATACACCTCTCTGAGACAAGAGATGAGGTCGAAGACTGCATAAATAAGCATAAGATGAGGCCTGTCGAATACCTTGAAAGCATAGGGTTCCTGGAGCAGAGGGTCATAGCAGCACATGCTGTCTGGCTCAATGAGACTGAGCTTGACATATGCAAAAAAAGAGGTGTCAGGCTAATCCATAACCCTGTATCCAACATGAAACTCTCAGTCGGAAACGTGATAAACTACAAGGGCATAACAGCAAGGAAGATCCCGCTTGCACTGGGAACAGACGGATGCTCGTCAAACAACAGCCTGGACATGTTTGACGACATGAAGATTGCAGCCCTTCTCCAGAAGCACCACAACACAGATTCGACTGTCCTTCCTGCAAATGAGATATTTGACATAGCCACAGTATCAGGCGCAAAAGTCTTCAGCCTGAACTCAGGTGAGATAAAGGAAGGCAATGACGCAGACCTGTTGCTGATCAACCTTAAGAACAACCTTCTTGTCCCGCACCACAACATCATATCGAACATAGTCTATTCAGCAAACAGCGAATGCGTGGACACGACCATCTGCAACGGCAGGATACTCATGCAGGGCAGGAAAGTTGAAGGTGAAGAAGAGATAATCGAAAAGTTCAACGAGCACGCAGCAAGCCTTGCAAGATAACGAAAAAACCCCAACACTCTTCTATGGCTTATTGAGAACTGCAGATCTAAAAAACAGGGCTTCTCTTCCATCTCTGCCTGATTATCATTGCGGGCTGATTACACCTATATAAGGCAGCTCCCTGTATCTCTCATCGAAATCAAGCCCATAGCCAACAAGAAACCTATCTTCGACCTCAAAGCCGACATAGTCCGGCTCGATATCGACCTCACGCCTTTCTGGCTTGTCAAGAAGTGTAACCAGCCTAAGGCGCTCAGGCTTCATCTCAGCTATCTTCTTCCTAAGCTTAAGCATTGTATTCCCTGTGTCAACTATATCCTCGACAAGTAGTATGTCTTTTCCTGCCATGTCGATATCTATCTTACATTTGACTGTACCAGTAGATTCTGTTCCAAGATAACTCTTTGCAATGATGTAGTCTATGTTCACTGCCTGTCCCTTCCTGCTCAGTTCCCTTACAAGGTCTGCGCAGAAAACAAAAGAGCCTTTTAGGACAAACACGACGTGCAGCAGCTCTGGCCTGGAACCTGACAATATCTCATCTGCAAGTCCAGCCACCCTCTTCTTTATAACCTGCTCGCTCAGTAACACATTGATTTTTTCAGGCATAAAAAGAAAAAAAAGAAATAATATTAATAAATTTTGCTGATAGGCAAGTCCAAATAGATGTAAATGGCAGGCTAAGATAGCAAGCTAAGATCAGATGCCTGCTTCTTTTTTAAGAGCTGCTGCCTTGTCAGTCTTCTCCCATGTAAAGTCAGGATCATCCCTGCCAAAATGCCCGAATGCAGCAGTCTTCCGGTAGATTGGCCTCTTCAGCTTGAGTTCCATTATTATATCTGCCGGCTTGATCGGGAAATTCTTCCTGACAAGCTTTTCTATCTGCTCTTCAGGTATCTTGTTTGTGCCATAAGCGTTTATCATGATTGACACAGGCTCAGCGACGCCTATGCAATAGGCAAGCTGCACCTCGCACCTGTCAGCGATCCCTGCTGCAACTATGTTCTTTGCGATATACCTTGCAGCATAAGCCCCGCTCCTGTCGACCTTGCTTGGATCCTTCCCTGAAAAGCAGCCGCCTCCATGCGCACCCTGGCCCCCATAGGTATCGACGATGATCTTCCTTCCAGTAAGCCCAGCATCTGCCACAGGACCGCCTACGACAAACTTACCTGTCCCGTTGACATGAAAAACAGTGTCCTTTGTCAGCCATTCGCCGCAGACCGGCTTTATCAGCTTCTCTATAAGCTCCTTTTTCATAGTCTCAAGCTCAATGTACTCGCTGTGCTGTGTTGCGATGACAACTGTCGTGACCCTCTTAGGCACACCTTCATGATACTCTACAGTAACCTGCGACTTCCCGTCCGGCCTCAAGTACTCAAGCACCTTGTCCTTCCTAAGCTCAGAAAGCTTCTTGCAGAGCTTGTGCGCAAGAACGATCGAAAGCGGCATCAGTTCAGGGGTCTCGTTTGTCGCATAGCCAAACATCATACCCTGATCACCGGC
>JAFGRM010000009.1 GCA_016935125.1 Candidatus Woesearchaeota archaeon
ATTCTCGAATCTGTACTGCTTTTTGTGTCTTCACCAAATATAAGAAAAGCATCCTCTACCAACCTTCCCTCTTCAATATACAGGTTTATCATGTTTTTTTGTTTTTCAGAGAAGACATATGTTTTATTTTCACTGTTTTTCAGCGGCCTGTTGTTTATGAGCAGCAGGTCATCATCAAACTCAAGCAGGTCTCCACCCTCAGCAATTATCCTTTTGATTATGGGATTATCATTTCCACTGTAGTTATATGCAATGATATCCCCTCTTTTTGCATCATTGCAATCATAATACCCATTGAGAAGCGCAACTGTTTCCCCGTCGTAGAACAATGGCTCCATCGATCTGCCCCTGACCTCTTTTTGGGCATATGTGACGCATGAAGTGTTGTAGTTCACAGGATTATTGGGATTGTTGAGATCACTATGACTATCTTGTGCATTGTGTTCTATCTGGTCATTATTGTTATTTTTATCTTGATTATCTTGATTATTGTAATCAATCTGATAACTAGAATAACTGTTTTCAAATTGAGAAGGACCATCATGGCTTATCTGGGTGCAGCCAGAGAGAACAGAAAAAAAGACAGATAAAAGTAAAAAAATGGCTGAAAAAAAGAGCAAATCACGGTCTGTGATGCGAAACATGGCAGTCTATCCCTCAGTCTAGCCCTCAGCCTATCTATAACCTACCCGCACCAGTAGACTACTGCATAACCGCTTCCGCCGGCACCGCCTGCATAATTACGACATCCTGCTCCTCCTCCACCCCCACTATTTGGAGCTGCAGATCCTCCAACTGAACCAGACCCTGCAAGAGCACCATTACCATAAGAAGCGCCACCACTTCCACCGTATCGCCCGCAAGACCAATGAATAGTACATCCACCGATAGTATTAAAGAGAAAGTTCCTGCCGCCAGGTTTTCCAAGAGGACTATAGCAATTACCGCCGCCGCCACCGGCGCCGCCGATTCTATAATAGACTGAAAAGCCAGTCATATTAGAATTACCTGCAGGAGTTGATCCAACACTTGATGCACCATATCCACCGTGTCCACCAATGCCTCCTAATGGACCACCACCATTACCACCATTACCTGCAGTAGATCTGAAAGACCCACCGCCGCCTTTGCCGCCTTCTGCGCAAAAGCTGCCAAAGCAACTGTTGCCGCCTGTGCCACCTGCACCGCCGGATTTAGTTGTACTGCCTGCTGTTCCGCCGCTGCCGCCGCTGCCGATTGTGACTGAAACATCCCCTGAAACTGTGCGGCGCGCAAACAATATTTCGCCGCCGCCGCCTCCACCGCCGCCTTCAGCTGTCCATATCATGCTACTGCCGCCACCGCCTCCACCGCCAGCGACAAGAAGCACCTCAACTGTCTCAACACCAGCTGGCTTGGTCCATGTGCCAGATGATTTAAACTCCTGCGACCTAAGCATGCAGCCGCCGCTGCCGCCGCCAAGAGCATCCACATATGCCATTGTTGCAACATGGTTAGGCAGGAGAGGGTCGTCTGCGATTATATTTCCATTTACTGTCATGTTGCCATCTACAGATGCATTTTTGGATACCTTTAGGTTAATTGCCTCGCAGATATTATCACCTGTGCATGAAGCAGCATCTTCAGAATCATCGATAATGCCGTCGTTATTCAGGTCAACACTTGTCTTAGTATCGCCTTTTACAATATCCTGCAGAAAATGGTATGCGCCGTCTATGGTCCATGTGTTGGGAACTCCTGTGCCATGGGCTGCAGAGACAAGCATTGTTCCAAACAGGATACTTGAACAAAGAAAAACAACAACAATAAGAGCAAACAAATGCTTTTTTTGGATATTGAATTCAAATTTCACAACAAAACACATCTCTTAATAGTCTAATGCAGTATCTTACAAACCATCATACTCTATTAATTAAAGCAATAGATTACCTGATGTCTAAAATTATAATATAATTATACTAAAACATTATCATGTATCTTTTGAATACACTATTATATATAATTTGCTATCAGATATATCGAATCATCAAATGATTGTATTCTCATGGGTCAGATGATAAGAAAAGTTAAATCATATATTATTGAACAGTTAAATATATATGAATCCATGGATACATATAATCGAACAGTTAAGTGTATATAGAGAAAGATATGGTTCTATTTAAATAAAGTTTATGCATATTATGATTTAGTATGCATATCCAATCTCAAAATAAAAAGGGCACACATCTCATGAGATGTCAATGTAGATAATGACAAGATTTAAATAACAATTAGAGATAAGATTATCAAGGTTTTTATCTGATTTCAGAGCTGATAATATAAAAAGATGATAATATAAAAGATACATATAATATCAATCATAAAAACCAGATTAAAAAAGGGGTTATCTCAAGTTGTCAGACAAGAAGCTTGTGCAGTATATACAAGACCAGCTTGAAAAAGGCTTTTCTGTAAAAGTTATAGACGAGTCTCTCTTAAGCAGGGGATATCCTGCTGACATCATAAATGCCTCAATAAATGAGGCGCTCAATGCAATGCACCGGCAGCCTGACACAAACAATGCAGAACCTGAGCTCACTGCATACTTTAAGCAGCTTATGGGGCAGGGCTATTCTCCAGACAAGATCAAGAATTTCCTATTGAGCAGGGGTTATCCCCTGGGCAGGATTGAAGCCTGTTATGAAACAATAAACCCTGCATCTGAAACCAGGCGCACTGATGACGCAACTGCATCTAAAAGCAGCATCCCCTTTGTGATCATCATCCTAATAGGCCTGGGGCTTCTTGGGTTTGGAGCCTATATGCTCTTTTCAGGGTTTGACAGCGGAAAAAAAGCGCTTGACTTCAGCATAGAGGTCAGCGACAAGAATGTTGAGCAGGGAAGCATCCTGTACTTCACTGAAAAGCTAACAAACATGGGGTCAAAAAAGAGCTATAATGTCAATATTGAGCATTCAATAACTGACAAGAAGACCAATGAAGAGATAGACAGCTGGACAAACACTGCCATGGTAGGCAAGGTTCAGAGTATAAACCAAAAAAGGGAGATTGGCCAGGATATCAAACCAGGAGAATACATAATAAGGGGTGTCATCAATTATGGGTCAGAGCCTGCAAGGGCATTTGACACATTCCATGTCATAACAGGCCAGGGTGGTGATGATGGAGGTAATGGAGAAGGCAGTGGGGATGATGGAGAAGATGGAGGGGACAGTGAGGATGATGAGGAACCCACTGGCCTGCCAAGCTGCTCTGACAACATAAAAAACCAGGGTGAAGAGGACATAGACTGCGGAGGGCCATGCTCTCCATGTGAACCTGGCCAGGGTGATGATGACGGAGAAGATGGAGGAAGCAGTGGGGACGACGAAGATAATAGGATAATCCTGGATACAACAGGCTCTGACATGGAAAAGATATCACAGGTTGAAGCCTTAGGAACAATGAACCCGGATGAGTCAGAACAGCTCTGTAGCAGTGTTGAACAGAAAAGAAGAAAGGATGACTGCTATCTCAAGCTTTCAAACATCTTCAACAGCTCTTCATACTGCCTCAGTATAGAATCTGACTCAAAGAAAGATGTCTGTTATATGTATTTCGTGAACCAGCATGACTTCACTGTATGTGATAATATAATAAATCCTTATATCAAGAGGTCATGCCAATCGCTAAAACAGATAAATTCAGTGATGGATGAGAGCAGCCTGCCAACAGAAGAGAGCGCCATAACTGATCCTCTGCAGTACCCTGTCCCTGACGGGAACATAAGCATAAACTCAAGCAATATGGATCCTGAGGAGAATTTAAGCGCACTGAACTCAATAAACTTAAGCATCACTGATCCGCAGAATAAGACAACAGGATAGGAAATAATTTAAATAGAAACTGACATCTTATTTATACAATAGATATAGTGCCAATATGAGATCTGACATACTGTTATCAACCACAACTATTTTATATACAATACAATCTTAAAAACATGACTTTAAAGATATACCTAAAATTCAGCATAAGGAGTCAAAGGGGTTAGATATGAGGGATATTCGCGCTGCAATGGGGATTGGTTCGCTTATCATATTCATCTCGCTTCTTCTTGTTGCTGCAATCAGCGCAGGAGTGCTCATCCACTCAGGATATTTTGAGCAGGAAGACACGCTATCAACAGGAGAGAGCACTGAAAAGCAGGTAACTACAGGAGTAAAGCTGTATGACCTTCATGCGACAGACGGCTCAGACGGCTCTGTCGATGACTTCAGGTATTCGATAAAGCTGAACCCTGGTGCATCAGCGATAAACCTAAAAGCCGTTGTCTTGTATGTCAACACCTACAACGACACATTAAGGCTGGTCTATAAGGAGGGAGACTGCAAAAGGGATGTTGCAGATGGGTATTATACAATAAGATAGACAAATGCAAGAAGATAAATCAAAAACCCATCCGCAAGCGAATAGGTGTGTTAATCAATAATATAAATGTTACAAAGATATGGATACAGGCGGTGAAACCATCATGAAAGACAAGCTATTTTTAACATTGGTCTTTTTCTTTTCACTAGCAACAGCAATCCCTGTGAACGGGGACTATCAATATGGCGACTGCATGAATGCATGCGATGATACATACCAAGGCTGCCTGGATGACTGTGAAACATGGTGTGGGGGTAACTGCACTGGATGCTATAATTGCTGCAGCGCTAACAAGAATGCATGCATCCTATCATGCAACTCAACTGACCAGGACAACGACGGTGTCAATGACAATGAGGATGTCCTTATAGGTGATGAAGGGGATGTCCTCTCAGAGGGTATCTCAGACCTGGATGTTTTTATAGGAAACACCCAGAGCAACTTCAGCAACACATCAACAATGAGCGGGCAACATACTGTCAGGTTCATGGCAGACAGCAAAACTATTCTTGAGTTTGAGAATGACTTTGACAGTCAAAAGCTGCTGCTTGTCGATGTGGCTGTCAAAAAACAGAAGGTAAAAAACCTCAACGGGGTCGTGATAAGCAACCTTGCGCTTGAGTCTGGAAGAACAAAGACAATATACGTTGAAAAGAGCCTTGAGCATGGCTCCATCTGCATAGCAGATAAGGAGGTAGACGACGTAACTGATATAACCGCAGACTGCGTGGGCGATGACGAATACTTCTTCGGAAGATGTGACCAGGGCGAGCAGATAGGCGGCATCAGTTGTTCTGTTGTAGGAAACATGTACAGGATATCTGGGCTCAGCAACAGCGGCGCAGTCGAGCTCAACATCAGCGGGATATACATGGGATACTTCACAGTAGACTACCCCAATGAGGGCAAGAGCCACAGGGATGGCATGCTGATGCCAGGTGAAAGCGCCAAGATCTGCTTTGAGTCAGCAAGGTCAGTCAGAGAAGACGAGTTCATGAAGCTTATCTTTTTGCCGCAATACGGAAGCATAACTGTAAACGAGGTATGGATGCCGCACATAATAAACACTTATGTTGTAAACATCTATCCCATAGGCATGAGCTGATGCATCTTCTTTCTATATTTTTATATAAGATATATCTATATAAGATATAAGAGGCATCAATTAACAGCCACTACAATAAAGACTCTTGATGATAAAATCAATCATTACCACAAAGTTATATGTTCATCATCTGAATTCAGGTATGAGCAATTCCCTGTATTTATATGAGTATTCATCAACCCTGCTGAACTGTTCCAGATCCTCAACTTTTTCTGGCCTCTCCAGCCTTATAATATAGAACATAAGATCTCCCTTTTCAAGATCATCCTTTGTCACTTCCCAAAAACCTCCGGACCCCTCATCAACAACGATGCTTCCAAGCATTGCAGGTGTCATGTTTATAGGAGGATATCTAACGAGATGATCACCTACCAGCTCATCTCTGGCTGAGATCAAGATACCCTTATTATCTACCAGTGTCGCCTGGATTGAATAGTTGCCCGGAACAAGCTTGAGTGTCTTTGTGCCACTGTTATCAAGGATAAATGTCTGGAAGAAATCCTGATCATAAGGGTAAGTCTTGTCCCTGCTTAAGGTTAATATTATGTTCTCTTCTTCCTTTAGTGGGATAGCAACACCATGTACTACATCAGCGTATTCCCTTGTCACATTATTTGTATTGTTTACCATGGATATTGGTATGATCCTTGCCCCGGCCTGCAGGATCCTAACCGGATCAAGCATCATGTCAAAATACTGTGCTTCTGCTTCAGCAACTGAACTGATGTTTGCTATGACCTTGCTCAGGTACCCTTCCTTGTCAACCTTTAGGTACCCGCCCGCACATACAGGTAGCTGAGAGCTGTAATACCCGCTGGAATCAGTATTTCCAATTGTGCATGTCTTATAATTGCCACAGCCAAAAGTCACGCTTGCACCACTGACAGGAGTTTCCCATATTGAATTAATAACTTCAACCTCTATTATGCTTCCGACCCTTTGGTTATGGTCACACAAAAGTGACTTAGGAGGGACACTGAATGTCTTATTGATAGTTAGGTTTGTAGCAGGGTCAAAACCCACTGTATAAGTACCTCTGACACCATCCCTTAAGCCATATGTCATCCTGTCATAGTCCCATACACCCATTGTACCGTGACCCATATGCCATTCCAAAGGATTCCTGTTGTCTCTTATGTTGCCCTCAAGTGCAAACAAGAAGTTATATCCCTGGCCATTAAAGGCACTCTCATCCCTAAGCTCCACTACAACAGGATAGGCTACATCATAAAAAAACTCATAATGGTTTGTAAATACAGGTGAGACCAGGTTCAAAGGAAATTCTCTCCTGTATGAAGATGGCTCAAGCACCTCTCCCCTGCTAGGCGTTATATCAAAGAAGATCAGCCAATCAAGGAACACAAAAGAGGCTAAGATGTTGTCCATAGTCACATTATTCTCAATAAAAAGGTTATCATAAAAAGACTGTTCATATAGGTTATCAGACCTGATTTTTTCTGCACCTTTTGTACCCTCTACCTGTATCAAGCCCACATAACTGGATAGAAGATCATTTATCATATTCTTGACAGCACTTTTTGACCATGTAACCTTATCTGAGCCTGTCTCAAACGCAGCGATCGGTGGAAGTTTGCCTGAATCAAGCCCTGAATAATGGGTGATAAGATTCATTACCAAAGACTCAAGGAACTGGTTTTCAGACTCATAGCTTGTAATGTAAAGCGCTAGACCAATTATCTTTCCTAGCGAAACATCAAGCTCTACGCCGAAGTTCTCAAGATGTGTAGAAGAATCGCCTTTCTTCACATCAATTGGTACTATTGTCTGGACAAGCACCTTATCGGTAAGGACAGTCGTTGTTGTCTCAGGCTTCTGTAACACAGTGACCTGGAACCCCTCATCAGAAAAAGACTCAAACCCCGCAAAGCATTGCTCAAGGTTGTTGTCAATATACCCAGATAGCTGGTCTATAATATCATCATATGAAGGGATATTTTCAGTTGACATCTCGCATTCAAAGCACTGGTTATTGCTCTCCAGGTACCACCAATAAGGCACAGGATGCGACTGGCCAAGGTACACAACATCTGATTCAGTGGGATAAATACCTTTCTGGAATGTCCGTTTGGTATAAGAAGCATCATCAAGGTCAATATACCCGCCGTTCTCCCCTATCTTGACAACTGCCTCAACTGAGACCCTCTCTACACACTCAAGCACATATAGCTGGATTTTCTTGAAATGCTCAGGCACATCATCAACAACAGGTTCGTCAATGATATTTTTGTTCTCTGTATAAGATACAAAATAAAAATAGATGCCTGTTCCTAGCAACAGAAGGATTCCCAGCAATATGAATACTGTAATCTGCGATCTTGTGCTGGATCTCATTTGATTATCCTCTTTTTTCATCTTTTTTCAAACTAATATAAAACTAATATAACTAATATATATTCATAGCCTTCAGGCCTTTTTCTGATCATCCTTGCTTAGACTATCTGTTTTCAAACTACTCCCCTTCTGAGGGTCATTTTTCTCTTTATCTGTTTTGAAACCAACCATCTTCTGAGGATCATTTTTCAAATTGTCCATTGTTAACCCTCATCTCATCCAGACTATGCCTGACACAGATAAATACATAATTCCTTGACCATGCAATGAACGCAAATATCATTATCACAACCAAGATTGACATGGCTCTAAATGGGATAATGTCAAAACTATATGAAAGCATCATAAATAGTGCCATAAAGACAATATAAATCATAAGTAATGGAACTAAAAAAAGATACAGCTTAAATATACATTGCCGGAGAAACATTTTAAATATTTTCAGGGAATCTTTTAGTCCTGCCTTTTCTTTGCACACTGAGCGGAACAATGGCGTGAGCAATATAAACAGGATCAATGTCGCTGCAATCAAGTACCCTGAAACATGAATCCTGAACAGCACAAGTTGGATTGTAATAAGCATCATCCATAACAGGTACCATAAAAGATTGCATATGAAAAATCCCATTATAAATCTTCTAAAGCTAAATTTATGCAGCCAGCTGTATATAAAACCGCTTGCCAGCGTTGATATCAAAAAAAGGAGCAGCATGAAACCAAATAGTAAAAACCCAGATCTAAGGAAAAACATCTTAATTACACTGACATTTGCATCAAGCTTCTGCTCAAGCTCTGGATTCATATCAGGGAGTCCACCCTGAGAATTTGCATATGACTGGACATAAAGCACAGTAGGCATAACCTCTGACATGAGCGGAACTACGCTTGAATTCAGGAGCACAAGCAGGGATGGCACCAAGACAAGGAAGACAAGCACCATCTGGAGCATATTCACAAAGATAGAGTACAGGAAACTGCGGTCAAGCCTTGTGAATGAATCTATGAACAGCCTGTAAGAGCTCTTAAGATAAACAAGCAACCTGTAAGTTATCTTCCTGTCAATCCTTGCATCAATCTTCTTGTCAAACTTGCTATTCTTGTTATCTCTTTTTTGGCTCTTGTGGTCATGTTTTTTCCTATTTTCCTGACTTCCCATTGGGCTTTTAGTATGGTTCTTACCGCTCTTTTGGTTTTCCAATTTGCTTTTGCCTTTTCCAATCTTTTCTCTCATTCTACATTGACCTCTTTAAGCTGAATCTCAGACTTAAGAGAACCTGAATCTGAATATTCAATCAGAATATGTGTATATCCGGGATCTGTGCTATACTTTTCTGCATCATAATTCCCATCCCCTGTCTGGGCAGTGGAAGAGCCCTCATAGATCTGTTTTTTATGGCTGTTCCTCATAAGATATACCTTGTATGATCTTGAGCCAGTCATAGGCTGATAATACCAGCTGGCCTCATAAAGGTATGTCTTCTCTCCTCTAAAATCAGTTACTGTCTTCTGGCCTTGTACTGTTACTGTCTCAAAATTTCCTGCAATGCTTGTTGCAGTAAGCCCTGGACCTGAATACGATTGCGGCTGGTTCCCACCACCCCATCTCGAGCAAACCTCTACCTCCCAGTCGGAAACATCATACCAGTTGTCAACCCTATGGTCAAACTTGTCATCATCATCTGAATATATCACAAAAGAAGCAACAGAAAACAGCACAAAAAATGACATAAAGGCAATGATAAGCTTACTCTTATCTCTCTTATTGATGATAAGCTCACTCTTATCTCTCTTATTGATATAATTATTACTGAAGCAATTATTACTGAAGCTACCAATATCAATGAAGCAGACTAACCCTGTAAACTTTTTCATCAGCTTCTTTAACTTCCTCTTAAATACTCTGGTGATGCCTTTGTCCATTTTTTCTTTTTATTTTTTATTCAGCTGTAGATTCTATAATTATTTTATAATTTTATTTTCTTTTGTC
>JAFGRM010000010.1 GCA_016935125.1 Candidatus Woesearchaeota archaeon
AAAAACTCGTTCTGAGGTAAGTAGTGTGCAAACTCATATTTAAATATTTCGGTAGTTGGGAATATATCCCAAGAAATCCCGGAGTATTTCACCACACTTAATAAAAAGACAGAGGGGTAAAAAAAATGGATTTTGTTGTGAAAAAGGCATTAGAGGAGTCAAACAACCAGAACTTTGGAGCTGTAGATGTAAAGCCCGCAAACATAAAAGTGATTGGCTGCGGTGGAGCCGGTAACAATATGGTAAACTGGCTATATAAAAAAGGGATTGAGGGAGCTGAGATTATTGCATGCAATACAGACCAGCAGCACCTTAATGTTACTGAGTCTGACAGAAAATTCCTGATCGGAAAGGACGTTACTAGAGGCCTTGGATGTGGAGGTTTCCCTCATAAGGGCGCTGAGGCTGCACAGGAATCTATGCAGGAGATCAAAGATGCGCTTAAAAGCTCTGATATGGTGTTTGTCTGCGCAGGAATGGGAGGTGGAACTGGTACAGGATCTGCTCCTATTGTCGGCCAGGTGGCAAAAGACTCAGGAGCAATAGTCATTGGAACTGTAACAATGCCTTTCAAGATAGAAAGGGCAAGGGTAGACAAGGCTGAGTTCGGCCTATGCCAGCTCAGGCAGGTATCAGACACAGTGATAGTAATTGACAACAACAGGCTTGTACAGATAGCAGGCAATCTTCCGATACAGCAGGCATTCTCTGTTGCAAACGAGCTCATAGCAACGATGATCAAGGGAATCGTCGAGACAATCGCAGTGCCATCACTAGTCAACCTGGACTATGCAGATGTCAAGGCAATAATGACAAACGGCGGTGTCGCAGCAATAGGCGTTGGTGCATCTGATACAAACAACCGTGTTGAAGAAGCAGTCAAGGGCGCATTGCAGAATCCGCTGCTTGATATCAACTATGAGGGTGCAACAGGCGCACTTATCCATGTACACGGCGGTCCGGATCTGACATTAGAAGAGATTAACAAGATAGGAGAGCTTGTGACACATTCGATGGATGAGGATGCAAACTGCATCTGGGGAGCAAGAGTCTCTGATGACATGAAAGGTAAAGTCACTGTGATGACAATAATAACAGGCGTCAAGTCACCCTGGATCCTTGGGAAAGCTGACAGGAGAGAAGCAACCCAGGAGATGCAGGCAATGACTGATGAGCTTGGGATAGAGATCATCAACTAAATAGGCTTTCATACGGCAAGATATTGGCAAGAACTTTGTTTTTTTATTATATATCTTCCATTTATAGTTTCAATATTCATGTTCACACCCTATTAGCCTTTGTGTGGTGTCTTTGTTCTTGCCTCTATTTTTATCACCCCCAACACAACTAAAATAGAGGCAGACTGTTTTGGTGGGGCATTTGCCCCATTTTTTATTTTTTAATAATCCCTGATTTATTTTTCTTAATAATCCCCCTAACTATCAGAGTCTTCGCAGGCAACACTGCCGCAGTCCTGCGGACAGACATAAGTTTCTCCTGGATCGCATATGCCATCACCACAGATCGGTATCTTTGTGCAGCCGAATATCAACGGAAGTATACATAAAATCAAAAATAGTGTCTTTTTCATAGGTTATCACCTTTTTATTGATTTTTGGATAAAATATACTAATTTGTATAACTGTTGTGTTAATAGTATATAAAACTTTCTTAAACCCAGTAAGTCAGTAAGCAAGTAAGCCAGCAAGCCAATATATTAAGTATCACTATAAAAGATTATGGGCGAATATTTCAATAATAGATTTTTCAATAACAGATAATACTTATAAACAGACAATCACCACCTGATTCTTATGGCAAAGGTTGATTACAACAATAAAAACAGGGATGATTATGGCAACAAGAGATCGACAATAAGCAATGAATACGCTGACCCTACAATCAACCTTGCTCTTGATACAATAAAAAAAGAAAAGCAGGCATTGATATTCACAAACACCAAGCGCTCAGCTGAAAAGGCTGCTGAAGACATAGCAGCAAAGATCAAGCCTGAAGCAATAGCATCTGAAAAAACGCATCTTGAGCAGATTGCAGAAAAGGTGCTCTCTTCACTGCACAATCCCACAAGGCAGTGCCAAAGGCTCTCAATGTGTATAAAAAAAGGGACTGCTTTTCATCATGCAGGTCTTACACAAAAGCAAAAGGAGATCATCCAGGATGAGTTCAGCAAAGGCAGGATAAAGATCATAGCAGCAACACCGACACTTGCTGCAGGAGTAGACCTTCCGGCATTTAGAACCATACTAAAAGACCTTCGCAGGTTCACGCCAACCGGGCTCCAGTTCATCCCTGTCCTTGAATACCTCCAGATGGCAGGAAGAGCAGGCAGGCCAAAGTTTGACAGTTTTGGAGAAGCGATCGCTGTTGCCAAGACCGAGCAGGAGAAAGCCAGGATCTGGAAAAAGTACATCAAAGGCGAGCCCGAAGAGATATACTCAAAGCTTGCAGCTGAGCCTGCGCTCAGGTTCTACCTGCTGTCGCTTATTGCAGGAGATTTTGTCAGGACAAAAGACGAGATCATTGATTTTTTCCAGCAGACCTTCTGGGCCCACCAGTATGGGAACTTAGAGCGTCTCGAAGCAGTAATAGACAAGATGCTTATGCTCCTCTCAGATTTCGGGTTCATAATTCAGAAAGGCAAAAAAGGCTGTGCATATGACTCTTCTGAAGCTGATTTCATTGACGCCCATCAGATAAATAAAGAAGATAACAAAGAGAAATACAAGGCAACACAGATCGGAAAAAGGGTTTCTGAGCTATACCTTGACCCGCTCACTGCCTATAGCCTGATAAATGCAGAGAAAAAAGCAGACATCATACTAAAAAACAGCACTCTAGTCCCATACTCGTTCCTGCAGATGATCGCATACACGCTTGAGTTAAGGCCACTTCTCAGGGTAAAAGCAAAGGAATATGATGATATCATGGAGAGGTTTGCTAACTATGAGGACTGTATCATCACCACCAAGCCAACTGCATTTGACATTGACTACGACGAGTTCCTGAATTCTGTCAAGACAGCAATGCTGTTTGAGGACTGGACCAATGAGAAGACAGAGGATGTCCTGCTCGAAGAATACGATATCAGGCCAGGCGAGCTTAAGGCAAAGCTCGACATCGCCGACTGGCTTACATACTCATCAATAGAGCTTGCAAAGATCCTCGGGTACAAAGAGGTCTCAAAAGAGCTTGCAAAGATACGAACAAGGCTAAAGTACGGTGTAAAAGAAGAGCTGCTTGCACTTCTCAAGCTAAAGAATATCGGCAGGGCAAGAGCAAGAAAGCTCTACAAGAACGGGCTAAAGGACATATCTGCTGTAAAAAAGGCTGACATCACAACATTAAGGACACTGATCGGAGCTAGGACTGCTGAAGGCATAAAAGAGCAGCTTGGCCAGAAAGTTGAAAAGGCAAGCCCGAACAAAAGAAAAGGCCAGAAGAATCTGGAGGATTATTGACCTCCTACAACCTTAATCATTAATCAAAGCTTAATTTTAATCATCAATCCTACCTGACAAAGAACAAGGATATGTTAGTTGAGCAAAAGCACAGAAGCAACAAAAAGATCAACTAAATCTTATGGTTCTCACCAAACATCGACTTTCTTAATGTAGGCTGGTAAAGCCTGCTTATGCTTCCAGAGACATGAGTCTCAAAGATAGCTTCTGCAAAAAACTTTAGTGCATCCAGAACCTTAAGATAAGGGTTGTTGTTGATAAACTCATCAGGCTGAATAAGCGTATTTGTTATGACAAGTTCATCGAGTACTCCCTCTTTTACAGCCTTCCTATACTTGAATTCTGCATCATCGAGCAACAAGCCATGAGAAACCCCTCCTACAATATATGTTGCTCCGTTTTCCTTACACTTTTTTGCCATGCCTATTAGTGTAGTGCTTCCTGCAGACTGGTCATCGATTATCCCTACCCGCATTCCTTCAACATAACCAAGAAGCTCCTGCTCCTCTACCTCATGGGAAGAATCAGGACTTCTGTACTTATATCCTAATGCCATCGGAAGACCTGTTACTTTTGTAAAATGCCGTACCATCTTACCAGCCCCTGTATCTGGGGCAACCCACATATCAAGACCCTTATCTTCAAAATAATTCATCAGTATTGAAGAAGCATACAGATTGTTAATTATCATCTTGTTTGGATCAGAAAACCCTGTTATTGCCGGTGCATGAAGATCCATTGAAAAAAATCTCTGTGCACCCATTGTTTGTATAACCTTGAGGATGGCCATAGCAGAGTCAGGCTCTCTGCCTGTTCTCCTATCCTGTTTAGAATAGCTCATGTAAGGCATGATAACAGATGTATTGCCAGCACCAGCGCTTTTTACTGTATTAAGCATTAACATCAATTCAACAATATTATGGTCAGTTTCAGAAGGATGTCTTGGATCTAGCGAATTCTGAACAATATAAACATCCTTGCCAGCTATGGAATTGACCAGTTTAGGTTTTACCTCACCATCCTTAAAATCCTTGATCTCTGTCTCTATTACCTTTACCCCATTATTTCTGTTGACATGGTTGATAAACTGGAGCTGTCTCATAAAATAATCATAGCCAGGATGGGATAAGAGTTTATCTTGGTCCATGCCATTTATCAGCTCTTCTCTCTCTTTACAGATATCCTCAAGATGGCTCTTGATGATATTAGCTGTCTTCTGGCCGTTCCTGCATGCCACTAAAGCAAATTCTCCCCTGTTAATCCCGTAGTAGTATGGACATTCCATCTTGGTGCTCATGATATTTGGTGCTCATGATATTTGATCAATCCGCTATGTAATTTAGCTTCAACAACATACTTCAACATAAATATAGCAAACCCTGGAGAAAGGATGGAATTAATAAATATTATTATTCTTAA
>JAFGRM010000102.1 GCA_016935125.1 Candidatus Woesearchaeota archaeon
CTGAATCCTGTCAGCCTGGAGCTTGTCTCGAACCTCATTTATCTGATCTTGGCTGTAGCCCAAATTATTAATCAATTCAAAATCCTCAATTTGAGGATTTGACTCGATTATTTTCTTGAGCTTGCCAATATCAACAACGCCCTCTTTTTTTTCCTCCTTAACATCCCTAACTTCACCCATTTCTTTTCACCTCCTTTCAAAATTATTTTTAGAATTATATTGTCAGTGGAATACCCCTAAAACTGGCAGATAGACCACTGGAAAAACCTATATTTTTAGAAGATAGCTAACACTATCAAAATGATAGTGATTTTCTTTATCTGTCGTCATGGAAAACCCAAACAACAGCCTTGGAAAACCCCCTGCAGAGCATGGTACGCCGAAGCTTCTGATCAGCTGTTGGCTGTATCAGTTTTCTGGTGTTCCATCACTGCTCCAAGCACCATATTTTCCTGCAATATCTTTTTCAGTTTTTGCATGATCTTCAATCAGTATTGATTGAAATATGGTGTGTTTATTCGAAACAAATTATAGCAATTCGCTTCAAAATGGATGTAAGGTTTTGAGCTTGATGATGTGTGATTTAGTGATTTATGTGAACTATTTTTGTTATCTTTTTGCCTGTTTTCTTATCAGCATTTATTGCATGGCTTAAAGGGCTATATCCTGTCATGTCTAATTACTCTGCCCCCAGATTACCTGTCTGCAATAAATGAACCCACTTATTAGTAACAACGGGTATATCTAACAGATATATATATTTTTTGATTTGCTATTGTTGAGCATTCTGATTGGTCCATGCATTTCATAAACCTTAAATATCTGATAATATGAAGCACTGGCTATGATATCTGTCATAGGGGGCGGGCCTGCTGGCCTTTTTTGTGCATATAATCTTGCAAAAAAGGGCATAAGATCCACTGTTTTTGAAGAGCATAAGAGGATAGGGGAGCCTGTGCAGTGCACAGGCATAGTGACGCGCGCAATAGATGCCCTGATCAGGGTTCCTGGATCAGTCATAGTGAACAGGATAAACAGGGTAAGGGCACATGTACTTGGCAATGGCATGGCTAGGGACACAGTCGAGCTGAGGGTTGATGACATTGTTCTTGACAGGGCAGGGTTTGACAGGCACATAGCTGATCTTGCACTATCTGAGGGTGTTTCGATAGTTAAGAATACACGCGTCAATGGGATACTCAGGAAAAATAACAGGCTTGCTGTCATAGCAAAGGATAAGCCCTATCTCTCAAGCGCAGTCATCGGCGCAGACGGGCCAATGAGCATGACAAGGATGCATATTGACAAGAGAAAGCTCAGTTTCCTTGCATCAAAGCAGGCTATTGTTAAGGGCAGGTTTGATGATGATTGTTATGATGTATTTTTCAGCGATGATTTCCCAGGGTTTTTTGGCTGGCTTGTGCCTGAGAGCAGAAGGGTTGCAAGGATAGGCCTTGCATGCAAAGGCAACCCTAATATGGGGTTTGATGCGTTGTTCAAACAACTGAGGCTGACAAAGGCATCAATTGCAGCTATGCAGGGCGGCCTGATACCTGTATATGACCCTTATCTTCGGACACAGAAGGATAACATTTACATCCTGGGTGATGCAGCAGCCCAGCTCAAGGCTACAACAGGCGGCGGGATAGTGCCAGGGCTTGCAGCAGCAGAGACCCTCTCTTTGAGCATAGCAAGCGGCAGGATGGATTATCAAAGTGCATGGAAAAAGAGGATAGGAAAAGAGCTATGGCTTCATCTCTTTTTAAGAAAGGCCCTTGACAGGTTTTCCCAGAAAGACTATAATAAGCTGTTCACAATGCTGTCGCAAGGCCGGATGGATGGCATTTTTAGTAGATATGACAGGGATAATCCCTATAAGCTCATTTTTGCTCTTGTTCTAAAGGAGCCAGGGCTGTTGCGTTATGCTTTAAAAGCCATTTGAGCTGTTTAGACCAGTTGTATTAGCTGACTTTTTATATGGTTTTATGTGGTATATGGTTTTATATGGTATATGGTTTTATATGGTTTTTTTTGTCATGCTCAACTGTTACAAAATAACCTTTATGCTCAACTGTTATATGAACATCCAACTGCAAAATATTTATAAATGACTTGTTTATTTCAACCTCAAGAACTTTGAGGGGTTATTCAAATTGGGAAGGAAAAAAAGCAAATCATCTAGATACAGCGGCAACAATGCCGATGACAATGATGTTCAGAAGAGCGGCAGGATACACGATAAGGATAAGACTGACGAAGAGCAGGATATCGGGTTTGACCTGAAAAAGATCACAGGCATATTCAGAAGATTCAGGCATGACAAGAAGAGCAGCCATAAAAAGGCATACAGCTCTGATGCTGAGGAATCAGCATCAAGCCAGGGCACTGAAGAGAGCTCCCAGGAGCTGGAGTTTGACCTTTCCAAGGCTTCAGTATATGCAAAAAAATGCCTTCCATTTGTCCTGCTTCTGATACCTATCTTTCTTGCTGTTTTTTTAAGGGTCCAGCCCGCATATCTCCCTCAGACAGATGACTGGGCGTTGAACACCATAAACAGCATGATTCGGTCCAATATCGCATCAGAGATAAACAGGCAATACCCTAACCTTCCTGACACTACAAAAAATGAGCTTGTCAATGAGGAGTTTACAAAGTTGGTCGGTTCTGGCGTGATAACCTTAAACAGCCAGCAGATAGAGCTCGATGCTTTTGTAGAGCAGCAGTCCCAGTATTTCAAGGACGCGTTCCAGAAGGATGACACTGGCCATACATATCTCCTTGCAATAGACCCTTATTATTATTACAGGCTGACAAAGAATTACATAGACCATGGGTATGAGCAGGAGTTTATGGATGAGGATGGGAAATACTGTGATATGATGGTAAAGGCCGGAGAGCCGCTCGAGCTTAGGAGCTGCAGCACTAAAAAGGTATCAAACCTGCATGTTCTTGTTAATGCATGGACATACAGGGTTCTTCATCTCTTCAACAGCAATGCCGATATCATGATGGCGGTGTTCTATGTGCCTGTTATAATCGCAGCGCTTTCAATAATACCTGCCTTTTTTATAGGCAGGAGGATCGCTGGAAATTTCGGCGGGCTTTTTACAAGCCTGATTGTAGCAATACATCCTGCTTTTGTGAACAGGACTGCAGGCGGTTTTTCTGATACTGATGCGTATAACGTACTGTTCCCGTTGGTGATTGCACTCTTCCTTATTGAGGCCTTTTATTCAAAGGACTGGAAAAGGTCTTCGGTAATGGCAGCTATAGGCGGGCTCTTTGTTGGCCTATACAGCTTTTCATGGGGTGGATGGTTCTTTGTGTTTGATTTCATCCTTGTATCAGCTATAGGATACATTGGGTTCTTGATCGCTGTCAACTGGAAAAAGCTCTTGTCCAAGAGATGGGATGTCTTAAACAACAGCCGGTTGAAGGCAGGCTCTGTTGCAGCGGCTGTTTTCTTCATATCATCAGGGATATTCATAACTCTTATCTCAGGGTTTTCAAGGTTTATAGGCTTTATCAGTGCGACAAAGGTCTCAACTGAGATAAAGCTTGTCGGTGTGACAAAGGTCTGGCCAAACGTGTTTACCACTGTTGCAGAGCTTAATCCGGCAAACCTTGGCATGACCCTCTCTCAGATCAGCATAGGAAGCACGACAATAACTGTAAACAAGGTGCTCTTGTTCGTCTCATTCCTTGGGCTCTTGTTTTCATTGCTGAGCTTTAAAGGCAACAGGACAAGAAATATAGTGTTCATATCATCAAGCGCTGTCTGGTACCTTATATTGTTAGGCAACTGGAGCAGGTTCAATTCTGAGCATCTTACATACGCGATCCTGTTGTCATTGCCTGTTGTCGCATACATACTTTACGATATCTATAAAGGTGAATCGACAAACATCTTTGCATCATTGCTTTTGGTATCATGGTTTGCAGTGACTATCTATGCAAGCAGCAAGGGCGTCAGGTTCATCATGCTGCTTGTGCCTGCATTCGCTATTGCAGCAGGGGTCACTGCAGGGGTTGTGCAGAGGCACCTGTCAGACTGGATCAGTAAGGAGCTAAATATAAACAGGATGCTTACTGCAACTGTCATAGGTATGCTATTGCTGATAGTCCTTTTCCTTCCTGTAAATGCATTCCAGCAGGGTTATGCCCAGGCAAAAAATGAGGTGCCGAGCATGAACGACCAGTGGTATGGCACCCTAACAAAGATATCAGAGCAGGCATCGCCTGATGCTATAATAAACTCATGGTGGGACTTTGGCCACTGGTTCGCAGCTATAGGAGAGCGGGCAGTGACACTTGATGGAGGAAGGCAGAACAATCCTGCTGCACACTGGCTTGGGAAGCTTATGCTTACATGGGACCAGGATGAGTCAGTTGGCATACTCAGATATCTTGATTGCGGGAACAACTATGGTTTTGATGTGCTCAATAGATACAATAATGACAGCCTAAAGAGCATTAACGAGCTAAAAGAGATCATACCAGTGCATGACCCAGATCTTGCAAGGTCAATCCTTGTTGCAGACGGCGTGCCGGATTCTGTTGCATCAGATGTTCTGGAGCTTACCCATTGCAAGGCTCCTGAGGACTATTTTATAACAAGCCAGGACATGGTAGGAAAATCAGGTGTCTGGGCGCATTTCGGCTCGTGGGATTTTGAGCGGGCCTCGATGTACAACATGGTCTATAATAAGAAAGAGGCAGAAGGGACAAGGATATTGACTGAAATCTTCGGAAAGAATTCAACAGAGGCTGAAAGGTTATACAACGAGATCAGGTCTGCGGATCCTGACCAGTGGATATCAACATGGCCCTCGTATGTGAGTGAAGGGAGCTGCCAGGTTGAAAATGAGAGCATTAGCTGCATCAACTCCTTTAGCGCAAGAGACCAGAGCGGTGTTGTTGTTGTCTTTGTCTACAATACCTTAATCAATCTTCTTGATGACAGTGTCAGGTTCACGACAGAGGTAAGGACAAGCTCTGGAAATGTGGTAGACCCTCTAAAAGAGCAGAACCCTGGCGCTCTTGCCTATATCTCAAAGGATGGTGAGTTCAAGGCAAAGAGATACAGCAGCGATGCTGCAACCCTTCCTAATGGCAGGCCAGTGGGTTTTGCAGTCTATCCAGTTGGTTCAGGGTTTAAGTCAGTCATGATGGATGCAGAGTTGACAGGAAGCATCTTCACAAGGCTCTTTTATTATGAGAATATAGATGGAGGGCTTGAGCATTTCAAGGTCTTCCATAAGGTGACTGATATAACAGGCCAGAAGATAATTGTCTGGAAGGTTGACTGGGAAGGTACAGACAGTACATCCCAGGATGATGAGGCAGACAGCGGGGCAGACAGCAGTGGTGATCTGGCTCAGGAAGGGTCAGCTCAGGATGGGTCAGCTCAGGATGGGTCAGGCGAACAGGCAGAAGATAGCACAAAAGAGCCTGCAGATGGATCTGATTCTGCAGCAGATGGATCATCAGCAGATGGATCATCTGGATCTGAATCATCAGCAGAGGCGGATAGCGCTGATAGCAATGTCGAGATAACATTGTCAGGCAACCAGGCAGATGAGTTCTCACGATGCATTGCTGATTATGGCGCACTGTTCTATGGAAGCGTGAACTGCGGGCATTGCCCACAACAGAGGTTTGTCCTTGGAGACTCTGAAGAGATACCTTATGTTGACTGCACTGCTGAAAAGGAGAGATGCGAATCAGATAATATCACAGCATACCCAACATGGAGGATAGATGGCAAGAGCTATCTTGGCTGGCTCTCTGTAGATGAGCTTTCAGGCCTTACAGGATGCGCAATCCCATCAAGGGATAACACAGGAGAAGACATAGTTATAACTGGCATAGAATACCAGACAGAGTGATGCAAGTATCTGATGCAGTAAGAGGGGATTTTTAGAATGAATGAACCAGAATGAGATATCTGGCAATAATATCTAACAGAGTACCTGGGATCTGACAGGATATCTGTGATCTGACAGGGTATCTGAGATCTGACAGGGTATCTGAGATCTGACAGGGTATCAGGCATGATGGGGCATGATGAGTACCAGAGATAGTATCAGGCATGATGAGCACCATGGCACTAAAAAAGCACACTAAGCACAAAGAAAAGAGCAAGACTGTTTCTAAGAGTGTTTCTGAAGCAGATGGATTAGGGGCGCAGGACAGGAGCACGGTGTCAGATCAGGGTGCAGCAGTGCAGGATAGTGGGGCTGCGCAGGATAATAGGACTACTCATGGCAATGTGACAGCGCAGGATGGCAGTACTATGCATGATGACAGTACAAGGCAGGATAATAATACAGCGCAGGATGGGTCAAAAGAGCATGAGACTGGCGAGCATGAGACTGGCAGGAAAAAAGGCTTTAGCATGGACAGCCTGTCAAAAAAAGCCAGCACACAGTCAAAAAAGGCTATTATCATGAGATACTGGCCATGGGCGATTATCATAATCCTTCTTATTGTGGGCTTTAACCTTAGGGCATATCATATTGACTATCCATCAATTGGATACCATAATATGAAAGAGAACATATACCTCATGCAGGCATATCACATGGACCAGGGAGAGGGATTGTTTAAGCTTTCTATGTTTTATTTTGGGGACAAGGACAACAATTACCAGCCAGACATGCTTCCTCTGATAGCATGGAGCATCCTCTTGTTTTGGAAGGTGTTTGGTGACAGCCTGCTTTGGCCAAGGCTTCTTATGGTATTGTTATCCCTTGCAAACATTGTTCTTGTTTACATATTTGTAAACCTGTTGACAAAGAAAAAAGAGCTTGGGCTGGTTTCAGCATTGCTTATGGCAATAATGCCCATAGGCGTCTTTTTCGGAAGAAATATCCAGCCAGACATACCTGGTGTTACATTCATGCTGCTCTATTCAATATTCTTCTATAGGTGGATAAATGGCCGCAGCAGGAAGGATTTTATCTGGTTTACAGTCTTTCTTGCGATCAGCTTTAACCTTAAGCTGACAAACATAATGGGGCTTATCCCGTTCATATTCATAATACCATACAAGGACATATTGATGAAGCTGAAAAGATATGTCTTTGAGATAGTGGTCGGTGCAGTGGGGATATCAACAGCATTCATCTGGCGGGAGCTGCAGAAGCTGATAATGCCAGATCCTGCAGGCACTGCCCAGGTTGAGTTCTTCATGGAGTTCATGAAAGGTTATTCAGCAGATTACTGGACAGCTGCGTGGCCTGCACTGACAAATTTTATCAGTGATAACTTCACATGGCTTTTTGCATGGTTATGCGTAATAGGGCTTGTTCTGGCAGCACTCAAATACAGGACAATGATAGGGAAGTATCTCTTGGGATATTTTCTTGCAGTCCTTGCTTACTTTACGATCGTGCCTGGCTTCATATCAAGGCATAACTATTATCAGAGCCCGCTCCTTCCATTGGTTGTGATATCTGTTGCATATCTTATATATGTTGCAGGTTCTATTGCAGGCGATCTCGCTGTTGCATTCTCAGGGAAAAAAGGGTATAAGGGGATAATAAGGCTCTCTTTTGTCTTGCTGCTTGCAGTTCTGGTAGTTGCGCTGAACTGGGGAAACGTCCGCATATCGATAGACAGGCAGTTTGATACGCAGTTTATCGGCAATGATGTTGCAGGCGAGTTCCTGAATACTGTATCAGAGCCTGCTGAAAGGGTGTTCATGGGCCCAGACCCCTCTGGCCAGACAATATCTATGCTTTGGTATGCAAAGCGCTACGGCTGCTGGCTTCCACAGGACCTTGACAAGTTCAAGAGGCTGGAGGATGAGAAGAATTTCAGATGGGTCTTTTTGTATGGCATGAACACTGTCCAGGGCACAAGGAACGCCTGGGCAACTATGCAATACCTAAAGCAGGATGAAAAATACAGCAGAGTGTGGGAGTATATTGAGAATAATTACAGGATAGAGCAGATAGGGGCGATCATTACAGGCCAGACACCCCTGCCTTATTATATCATGCTTAAGAAAGGGGGAAGCTTCAATGTGTCTGATTTTGAGACTGTCCCTGTGGTCTTTGAGAAGAATTACGGGTTTACCTTTGGTGAGGTGCAGTTCTATTCTGCTACAAGATAAGATTCTGCTACAAGATAAAAGATAAAGTGTGCTGGTTCAGGTGTTTTAGTTGGCTTCAGAGATAATAATAACAAAGATAACCAGGGAATTCAAGCATGAGTTATTCATGAAAATAAAAAAGGCAATGGAGCTTGCAGAATGGAAAAAGCATGTAAGCTCTGGAAAGATATTCATAAAGCCAGACTACATGTCCAGTCAGGTTGTTCCAGGCCTGTGCACCTCGCCATGGGTTCTTGAATCTGTCATAAGGGTTGTCAGGCAGGCGATGCCATATGCAAAGATAACAGTGGGTGACGCTGACCCCTCTTGCCAAGGCCAGCTGGAAAAAAGCTTCAGGGATTGGGGCATAGACCGGCTATGCAGTGAACAAGGGGTTGGGCTTTTGAACCTTTCAAGACAGCCTGCTGTAAAGCTTGATCTTAAGGGAAGAAGGGTTCATGAGTTGCATATGCCAAGAGTCATTGCAGAGGCTGATTCGATAATCAGCGTGCCTGTTGTAAAGACGCATAAGCTGACAGGCATGGCATGCGCACTTAAGAACCAAGAAAGCTGCATTGGCAGGATATCAGGGTTATTTCATAACTGCTATGGTCTTATGGATGATATCTTCATTGCTGAGATAAACAAGGCTGTCAAGGTTGACTTTGTTGTTGCAGATGCCACAGTATGCCTTGAGGGCAACGGGCCAAGAGCAGGAAAGCCCAGGGTAATGAACATGATTATTGCAAGCAGCGACAGGGTCGCGCTTGATACAGCTGTTTCAGAGATGATGGGTCTTGACCCAAAGAAGATAGGGCATATAATAGAATCTGAAAAGATAGGCATAGGAACCAGGGATTATCTTACAAAGGGAGCAACACTGCCTAAAGCAAGATTTCTCCCTGCAAAAGTATCTAAGCCTGTTGCCTGTGTTGATGTGCTCATGCAGAAGATCCAGAAGATCCCATTAATCAGTTATCTGCTCTTAAAAGCTAAAATGTCCAGGATTACTGCATGGCTCGTATCGAGATGCTCTATATGTAATCCATTCTGTTGGTATAACCTAAAAGGAAAGAGGTATGCAAGAGATATTGTCGATCACTATCCTCTTTATGCCGAAGAGTTTAGGGATATTATTGGAAAATGATGCTAGAAGGTTGAGATTGTTATGTTAGAAAATTGAGATTATGATGTTATTAATGTTATAGGATTGAGATATTGTGATGTTGTAAGATTGAGATATTGTGATGTTGTAAGATTGAGATATGATGCTAGAATGTTTATTAAAAGGTGCTCATCTTGCCAAGAAAAGCAGCGAAGGGAGACAAAATGCCAAGAAAAGCAGTGAAGGAAGACAAAAGGGAAATGAATCATGAAAGGGAGAATAAAAAGGAAAAACAAGGGATAAAGAAGAAAGAAAGAAGAGCAGGAAAAAAGAAGAAGATGGAAAGGAAAAAGGTGGTTGAAAGGAAAAAGGTAGTTGTCCTGGGTGGTGGGCTTTCTGGCCTTGCTGCAGCTGACAGGCTTATGCTTTCTGGGCATGATGTAACTATCATTGAAAAGAGCAGCAGGCTTGGCGGCCTTGCCTCAAGCTTTGTGCATGACGGCAGGGAGATCCCTGTGCATTACCATCATATATTTTCACATGATTCATTGACACTTAAGTTTCTCAGGAGGTTTGGCCTTGCAGAAAATATGGTCTGGAAAAGGAACAGGATGTGCATACTGGTAAAAGAAAAGCTCTGTAATTTCACAAACCCGCTGTCTCTTCTTGGGTTCAGATATCTGAGCCTTTATGCAAGGATAAGATACGGGCTCTTTGGTGCTTATGTTCTCTTTTTTCTCAAGCCAGGAAACATTGATAAAAGGAAAGATGCAAAGGGGTGGCTTTATGAGAAGGTAGGAAAAGAGGTCACTGACAAGCTTTTCTCCTATCTTCAGGCAAGAAACAAGTTCGGAATCCCCTTAGAGGATATCTCTGCAAGGCAGTTTGCACACAGGCTAAAGGCTGGTGAAGTCATAGGCAGGTTTGGATATCCGCAGGACGGGCTGCAGCTTATGATTGACAGGCTTGAGCAGACCATTGTAAGAAGAGGGTGCAGGATCATGAAGTCATCACAGATCGCTGAAATCGACCTGAAGAAAAAGCGCATCTCTCTTTTGCATGACAAAAAGAGAAAAGAGCTTGACTATGATATTGTCCTAAATACCATCCCCCTGCCTGAGTTTTTGAAGCTATCTGCAGGCCTTCCAAAGGATTACAGGGAACAGCTGTCAAAGATAAGGTACTGTCCTGCTGTAACAGTGGTGTTTGGCGCAAAAAAGCTACTCTCTGACTACTATTGGTTCAATCTTTTAGAGGAGAGGATACACGTCATAATGCAGCATTCATGGCTCTTTGATGGCTATAAGGATAAGATCATGTGGGCGCTGAGATATGGCAATTCAGCAGAAGACCTGGTGCTTAAGGATGATGTTATAAAAAAAGAGTATCTCTCTGTAGTCAAGAGATATTTTCCTGGCACAGAGATCCTATGGAGCAGGGTCTTTAGGGAGAGGTATGCTTCGCCGATATACGATAAGTATTACCACCTGCATATGCCAGATTACAGGTCGCCTGTGAAAGGCCTCTATAACGCAGGGGTTGCAGTCAGTTATCCAAAGATAAGGAACATGAACTCTGCACTTGAATCCGGGATCAAGGCTGCGCAGAAGATCATTGAAGACATAAGGAAGAATGCCTAAAGATAAGCCGCTTCATGAAGAGAGGTTGGCGGCTATAAGGTTCGTGGCATTATAAGGTTGGCGGCATTATAAAGGAGACATAGAGAAGAGATCGATAAGAGTAGATAAAAGATAGAGAAGAGGTAGATAAGAGACAAAGAAAATATAGATAAGAGATAAAGAAAAGATAAATAATAAGATAAAGAAAAGATTTATATTATAATCTTATCACGAACTCTTTTATGAGAGATCTCATAAAATCATAGGGCGGATACCCACAGATTTATCTGTGGGAGGAAGCCCGTTACCTCCTTCTATTAGTTGTGCAAGAGGAAACTTTATATTTAAGTAGCAATTATTGATTTTACTATGAATGTGTTGTTTATCTGCAATCAAAACGAAAACCGAAGCAAAACTGCTGAGGAAATCTTTAAAGAAAGATTTAAGACTAAATCCGCAGGTCTTTACAACACTAAACCCGTTACTGAAAAACAAATCTCTTGGGCTGATACTATTATAGTTATGGAAGAAGCTCAGCGTAGCGAGATAGCTAATAGATTTCCTAAGCAATATATGCTTAAACGCATACTTTCCCTTGATGTTCCTGATGTTTACCATTATAATCAACCTGAGCTTATTGGAATCCTAAAGTCAAAGCTTAACGAGGTTTTACCATCTGTCTAACCATTCTTTAGCTTTCTTCTTTGACCTAAATGTTTTAGTGTTGGCTGTTGCCATATCTGGAACTCTAACAGTAGCTTTCCAGATATTGTTATACTTTCTTAGAGTTTTTTCTTTCTTTGCCATATTTTTTACCTCCAACAGGAATTATATTTTTCTCTTCATCTAACCACCTACAAAAAGATTCAATATAAGAAACCTCTAACCATAACTCAGACTTTAATTCTTTATCATCTAAGCTTTTGATAGCATATTTTACATCAGGGACAATAAACAGATTTACATATTCTAGGATAAAAGGTAAATACTTTCCACTATATGGTTTTCCAATATTTATATTTGGATTGGCTTTCTTTAATTGTTCTATTACCTCATTACCAATATGCATCATAATTTCAAGTTCTTTTAATGTTTGAATTACACTTTTTTTCTTTGTCACTTTATTTTTCCCTTGATGATTTTATCTTTTACTTCTTCCATAACATTATAACAAAGACTAGACACTGCCCTTTGTAGATGTGCTAAAACTATCATCTCAATATAAAAAAAAGGATTTAGCCAGTGATACCATCTTATCTTTTTACCCACTGAAATCACCTATTTTTAATTGTCCTTTCAATTCTTTTGGACAGTTAAATATATCGTACTCAAAGACATCTTTTCCCTGTTGTTCTAAGATGTATCTTTTAACCTGCTCTTGTGATACATGACCAGCAGAACCACAATAGTAACCTCTTGCCCAAAGAGCCTTAAATCCTTTGCCGAAGTGCTGTTTATAACCTAAGTATCTAATGTCAGGAAAGACACGCCTAAGCTGAATACTTGTATTTCCTTTCAGCTTATTAATTACTTTACATGGTGTGATTGTAGGCTTACATCCTACAAATAGATGCAGATGGTCTGGCATTATTTCTAATGCAAGATTATCTATTCCAAGTTCCTGACATTGACCGTTTATTATTGTTCTTAGCACTTCTGCC
>JAFGRM010000011.1 GCA_016935125.1 Candidatus Woesearchaeota archaeon
ACTTCCTCCTTACTTCCTCCTTACTTCCTCCTTACTTCCTCCTTACTTCCTCCTTACTTCCTCTCTTTTCTCTGCCATATCACCAGAAGCCATCATATAAGCAGAAGTTAGCATATAAGCAGAAGATATTATATCATCGGAAGTTTTCCAGTCACTGCATCGATACGCTCCTCTGAATCTGGCCCTATTGCACAACAAGTGACTGTCCCCGGTGCAATCACTGTCTTTCCAGCATCTGTAATAACAGAGGTCTTTAGCCCGTTATCCTTTGCAATCTGGTTATAGCAGTAGAGCTCTTTTTCATCAGAAACCTTCAGCACGACCTTCTTGCTGCCAAGCTGCCTCCACTCTGACACCTTATGCTTATCAGATTTCAAAACTGCCTCAACAGATGCATGGGCAACCTGTGCAGCCATCTTTCCCTTTGGCAACTTCAGGTCCTGCCTTACTAAAATCACTTGCTTATTCTCCATTGGTTTATGTGCATCCCTATAGCTTTTAAAGCTTTCTATTTAATTATTTAACAAAAAGAATTGTTTTTGTTAATAAAGTTCAAAAAACGATTCATCTTGGTTGAACTGTTTTTGTTAAACAACAAAAATAGTTTATCGTATACAAAAATTTTAGTTTTGAGAATAGAAAAATTTAAATATCAATTTTTTAAGAGCTAAAATAAATCGAAAAAATAAGCAAAAAAAGAGACTTTGAGGTGATTACTTTTGTCAAAAAAAGAGAAATGCAAAGCTTTGATGTCAAAATTTTTCGGACCAGCTACTGCAAACATGGTTGACAGTATGACTGAAGATGAGGTTGTAGAGAAATGCAAGACCAAGGTAGCCTCTTTTTTAGGTCCAGAAAAGGCAATGCTTTTTGATAATATATGAGGTTATATAGCAGATATAATGTATAAAGAGGTGAAAAAATGAAAACAACAATTTTAACGAAACTCCTGTCATTGATGCTTATTCTGACAATTGTTCCATTAGGCATTCTAGGATATATGACATACAATGACATAAAAGATATGGGCCAGACATCAGTAAACAATGTCCAGTCAATAGGAGATGTTGCAGTTGGTGATGCAACAGTTGCGCTTAAGTCATTAGGCCAACAGATAATCAAGCAGACAGGTGAACAGGTAGCAAAGGAGCTTGAGATCTACATAAGGGAAAACCCAGACATGACTGTTGCAGAACTACAGGAAGATAGTTATTTCAAGGCATTGGCAGTACAGCCTGTCGGAAAAACAGGGTACACTGCTGTCCATGAGAGTGAAACACTCATAAACAGGTTCCATGCAAGCGAAAAGACAGTAAATATGGACCTGCACAACCTCAAGGAAAAGCTTCCGGAATTCTACGCCATAATCGAGAAAAATGTCGGCGGCAATCCTGCAGAAGGCTATTACAACTGGGCAGAAGAAGACGGATCAATCAAAGAGAAATACATGTACATCGCAGTCACGAACGTGAAGACTGCGGACGGATATACTCTTGGAGTTGCAGCAACAACCTATATCGACGAGTTCTCTGAGCCAGTAATCGAGACTCAGGCAAAGATCAACACAGGAGTATCCCAGATGATAACAAGCATAGACACTGTGACAAAAGCTGTGCAAAACAAGACAAAATTCTTTGTCTTTATCATGCTTGTACTTGTTATCATTGCAGCATTCCTCTTTGCAAAGAGCATAACTACACCACTTAAGGAATTGACTATTGCCGGAAACAAGATTGCAGACGGGAAGCTTGAAACAGAACTTCCAAAAATCAAGTCAAACGACGAGATAAAGGAGATCGGCGATGCAATGACTCTTCTTGTTGGCGCAGTAAGGTTCCTTAAAGGAGAAAAAGAGAAGAAAAAGTAGGTCAAACTGACTTTTTATCTTTTATTATTTTTCTTATTTTTTATCTGCCTTCTTAGCTTTTTGTAAAAAGAGTGCCACAAACATCACAGCGTATACTTTCTCATGCTCTTCTTTCCACCTTCAACGATCTTTTTAAAGAGCTCCCAATTCGGCAATGCAGTATCCTTATCGTAGATTATGTCCTTCAACAGGCTGTTGAATGAATACTTGCAGAGGTTATTTATCGAAAAAGAGTATATCTTCTTGATAGTTATGTACTTATAATATTTCTCCTGCAGAAAATTGAAATACTTGCTTGCATCATCCGCATTCTTAAAAGCATATATCTGCAGATATGTCATATCTGCCTCATTGTTCCGAAGAGACATTATTATATGAGGATTCTCATTCATGTAATCATTGCTGTTCTTGACACCGACAAGGTCCCACCATTCATTTGTGACCTTCATGGTCACTACAGAGAGGTATGTCAACCCTATCAACTCAAAATCAATCTTAGGTGAATATCCCTTGATTACACCTTGCCTCTCAAGCTTTTCCCTTATCTTAGATATGGCAGGAATCGATAATCCCAACTGCCTTGCAATATCTGAATCCCTGCTCCTTCCGTTTTCAATCAACAATGACAATACCTTTTTTTCATTGTCTGATAGTTTAATTATTTTAATCATCTCCTTATTTTTTTTATATTTATAACTCGCTGATGAACATATTATATAAAAAAGTTTCGTTTTTAAACTAATTCCAGAACACATAGTCTCAGATAGAAGAATGAGCAGAGGAAGACAGATAGAGAAGAGAAGAAAAGGGAATAATAAGATGTAGAGAAATAAAAATGAATCCAATCAGTCTAAAAACAGAGGGTTGGTAGTAAAAAAACAGGGGCGCTCAACTGAGCTTCTGCATATCTTTTTCTTTTTTTACATCCCTTGTATCCTTTTCCCCTTTTTTATCCTTTTTTTTCTTTTCATCAACCAACTGCTTGAACAGCTTGAACATTGGAACAATCTTGTTGTTTCCAGAGATCACCTTCAGGATCATGTCCCTATACGAGTTCTTGATCATATTCTTTATCGAGAACTGATACAGCCTCCTGATCTCAAGATATTCATAATACTTTTCCTGGACCTCGTTAAAATAATCGCTTGCCTCCTGTGCATCTCTGAAACTGTATACGATTATGTAAGCGACCTCTTCTTCATTGCACCTGACAGAAAGCATCATATGCGCGCTTTTTCTCATAAACTCCATGCTGTTGTCATGCCCGAAATCCTGCCACCACTTCTCCTTTGCCTTAAGAAGTGCTATAGTGAAGAATTTCACTCCGACAGACTCCATGTTGATAATCGGCTGGTAGCCCTCTATTACACCCTTATTCTCAAGCTTGCTTCGGATCTTTGAGATTGCAGGTACAGAAAGGTTAAGGTTTCTTGCCATCTCTGAATCAGTCATCCTTCCGTTCATCAAAAGAAGGCTCAGTACACTTTTTTCATTTTCAGATAATTTGAGGATATTTGCCCACCCACACACTTTGTTGAAGATATAGGCTTTAAAAGCCCACAAACGCAAACAGCTTTAAGCTGTTTTAATGATTTAATAAGTCTAAATCTGTCTTAAAAACAAAGTAAAAACAAAGTAAAAACAAAGTAAAAACAAAGTAAAAACAAAGTAAAAACAAAGTAAAAACAAAGAATGTAAACTAATTTAAAAATTTTACTTGTTTCCCATGCGTTGTATCATACGCAGCAATTCAGCAGGTAGGGCATAGATCATCGTATTGCTCTTATCAGAGCTTAAGTCATTGATGCTATGCAGGGTCCTAAGATGCAAGGCGCCTGGTGTCTTTGCAAGCATGTTGGCAGCTTTTGCCATGTTTGCCGCAGCTGTTACCTCTCCAGAGGCCTTTATGATCACTGCACGCTTCTCCCGCTCTGCCTCTGCCTGCTTTGCCATGACCCTTTTCATCTCTTCAGGAAGCTCGATATGCTTGAGCTCGACTGATTCGACCTTTATGCCCCATGGGTCTGTAGCCTTGTCTACAAGATTCTTGATCCGCTTTGATATATCATCCCTTTTGGAGAGCAGCTCGTCAAGTGTGACCTCGCCGACAACATCCCGCATAGTGGTCTGGGCAAGCTGGCTTATCACATACTGGTAATGCTCTACCTCAAGTATGACCTTATTAGCATCCACTACTGCATAATACAATACAGCATTGACATTCACAGAGACATTGTCCTTAGTTATGCAATCCTGGTCAGGAACATCCTTGACCTTGGTCCTAAGGTCAACCCGCTCCCATGTCTGTATAACCGGGAATACAAACCTAAGGCCAGGCTGCATGACCCCTGTATACCTTCCAAGCGTGAACCTGACACCGTTCTCATAATGATTGACAATCTTAAACCCAAAGAAAAGCACAAACACGACAAGAACTAAAAAAACTATAAATGATGTCCCTAACAAAACCATGCTGATCATCTTTTCCACCCACCTTTTTTTCCAGATTCCTCTACAGCATTGATAACCTCAAGAGGGACTGCAAATACAATAGTGTTTGTAGGGTCTGAACTGGTATCATTCAGTGTCTGAAGGGTCCTTAGATGCATAGCGCCCTTTGCAGACGTAAGTATACTAGCTGCTTTTGAAACATTATCAGATGCAGTGACCTCTCCTTCTGCCTTTATAATAACCGCTCTTCTTTCCCTTTCAGCTTCTGCCTCTTTTGCCATAGTCCTCTTAAGCGACTTAGGAAGCTCTATATGCTTGATGTCCACGCTTTGCACCTTTATGCCCCAGGGATCAGTCGCATGGTCCACAAGCTGCTGAATCCTGTTTGAGAGCTGATCCCTTTTTGAAAGCAGCTCGTCAAGCGAGACCTCGCCGACAACATCCCTCATAGTGGTCTGGGCAAGCTGGCTTAAGGCATACATAAAATGCTCTACCTTAATAATTGCCTTTTCAGCATGCAAAACCTTAAAATACAGGACAGCATTGACATTCACCGAAACATTGTCCTTTGTTATGCAGTCCTGATCAGGAACATCTATTACCCTTGTCCTAAGATCAACACGAACCATCTTCTGTATTATGGGTATCACAACCCTCAGCCCAGGTTGGACTATACGTGAAAATTTCCCAAGGGTAAACAAGACCCCTCTGTCATATTCATATATCACTTTTAAGAATAGCACTATGAACGCTACACCTAAACCAATAAGCCAGCCTAATACCATTAAATCACCCCCTCAAAACTGCAAAAGTATAGATTATACTCACAAATTATTTCCTGTATATTATTTCCAGCATATACTGTATTATATATAAACTTAATGATATTATATAAAACAGATAAACATCTGATTATAATTATATGATTATATAAATCTAATGATTCTGTAGATTATATAAATTTATCTTTTATCGCACAAACTGTTAAAGTTGTTCAAAGATATAAGGAAAAAACAGTAAAAGCGAGATACAAGAAAAAACAGGGAAAAGATCAAAATAGCTTTAGCCCTTTAGCCTATATAAGTGACATCCTTTCCGAACTTGCCCTCAATCTTTTTAAGTGCAGTGCTTTTCGAAACATCACTTAGTTCCTTTGTGCGTTTCATAAGCTCATCCTCAAGGCTCTTTATCTCCTTATCTATCTCTTTTAGGTCAATCCCCAATAAGAGCTTCTTGTTTAGGACCTTAAGTATCTCTTTTGCGCCTGATATACCTAAGAAATAAGGATGGCCAAGTGTCTCTGCCAGAAGTGATACAGCACCTATGTTTCTCAGTTTTGATAGGCCAAGAAGAACGCCTGATACTCCTACAATAGGCCCAACAACACCATAGATCTTGTTGTCAGCACCTGTACCCTTCACATAGCTGCTGACAAGCTCCTTTGAATTGCCTGTGCAGTAGACCTTTGGCTTTTTTGGGACATCTGAAAGGCCTATCCCGCCGAGTGTTATGACCTCTTTTACTTTCATCTTTTCGACAATATCCAGCACAAGGTCACAGAACTCATATGTTGATTCCTCGTCAACAGGCTGGACATCGCCTACAACAATCAGGATATCCCTCTTTTTTCCGCCGAGCCTTTTATAATAGATGTCTATTGTTGGGATTTCAATCAGGTTTTCTGCATTGACAAAGACGCTATGAGGAAAAGAGTAAGAGTTTATAGTATAGAGCTTTTTTGCCTTTAGCTTGTCTACCATAAAATCCGCAGCTACCTTGCCTACATTCCCTATGCCAGGAAGCCCTTCTACTAAAACAGGATTGTTCAGGACAGGCATCCTCTTTTCAACTTTCTTAAATATCCATCTTGGCATAATAATGCAACCCCTTTTTCACTTTTATATTTTATTGTTCCTAAATATATTGTTTATATTGTTCTTAGCAAAAACCTGCTTTAGCTCTCTTCTTTGGCCTTCTCAGATATACTTGCACCTTACAAATAGATATCCATGCAGGCAGATATCCACAACAGAGATTCATACAATATACTCTTCAGTAGATATCAGTAGATATCCTTGCAAAGATATCTTCAGTATATCCCCTTCTTGATAAGCTCCTGTTTTTTTACCTTGCGTCTGTATTTTGCATACTTGTCATCAGGCGAGTACTTAGGCGGCTTGGGAGAAATCGCGGCACTGCCGCAGGTGCACCTGTCTTCCATTGTATAAGATCCGCATGATGTGCATTTCAATATATGCCTTGCCATGGTCTAGTCAAGCCTCTTGAAATTGACTGACCCAGTAAGCTTTTTAAAAGAGCCTTCGACAGTCTCGACAGCCTTCTTAACTATCGCCTCTGCTTCCTTGTAATCAGGGGCAGTAATCTTGAGATCGTACTTCCCTGCTCCAAGGTATGTGATCTTGATGTTTTCCTTGCTTGCTGAACCCACCTTTTTTAGGGTCTCCTTTATCTTTTCAACGCCATTGGACTCATAGAGATTGATGGTAAAAATCCCCTTTATCTCGACAATCGGCGGCTTTACACGCTGCTTCACTGTCTCTTTTAGCAGATCAAGCGTCTTTTTCGGAAGCCCTGTCTTCTCTAGTTTTGCCTTGCCAGCGATATAATCCTCAAAGAACTCAGACAAGATCTCATACTCATCGGCAATAGCATTCATTATCTTGCTGTATAGCGGCTTGACATCTTCACCTATGCTCTTTGCGACGAACTCGACTATCTTTTCAGCCTTCTGCTCAAGCTTCATCTGCTCAAGCTTCTTCCTTCTCTGGCCTTCATTAACTCTCCTGAGTGAGAGGTCAATATGCCCCCTCTCACGGTTGACCCTAAGGACAACGCATACGACAACCTTGCCTTCTTTCACATAATCATGGATATTTCTGATCCTGCCCGGAGAGATCTCAGAGATATGGATCATCCCCTGCATATCATACTCGTCCAGTTTAACAAAGACAGAATTATACTGGATCCTTGTGACTGTGCAGATCACAAGCTCTGAATCTTCAGGAAAGCCATGTTTTCTGAAAAACATTCTTATTCAAGGACCTCCAGAACCCTGGCCTTGATCCTTGACTTGCCTCCTGTCGGCTCGACAAGGACCTTTGAACATACAAGACAGTTTACCTTTGTCGCACTCTTTCCGAATGTTATCTGCTCGTTCTTGCACTTAGGGCACCTGACCTTGATGAACTTGCTTGTAGGCTCCTTAATGTGCTTCATTATATCTTCATCCATTCTAAACCACCTTGGTATTATTTTTGGTATTATTTTTAAGCTGTTAGTAAGCTGATATTATATTGATACTAAGCTAATAGTAAGCTGATTCCTATTGCGCAGAAACTTATGCCTATTTAAAAAGATTTGGGTTTATAAGCCTAATAAGGATATTCCTCCAGAGCACAGCTTGTGTGCTATAAGGGGCGAGAAAGCAAAAGGATTATTCCTGGCGCATAGCCAGGAAGACCTAAAAGGTAGCTTTGTTAGGTGATTGCTTTGCTATTTGCTGCTTTGCTAGGTGATTAGAAGACTGGATACTGCAAATAAGTCTTGCTGGCTATAGCTTTGGTTGAGCAGACAGAGATTCAAAAACTTTTTAAAAACATATCAATTCATGCAATTGACTTAAACATGGCAGAGCTTAACTTCAAAACAACAAAAGAGATCAAGGTTGGAAAGGATATTGTAAACCAGGTCATAGGCCAGGAGGATGCTGTTGAGGTTGCAAGAAAAGCAGCAAGCCAAAGAAGGCATGTCCTGCTTATTGGAGAGCCTGGAACTGGAAAATCAATGATAGGGTTGGCGCTCTCAGAGCTATTGCCTAAAGAGAACCTGATGGATATAGTATCATTTGCAAATCCTAATGATGAGAATGAGCCGCTCATAAGGACGCTTCCTGCAGGCAAGGGAAGAGAGCTTGTGTCAAAATCAAAGGTCGAGACAGGCGGTTTCTTCAACAACTATTCTTTCATATTCCTTATAATAGCGCTGGTCACAGGCATAATGCAGTACTGGTGGTGGAAATCAGGTGCGATATCTGATGTGATCTATGCAGCGCTTCTGCTTGGCACAATAGGCTTCCTTGGGATCATAATAATAGGCATGAACTTCAGCAGGAGGATAGGCGACAAGTCAAAGTCGCCAAAGCTTGTGGTCGACAATTTTAACAAGAAGAAATCGCCGTTCATAGATGCGACAGGAGCACATGCAGGCGCACTGCTCGGTGACGTGCTCCATGACCCGTTTCAGAGCGGCGGTCTTGGCACTCCAAGCCATGAGCGTGTTGTTGCAGGGATGATACACAAGGCCCATATGGGTGTGCTGTTCATAGACGAGATCTCAACACTCAAGCCGCATACACAACAGGAGCTTTTGACAGCACTTCAGGAGGGCAAGTATAATATCACAGGCCAGTCAGAAAGAAGCGCAGGGGCGATGGTTCGAACAGAGCCAGTTCCATGCAACTTTATCCTGGTCGCAGCAGGGAATGTCGAGACGCTAAAGCATATGCACCCTGCTCTAAGGTCAAGGATCAGGGGATATGGCTATGAGATATACATGAATGAGACCATGCCTGATAGCGTAGAGAACAGGGGTAAGATATCAAGGTTTGTGGCGCAGGAGGTCGTAAAGGACAAGCGCATCCCGCACTTTTCAAAGGATGCTGTGATCGAGATCATTGAAGAGGCAAGAAAGATGGCGAACAGGAAAGGCCATCTTACGCTGAGGCTGAGGGAATTAGGCGGCCTTGTCAGGGCAGCAGGCGACATAGCAGTGGGAAAAAAGGCAAACCTTGTCGAAAAAGAGCATATAAAGGCTGCAAAAAAGATCGCAAGGTCGCTTGAGAAGCAGATGGCTGACAAGTTTATCGAGCGCAAGAAAGAGTATGAGATAATCAAGACGAGCGGTAGGGAGATAGGCAGGGTCAACGGCCTTGCAGTAATGGGCTCTGGAAGCTCGTTCTCAGGCATAATCCTTCCGATAGAGTCAGAGGTGACACCTGGCGGAAAAGAGTCAGAGATCGTCGCCACTGGAAAGCTGGGTGAGATCGCAAAAGAGGCGGTCAAGAACGTTTCTGCGATAATAAAGAAATACTTCGGAACTGACATAAAAGAGACCTTTGACATATATGTGCAGTTTCTCCAGACATATGAAGGTGTTGAAGGCGACTCTGCAAGCATAGCTGTTGCAACATCAATAATCTCTGCATTGAAAAAAGTGCCTGTGAAACAGGAGTATGCCATGACAGGAAGCCTTTCTGTCAGAGGGGAAGTGCTCCCTATAGGAGGGGTATCCTCAAAAGTTGAAGCAGCGATAGATGCAGGGATCAAAAAGATCATAGTTCCAAAGTCCAATGTCAAGGATATAATACTGGAAAAGAGCAAGCTCAGCATGATAGAAATAATACCTGTAGTTGACATAAAAGAGGTCCTTGAAGAGGCGCTTGACTGGAAAGGCAAAGAGGGCATACTAAAGAAGATCATAAGTTGCTGATAGCGATTATACCAAGGACAGACACAGAATACACATATCCAGAAAAAGAGTCGGTGTCTAAAACTTCATTCATCTAAACATCGTATCCTTTGCAGTTAGCCAAGATAACCTATATCCTCAATCTTTGTTATCTCTTCCTTTTCCCATGAATCCTTCTGCTTCTGGATGATGCTCTCAAGCTCTTTTCTCAGGCTGCCAAAAGAGCCAAAGAAATCATTGATAAAAGCAGCGTTCACATCATCTGACTCATCAAGATAGGTCAGATCGGATTTCCTGAACAGCACCATCAGCTGGCGGTACAGCTTGAATATGCTGTTCTTTTCTTCATCAGAAAAGAACCTTCCTTCATACATGGATGTAACAGATGTATCAGGATGTACTATAGGGTCAATTATCTCTATATACTGCTTCAGCTTCTCTACAAGCTTCTTCTTGATGCTCATAAGAAGAAGACCATCATCATCAAGGCAGCTAAGCTCAAGGAAGGTACTCACGGAATCATACCTGGGAAAGCCGTACTTTGCACTATACGCATCATACACAGCCTTGTCTTTTTCAAGTGCCTCCTTGCTCTTGTCCTTGTTCATCGTGCGTGCGGTGTAAACGTGCGCTTATTATAAATGTTTTGGAAAGTTCGCATGGACATACTGCATGGAGCCAATACCAAATAGTTGCCGATATATGCTGTTTCTGGAAAAAATTTAAATACTATTAGTTCCGTTTTGTAACAAATAGTAAACTAAAACATTATACACATCTGAAATCATATTTTGTCTTTATGGCAGCCAAGAAAAAGGATAAGCATAGCGGTAGCTATGTGAAACCACAGGAAAAAGCAGGATTCTTTACAGCTGAAGCCCTCTTGAAAGGGATAAAGAACCAACGTAACAGGCTGATAATAAGGCTTCTCTCATCTTCAGGATGCAGGACAAATGAACTTGTAAACATAAGGCTTGATGACATTGATGCTGAAGCAGGTATGCTGACAATCAGGGCAGAGAATACCAAGAGCAAGACCAAAAGATCTATTCCACTGCAAAAAAAGCTGGCTGCTGAGCTGAAAAGATCCTCATGCGCAGGCTCAGCCTATGTATTCTCCTCATCCAGTGGCAGGAAGTTGAGCACGAGGAGCATACGAAAGATCCTTGCAAAACACTCAGAAACAGCCGGAAGTAAGATAACAACAGCAGACCTAAGAAAAGAGTTCATAAGAAAAGAAGTCAGGAAAGGTAAGACGATAGAGGAGATAAAGAATATAGCAGGGCTGAAAAGGCTTGACAGGAAAGAACATATCACGCCTGAAGAGTTCAAAGTTATCATAAGACAAGCAAAGGACAAGAGAGACCACCTAATACTCAGAATACTCTTTGAAACCGGCTGCACCTTAAAAGAGCTGCTGGCAATCAGGCGCAAGGATGCAAGGCCTGACATGTATTCTCTTGTTATCAAGGGTGTAAAAAAAAGATCAGTGCATATCTCAAAAGGACTGTGCAGGGAGATAAAAAGCTATGTTCTCAGAACAGGACTCTCCCAAAAAGATTTCCTGCTCTCGTCAAGGCAGAGCATGAGCATTTCTGACAGAAGGGTCTTCCAGATAATCAAGCATTATTCTAAAAAGGCAGGAGTAAAAACCGCAGGCCCAAGAATCCTGCGCCATTCATGCATCGCAAGCTCCATTGCCAATGGCAGATCAGTTGATGAGATATCAATGCAGACTGGGATAGCACATCTTGGCAGGTTCCATCTTTACGGCACCCTAAAAACTGCAAAAAAGACTAGAAACAGGCAGAACATAGCCAGAACAGGGTCAGAATATGGTTAAGACAAACATAAAAAAGGACAGGGAAAAATGGTTTAAGAGAAAAACCTCGCTTGCTTATATCCTTCTCCTGTTCATGCTCTGCATTATCTCATCAGAGCAAGCAACGGCTGCTGCTGACTGGTGGAACTCTTCATACTTATATAGAAGCAGGCTTAATATATCCTCCTCAGGAACAGAGATACCAAAGGATTATACCATCAACATTATATTCAACACATCTGGACCTGTCATCGCAGGTAAGATGAAGGCAGACGGAAGCGATCTTATGGTGGTATACTGGAACAGCTCTGCTAATATCATGCTTGACAGGATAAACCATACTGGCTTCAATTCAACAGAGACTGAGATCATGTTCAGGATATCTAGCAATATCAGTGATTTTGACGACAATTATTACCTGTATTACGGCAACCCTGCTGCAGCAGATCCTCCTGAAAACATGTCAGAGATATATTATCACTGGGAAGACTTCGAGGACCAGACCCATGATTTCACGAACGGCCCTCTAAACCCTGTAGTAAACATGGCATCAGCAAGAAATGGTAACTATGGCCTGGAAGGGGATGGTCTTGCAGGTTACAGCCGGGCAGTAAAGCCAGAATATCTTGCAGCAGGGATGACGATCGAAGCCTGGGTTTATTCAGGCTATGCAGGTGACAACGCAGACCTGCCAGGAATCGCGTTCGGCATGCAGTCTTCAGGCGACCAGAGATATGGCTACCAGGTCGTGCTAGACTGGAGATCTGGCACAGGCGGGACAAGCGACATGCAGATAAGAGAGAACTACAACAGCGCCACCCCTCTTGATACCTCGACTGAGAACACAGTCACAGCAGACACATGGTACTACATCAGCGCGACATGGAAGGGCGACGGCGACATAGAGGCGACGATATATGATTCTGACATGGATCACTTCGGCTCGTTGAACACAAACGACGGCACATACACCTCCGGTTATTATGGTGTTGTAGCTTATAGGGATGGGTTCTGGGATGATGTGCTCGTAAAACTGTACATCAAAGATGAGCCTGCAGTCTCTGTCCTAGCTGAAGAGGCCCAAGGCCCAGACATCTTAAATGGGACAGCAACCCCTGGAGCCCTTAACAGGGATGAAAAGACAAACATAACAGCAAAAATAACATCAAACAACTATCTGGACAAGGTATGGATAAACATAACAGCTCCAGATTCCACTACAGAAAAGCTTTTCATGGAAAACACCTCATCTGTCTACAACCTGACCTATGTGTCCGGGCAGGTTGGGATCTATAATGCTAGGATATATGCAAACGATACAAACGGCATCGTCTCTGAATCAGGGATCATAAGCTGGGCTGTCTATGGCTGGGCAGAAGCCGCTGAATCATACCTGTCTCCGGCAGAGATCATCCAATCAGAGCAGGCCACTATGAGATGCAGGATAAGGGATGCAAACACGAGCAGCTACATAGAGAACTACCCTGTCAGCTTCTACAGCAACAAGACAGGGTACCTCGGCAGCAACATTACTAATGCAACTGGCTGGGCAGAGCTGACATTCACAGATGATTATTCAGGGTTGGGAGTCATCTCGTGCATTATTTCAGACAATGATGGCCTTTTCTATAATGCGACAGCAAACAACAGCATGGAAAAGATAATCAACGTGTCAGTCCCACCCACCCTCACGATAATCTCAGCAGGGCTGGACAAGAATGAGATAGGTTACGGTGACGGGATAACAATCTCAGCTATAGTGACTTCGCCTGGAACAATAGGGGCAGTCCTCTTCAATGTCACATACCCTGACATGTCGGTTGCAACACTGGAAGGGATATATAGAGGAAGTGACACTTATGATGCTGATTTCATAGACAGCTGGAAGCTGGGGGATTATACTGTGCAGACCTGGGCAAATGACAGCCTGGGCTCTAAAAAGACAGGAGAGAATATGTCGTTCAACATATCATCAGACATGACAATGGACCTTGGATCCGGCGGGATGGAATACGGACCTAACGAAGAAATTCCTCTGTTCTCGGCAAGCCAGGGATGGTGGGATCCTGCTTACGGATACAGGAAGAAGCTGACCATCACAAACAATGATGCAGAAGAACTTAAAGCAAATTATACGATAAACTTCACGATCAACACAACTGGCCTGGTAACAGGCAGCAAGATGCTTGCGGATTGTGATGATCTTAGGATTGTATGGGACAAAGGTTTACAAAGCGTCGAGCTCGACAGGATCGTAAGCTCCTGCAATGGGGAAGCAACAGAAGTATTGTTCGCCTTGCAGGAAGGCATCATCTCTTCAGGCTCAGACAGCAACTATTACATTTATTATGGAAGAGCTGATGCATCCAACCCACCAGATGACCCTGGAGAGGTGTATCTTGTGTACGATGATTTTGAAAGCTATGCGCTTGGCTCTGCACCAGGCAACGGCTGGACTGATGACCCTGAATACACCACGAACAACTGGCAGGTTGTCGATGATTCAGGGAACAATGCTGTCCAGGACATGGCAACAGATGGTGTCTATCATAGGCTGTGGAAAGGATATGACAACTGGGATGATTATAGGATAGATGCAAGAGTCAAGCTTGATGCATTCCTTTTCTCTGGCATAACTTTCAGGAGGCAGGAATGGAGCGGAAGCTATTATAACCATTATGCCATGATAACCGATGACCGTGCCTCGACAAACAAGATTGTGCTGAGGAGATGGAACGGAGGCGGGTCAAGCTATGCTGTGCTCTCGGGTGAAGACACTGATTTCGACGGCCTTTCATGGCATAATTACACAATAGAGATCATCGGAAATGATGTAAGGCTGTACAGGGACAATGCCATATACATTGATTATGACATCAGCGGAAGCTCCCCTGCTTATAGTACAGGCAGCCATGTCGGCCTGATGAGCCACCAGGGCCAGACCATGTTCGATGATGTCATAGTGAGGCTGCTCGTGGCAGACGAGCCAGAAGTAGCAACAGGCTATGAAGAAGTCCTGCAGACAGGCGCAAGCCTGGATAACAACGGCCTTGTCAACAATTTCATCTGCCTGCTGATGACGGTGCAGTACAATAATTCAGGAACATGGCAGGATATAGGCGTTGTGATAAACGACAGCAGCACATCAACAAAAAGAGGGATCAGTGCAGGCTCAGGCATCAACCTATCAATTATATGGGAAAGTGAAGGGTTCAACTCTGCAGGTCTTGAAAGCGGAACATATAGGATATACTCTGCAGCAACAGACATATTCGGAAAGATCCTCAGCAACACCAACAGCTCAGCCATAGAAGAGAGCAAGCTGTTTTATATCGATGCGGATGCGCCAGCAATAGAGCAGCTCCTACCTGCTGCTAACTCAGCAGGGGTGAACCAGACAACAGTATTCTCATTTGAGATCACCGATGATGATATCGATTACTGCAGCCTGATCCTTGACGGCTCAGTCGTGTTGACAAACTATTCTGTGGCGGCCGGGGCACAGGTGTTCGCGCTGCCGGACCTTGAGACAGGAGAATATGAATGGCAGGTCGAATGCCATGACATCTATGGAAACGCCAAGCAGTCAACTGGAAGGACTATCACTATCATTCCTACATATAGCTTTGACGGGCTCACGACTGACCTAAACCAAGTAGACATAACAGATATTCCAGAACTCATAATCGAGAACTCAAGCTCAGGACTGATCAACCTAAGCGGACCGATAAACCTAAGTGGCGGAGCAGACATAAACAAATATCTAAGAATCTCACACAACCATGCAGAGATAGATACTGCCAAGCTCACACAGCTGAACAGGCAGGCAGTAATCACCCTGTATGATGTAAGCCTCCAGAAGCCGGTCATTCTAAGAGACGGACAGCTCTGCACAGACTGCACTATCCTAAGCCATACGGCTGACATAGTGTTCAATGTAACACACTTCACCACATATTCAGCGTCTGAAAATTCAGCGCTTGCCGTATGGGATGACAGCGACCTCAGCCAGGTGTATCCATATGAGAACATCCTGTTCTATGCCAACTATTCTAACAAGACATCAGGCCTGAGCATAACAGATGCTGTGTGCAACCTCACTATAAACACAACAACAATACAGATGACATACAACGCCAGCTCAGGGCTGCACGAGTACAATACATCTTTCAGCTTGCCCGGTGCAAGGAATTTTACTGTCTCCTGCAGGCATACACCTGATTTGTATGCTGCGCTGAATGCTACAGACAGCACAGTCATATTTGATTCAGGTTGGCCTATCGGCGCTTCTGTATCTGAAGGGATAACAGGCAGGCTTGACCAGGGTTGGGTCGACAACAGCGCAAAAGCACAGGGCGGCAACGTGAGCATGATATCCCTATATGCAAACGCTTCAACAGCGACATGGCAAGGATATTTCGGTAACATAAGCCGTGCGCTGACGCTCGGCAACAGCGGCGTGTTCTACATCTTCCCGTCGACAGGCGAGACCAAGGTCTTCATGTCAAGGACACCCAGTGTCGACTTCAGCTGCATAGAGTGCTCAACAGCTCCTGACATCGCTGCTGAGGACAGTTATCTCGGAAAAGCTGCTGGGGATGTGGACTCAGCTGCAAATGTGTTTTCCGGCAGCACACACCCTGCCTTTTATGTAAGCGACGTGTTCATCGAAGCAGACACATGCAGCGCAACCAACCTCTATGTGAACGGGCTGCCGCAGGCAAGCTCCTTCTTTGAAATAATAATGAATGACGCACAAGGCAATACTATCTACACTGGCCTTACCAACACAAGCACTACCGGCTTTGACGGAGGAACATATGATTACCAGATGATGGTGGGCGTACCCTATGGTGAAAAAGCAACCTATTACTTCTTTATAGAGATATGAGACAGGCTTAGTCACAAATGGTAAAAGCCTCCAGAGGGATTTGCACCCCTTCAGCCTTTTTAAAAAAGCCTGGGGAAAATATTTCCAGTGCTGTTTCGCTTCGCTTCAACAGCAC
>JAFGRM010000012.1 GCA_016935125.1 Candidatus Woesearchaeota archaeon
ATGCCTCCGTCTTTCAATCCGCTCTATTTAGGTGTAGAAATGCTCTACACTCTCTTGATATTTATATTCTGCTTTCTTATCTATTACAGGACAAGGGAGATATATAACCTGACCAAGCATAAGGGGATACAGTACTTCAGGTATGCGTTTATGTTTTTTGGTCTGGCGTACGCTTCCAGGCTGTTCTTGTTTCTTATTATCTTTTGGACTGACAACATGCTTGGGCCACACATGGGCTGCATGGCATTGATGCCGACGTCAAATCTTGTAGTGGCCTTCTTCAGCACAATGGCTATCCTGTATCTTGCATACAGTACAATCTGGAAAAATGTTGAAAGCGAGCATTTCCTGACATTTGCAAACATTATAGCGTTGTTCATTGCAGTGATCGCTTTTGTATCCAGGTCAACCCTGTTTTTGTCCTTTATACAGCTTATCCTGATAATCGCAGCAGGGTTGTTTATCTTTAGGAGCCATAAGCATGAAAAGAGGAGATACGGCACCAAAACACTTTATATGTTGATATTTGTATCATGGTTCTTCAGCCTAATCGTGCTTCAGTCAAGGCACTTTACCCCGTTTGAGATTAAGATTGTACTTCAGGTGGTATCCATAGCAGCGTTCTTGTTTATTTATCTAAAGGTTAGTAAATGGGTAAAATGAGAAAAAAGAGAGACAGGTTGGGAGTCATATACGACTTTTTGAGGATTATACAGGAAAACAACAATTCTATAAAGAGGACTCCATTGCTAAGGCAGTCAAACCTTTCCAGCCAGAGCTTTTCTGAATATTTTGATGAGATGGAATCCAAGGGGTTCATAAGGGAGATTGAGGACAAGAAAGCCAAGAGGTTTATCACACTGACTGATAAGGGGTTTAATTATCTGAACAAGTACAGGATGATAAAGGGCTTTATTGAAGAGTTTGAGCTGTGATCCTTGTTCTTGTGCCTATATTATCTGGAGTCCATATGATCTAGAATGCTTCTTTCCTGTTTCCAACAATGATGGATGAGATATAATAATTGAAGTGTGGCTTGCTCTAGATGCTTACATCATACCTTAATATTGCAGCAAACTTCCCTATATCTCTAAGCTGGACACCCTCTCTTGTTTCAGTGCTTATGATCTGTACTGCAGACCCTGTCTTTTTTGCATCCTCCTCAAGCTCTTCTACTATATTGTCGTCGACAGTATCCGAGACAAGGACAACCTCTACTGTTCCATTCTCAAGGTTCTTCTTTACTTCATCATAGCCGTAGCTTACCATGCCTGGCTTTTTTGCAAGCGTATCAAAGAACCTGTTCATGATCTTCTTCTCATTTATGACCTCCTCTTCAGCCAGAAGGTCGTCAGAGCGCTCAAGAAGCTCCTGCAGCCCGAACTGCCCTGTGTAGGATATGTCTTTTATCCCTATGATCTTTTTCTTGAGCTCATTTGTTATAAAATTGCCGTCGACAAAATCATACTTTGTAGGGCCTGGCCCCCCAACTATTATCCCCTTTAGGTTATCTTTTTCAAAGAACTCATCCTTTACCATCTCGCCGACTTTCTTATAAAAGTCTTTTGCAGCGTCCTCACGAAGTCTCATGTACCTTGCTGCTGACTGGCCGCCTGCCTTGGTCTTGCCAGGGACATTTGACTTTGCAGATGAGAGCGGTTTTATGCTCTTTCCTGAAAGCAGGGCGATGTCAGCCTCGCGCCTGTCCATCACAACAAGCCCGTAGACCTCTTTGTCCTCAAGCATGTCCTGCAACAGCTCAAGGACAAACCTCTTGTCGCACCTGTATATCCTCGTGTTGAGGGGCATGGGCGGCTCCAGGCTCCAGACCTTGAAGTCCTGTTGGCCTTCCCTTTCAGCTACATTCCCTGAAAATACGACTAGTCCGTTCTCAGGCGTCTTTGGGAAAAGCTTCAGGTGCTGGATCATCTTTTCAAGCGCATCTATGACATTCTTCCTTGTGGATGCTGACTTGATGTTGGTTGCAGTGCCCTGCTCCTGCGCAAGATGCGTGTTTATCTTGTTTATGTCATATCCAGCAGGGATGTATACACTGACCAGCTCAGTATGCCTTCCGCGGAATGGTTCCAGTTCCTTAATAAACCTCTTGAGGTCAAATTTCTGCTTTGATGTGATTGACATAATTATCCTGAAAAAGTAGACTCTTTATAAATATAGTGGAAATAACAAAAACCCTCTTTCCCGTTGCAATGGGTTATGAGCGATCTTCAATAGAGAAAGGTTATCTGATAAGTATTTGCTAAGCATTTGTTTTTGTTAATGCTGTTGGTTATGGTATCGTCTTTGAGAATCAGAGAAAGGAATCCTGATAGGAATCACTGCATTGTTGTAATTTGGTGCTCTAAACCTCACTTTTAATTCAAGGTTAGATCTCCCATAACTATCACTGAAACTGGTGGCATCAACACAATTTATGGCTTCAGCTTCTTTGATGTTCCATTTAGCAGGGGATATTATGGATCCTTCTGTGGGGTATATTATGAATGCATCTCTTCTTAGGCTGCAAAACAGTGTTGGCCAGCTTCCATTGTACTGTTTGCCGGCAGCATCTCCATTCCCATTCTCTAGATAGAGAACAATGTCGCCGAGGCTTTCTGTTAATAGTTCTTTTAGTTCTGCTGCTTCAGATAAGGTTCCAGAGAATCCGCATTCTTTTTTGATCCTTGACAGCCCATCATACATAGGGGGTATATCAAACACGCCTGTTGCGTAATTTGCGATCCATGCCAAAGCACGACTGCCCTCTTCATTCATCCTATACATCATCCCTTTTGGGCTGACAAGACTGTTGGTCACTATATCTTGCTTTTCCTGCATAGTAGCAATAGTATATTGCATAGAATATTAAAATATTTGTATCTTATAATCAATATTATAAGCAATATATTCGCAGCATATCTTTTGGTAGTTATAAACAACATATCCTGGCAGTTATTTGCAGCATGGATGTTTTGCAGCATGGATGTAGGGCTTTGTTGCATCTATAAAAACATTAAAAACAGGTAAACATATTAAAAATATGAACAGATATAACCATTATGGACATGTAGAACCATTATGGACAGATATAACCATTGTGAACAGATATAACCATTGTGAACAGATAGAACCATATAAGCAGATAAAAACATTTAAATATCTTATATAGCAACAAAGTTTGACATGAAGTCTTTGGAGCGAGGCATATTGGAGAATGGCATGGGGAATGGCATTTTCAGCAGAGTCAAGCCAAGCCTAGTTTTAAGCCTATTTATCCTTATCCTTATCCTTTTTATCTATTGGCTATAAGCCCCCTTCATAGACCCCTTTTTTCTGGTGATCGGTTCTGTCCCAAGAGAGACTTTTCGATTGCCACTCGCAAGACTGCTTCTGCATCACCAGATAAATACAAAACAAAGGTGATGAAAGATTAAAAAGATCAAAAAACCCGATAACATCAACCCACAGCTAAAAAAGAAGATGAGGCAGCACAAGATGACAAGCAGGATGATGGCAGCAGTAGCTGATATCCTTTGCATTAAATATGTATCTGATGTGAAACTAGGCACATACCAAAGAGGGATATCTGGCCAGAATGATGGGGATTATACCCTTCATTCACAGGTCTTTTCATCTGAGGGTAAGAGGCATTACAGGGAACTGAACACAATACCTTTAAATGTAGCAAATGGTACATATGGCGTAATGCAGCTCATGGTCATCCCTGCACATGGCAGGTATGAAGAGGTCCTTGCTGAGCTTAAAGGCACATGCAAAAGAAAGAATGATAACAATAGGAGTCATAATCATTCTGGCATTGATGCAGTTCGTGGTATTGTAGGTGATGCTAATTATGGGATGCCAGCTGATGCAGTTCGTGGTATTGTAGGTGATGCTAATTATGGGATGCCAGCTGATGCAGCTCATGGTGTGTCAGGTGATGCTGATTATGGGATGCCAGCTGATGCTAATCAGGAAGGGGCAGATGATTGTGATAATGAATTAACTATTAGCTCAGATATTACAGTGTATCTTGACCACCCTGATCTTATGATCAGCTATCATTCGCATAACCTTAATGATCTTGTTGGCATAGGTGCAGAGAGGGTTTTAGCGCAGGAGATATCTGGGTTGCCTAATATCAGTCCTGGCTATCATTATCACGGCAGGACCGAGAACAGGTTCAATCTTCTCCTTGTTTCATGCAAAGGTGATTTTGGCCTGAGGGTTAGAGTAGAGTCAGTTCCAGCTGAGGCTGATGGATTAGAGGGCATACTTGCACCCCCTGCATATCAGAGATATTTTAGGTCTCTATGATCTGATTTAGATCTCTATGATCTGATTCACTGATCAGCATCCAAAACCTGGCATAACCTTGCAGAATCTTATGCTCTGGCAGAACCTTCATAACTTTCATAACCAGGCATAACCTTGCAGAATCTTATAATCCGGCAGAACCTTCATAACTTTCATAACCAGGCAGAACCCAGCATATATATCTGTTGAATAGTTGTTGAGATATTGGTATTTATAGTTGTTGAAATAGATACATTTATAAACAACCTATTTGTCCAAAACATTATATTTTGG
>JAFGRM010000013.1 GCA_016935125.1 Candidatus Woesearchaeota archaeon
CAAGCAAAGTTAAGTAGTGGTAAGCAACAGCAGGAGAGCTAAGCAGTAGTAAGAAATGGCAAGCAAAGTTAAGTAGTGGTAAGCAACGGCAGGAGAGCTTAGCAGTAGTAAGAAATGGCAAGCAGTGTAAGCAGTAGTAAGAAATAGCAAGCAGGCAAAGGGCTCATTTTCAAAAGAGCAGCAGGCGAAGCAAATATTTATAAACAATCGGCCAGACTATAGCTGTTATGGCTGAGATGATGAAAAACAGCATAAAGAACAGCATAATATTTGAAAAGCCAAGCCATGATCTCCTCAAGGCTGTTGGCATGCAGGGTGTTGACATGCATTTTCATACAAGGTATTCTGACACCAATGTCCATATCAGGTCAATCATAAAAAGAGCAAAGGAAAAGGGCATCGGCGTCGCGATAACTGACCACAATGAGATAGCAGGGTCGCTTGAGGCTGCAAGAAACATCGAAGGCGTCCTCATAATCCCTGGGATTGAAGTGTCATGCTTAGACGGCCCTCATATACTCCTTTATTTTTACAGCTTCAAAGAGCTTGTGCATTTTTTTGAGACGCACATCAAGCCTAACAGGGGCAAGAACCCGTTCCTTGCAACGAACATAAGAACAGCTGAGCTGATCCATTCAACAAGAAAATACAACTGTTTAAGGGTCGCTGCGCATCCATACGGATACATGATAGCAAACAACGGCCTCTCAAAGGCAATAGGAAAGGCCCATGTCTCACATGAGGTCATGAGAGACATCGACGGGCTTGAAGTGATCTGCGGAGCGATAGGAAGAAGGTACAACAGGAAAGCAGTAGAGCAGGCAAGGCTTCTTGGCAGGGCAGTAACAGGAGGAACAGACGGCCATACGCTCTTCCAGCTAGGAGAGGTATTGACAATATCAAGAGCAGATACAAGAAAGGAGTTCCTTGACAATATCAAGAAGAAAAATAACATAGTGATGGGAAAAGAGCTCAAGATGGTCCCAAAGATCGTCCCTGCAACAAAGATGCTAAAGACCCATGCAATAGACTATACAGTCCCGACAATAAAGCTTCAGTCAAGGCTGTTATATGACAGGGCAGTGGGAAGGGCTGACAAGATAAAGTGCAATGTCAAGGAAAGGATCAAAAAGAACAGGGTTGCAAAGAAGATCAACGGCATCTTTAAGAAAAACAGCTTCTGATTGCAGGGATTGCATGCCCTATCTCGCTGCAAAACCTTTATATTTAACCCCTGGACTCAACAAAGAGATTGCCATAAGCCCCTGTAGTCTAGCCTGGGTATTGGCTACATATGCAGCCAAAAGGGCAGATAGGACGCGAGCTTGCGGAGCTTGTAACCCGGGTTCGAATAGTTGATGATAACATCGGCAAAGGCCGAGAAGCGTCAGCTTCGAAAGTCCCGGCAGGGGCATTTTACCCTATCTTATAGCTGTCCGCATTGGTTGATATTAGCTGATTCAACATTACTTCAGGATCTGTTCAAGCTCATGGACAAATGCTTTATCCCTAGGCCATTTTTCTGTAGCCATTATATACAAAAGATTCTTTGTGGAATGGTATAAGATATCTCTTGTGAAATCATCATTAGGCTGCTTAAAACCATAACACAGGAAATTATCAGAATAACCACTCATGTTTAGCCTTATCTCCCATGGATTAACAACAATCGAATTCGAATGATCAAGCCCTATCAATGAGCTTTCTGAGTCTATTTGATTCTTATTCATCCTGTCAAAATAATCATTCCGTCTAATCTCGTCGCCTATTACTGTCAGATTGAACCTTAATTGCCTGTCGTTGTTTCTTGCCTGCTCCAAGGCATCATCAAGCGTTTGTGCTGTGTATATCCTGCCTCCTTCATATCTTTGACTCAAAAACTCAGTCAAAAAGCCTTTCATAATCCTGTTCTTCTCCTCTTCCCTGTTGATATAGATTATATTTAGTCTCTGGGGTTTATTTGCCATCTTGGATTCATTTGCCATCTTGGTTACCTATGCTATTATTTTGATTGCTTTTTATTGTTTTGATTGATATTCTGACATCAAGGGTTTTGCCATGTTAAAACCACATTTTTATCACTATACCTCAGTGATATATCGTAGTATATAAAGTTTTCTATCAATTCCTTTATTCAACTATCTTATACATGAATAAATATTTATAACAAAAGATGGTCTTTAGCAGGAATATGACAACAACGATCATCGACTGCTATACTGACGAGCCAGCAGGTCTGGGTGTTCCGCCTTACTTAGGGACATACCCAAGGTATATCTATGGCAGGCTTAAGCATGATAGCAGATCAGAAGAGATATTCTACCTTACAATAGACGACATCCGGCTCTACAGGAGATACTCGTCAAGGATCCCTGAAACAAAGCCCAATTCAAAGACAAACATAAATATCCTTAACCTCACAAGGAACTGGAGCAGGACTAAAGAGATCCTCTCAGGAACAGACAGGCTCATAGTCATATTAGGTGTCCATGTGCCTGGCAAGTACCTCTCAGCAGTCCCTGGCACATTAAAAGAGGTCTTAGGATACATAGAAGGGCTCAGATGCTATAAGATCCTGACAGGGCCTGCTGCAACTGAGCACGGCACACAGCTTGAGGGTGGGAAGTTCGCAAAGATGCCAGACAAGGGCGCCTTTGATGAGACCATAGCTGACCTTGTAACAGATTACGACGACATAGCAAAAGCAGCTGTGAAGGGCGCTGAGATACAAAAGCAGATCTCTGATCTAAGGATAGCAGAGATAGAGACAGGAAGGGGATGCACAAGATATCCTGGCTGCAGCTTTTGCACAGAACCACTCAAGCACAGGCTTGAGTTCAGGGAGCAAAGGGACATACACCAGGAGATAAAAGCGCTGATAAAAAACAGGATCAGGCATTTCAGGCTCGGAAAACAGAGCTGTTTTTATTCATACAAGTCAGATGGCGCAAACTGCAACACAAAAGAGATTGAAAAGCTACTAAAGCCTATTTCAGAGATGAAGCCTGATGTCCTGCACATAGACAATGCAAACCCTATGATGGTGGATGAGCCTGCAACAAGGCTTATTGTCAAATACTGCACAGCAGGGAACACTGCAGCATTCGGCGTCGAAAGCTTTGATCCTGATGTGCAGGAAAAAAACAACCTCAACTGCAACAATGAAGGCATATACAAAGCAGTCAGGATCATAAACAAACACGGCGCTGCAAGAGGAGAAAACGGGATGCCAAAGCTTCTGCCCGGAATAAACCTCTTATTCGGGCTGATAGGCGAGAACAAAGGAAGCTTTGAGCACAACATCTCATGGCTGAAAAGGTTTGTCGACGAAAGCCTGCTTTTAAGAAGGATCAATATCAGGCAGGTCACGCCTTTTGAAGGCACAAGACTGTATTCAGAAGCAGGGAGCAGGTTCCTAAAAAAGAACAGGAAACACTACTGGAAATGGCGTGACAGCATAAGGAGATCTGTTGATTACCCCATGCTTAAGCTCGTGACCCCTGCAGGTATCGTGCTAAAGCAGGCACGAGCAGAGGTATATGACGGTAAGAACACTTTCTGCAGGCAGGTAGGGACATACCCTCTTATAATAGGCGTAAAACAGAGGCTCAAGCTGGGCTCAAGCTATGACCTCAGGATCACAGGCCACATGCTAAGAAGCATAACAGGTGAGCCTGCCTGAGCCTTTAATGCTATCTCTTTTGCAGTTACAGTTCGCAATCCCATTCTTTATAGAATTCATCAAGAAACTGTTCCATATATCTATGTCTGTGTTCAGCCATAGATTTTCCAGTATTAGTATTCATCCTATCTTTGAGTAAAAGGAGTTTTTCATAGAAATGGTTGAGTGTTGGGGCATTGCTGTTCTTATATTCTTCTTTTGTCGTATTCAAATCTGGCTTAATTTCAGGATTATAAATCTCTCTTCCTTTATGACCTCCATAATTAAAAGTCCTCGCAACACCTATTGCACCCATTGCATCTAATCTGTCTGCGTCTTGAACTACATCAAGTTCAGGAGATTTGAATTTTTGAGTGTGTTTTCCGCCTTTGAATGAAATGTTTGAAATGATATTTTCAATATGAGTGATAACCTCTTCTTCAACATCTAATGAACTCAAAAATTCTCTTGCTTTGCGAGGGCCTATCTCTTCATCTCCATCATGAAATTTAGAATCAGCTATATCATGAAGCAATGCTCCAAGCTCAACAACGAAATTGTCAACATCCTCAGTTTGGGCAATATGCTTAGATAATTTCCAAACACGATAAATATGCCACCAATCATGTCCGCCTTCAGCATCAGATAAAACTTCTTTTACAAAATCAATGGTTTTTTGGATTACAGTTCCTTGGTCCATA
>JAFGRM010000014.1 GCA_016935125.1 Candidatus Woesearchaeota archaeon
GGGCAGGAAACCCCAACTCAGGTACATCAGGGGAGAACTCCTATGTCATAGACAACACCCCCCCTACAATCTCTGCTGTAGAGTTCAGCCCGACTTCAGGCTGGAGAAAGGCAGGGGACACTATCAACATGACAATCACATCAGATGCTACAGGCTATACAGCAGGCGCGATAACTGTCAACGGCAACAGCACATCTGGGTTCACTGACAACGGAGACAATACTTATACTGTGACTTACACGGTATCATCTGGTGATACGAACCGGCTGGATTCAGACCAGATACCTGTAAGCGCAGTGCTGGTCGATGTTGCAGAAAACCCAAGCGCTGCATATGTTACATCACCTGCAGCAGGCAGCACGCCTGCAATCGACACGACTGTTCCGACAATATACTTTGATTCGGTTGCGGTCACTCCTGACGATTTTGTGTGCGCGTTGGATGGTGCAGGAAGCGCTAATGCGAATTTCACGATCAGGGTGAACGTGTCTGATTTTAACTATGCTGCGCTCGAGTTTGTAAATGTATCTCTTGTCTCGCATTACTCTGCTGTTGATTTCGGTGAGCATGCCATGTCATACGTTGCGGGCCTAGGGCTCTGGGAAGTGAACATCTCAATAACAGACACATCGATGATAGACGGCTTTGAGGACGTAAATATCACTATCCTAACCGATGACCTTGCAGGGAACGGGTTTACCACCTCAGGGAGTTTTAGCGCAGTGCTCATTGTCTACAACATGACCCAGCCTGATGATGCAGGGGGGAGCTGTGAGAGGAACGGTGCAGCGACTACAAACTTTTGCAACCTGCTGGACTTTGAGCATGTGAATTTCACTACAGAGATAGAGAGGAACGGCTCTCAGGCATGCAACCCTGAAACAGACTCAGGCCTCCCATGGAACAATTCGTTCTCAAAGGTAATAACTATAACCTTCTTCGATATCAACTTTTCCGAATCCGACATCGGAAGCGAGCTCTCGTCGATAGGCGGTGCCATCATGCCTTACATAACAGGGCCAGGCTCATTTGAGGAGAGTTATATATATGTCAATGTCTCATCATTCGAGAGGCTGAACAAGACCACTGACATAACATTGTATGGCCTTCCATTTGCCGAAGAGCCGACAATAGCTGGAGAGGGTGCAGTCTCAAACATAGTCTTTACGCAGAGCACGCCATATGATATAGGTGGTGCAGGGTTCTATGTCCCAAATGCCACTCTATCGTTTAGGGTAGACCATTTTTCACAGTATAACATCAGTGATCTGGCAGATCCTATTGTTACGGTCAACAGCCCGGCAAACGAGTCCTCTCTTGCAGAGTCTTATGTAGTTGTGAATTTCACAGCTAACGGCACAGGGACGCAGCTGTCCAATATATTGTTGCTCTATGATGATGTGGAGGTTGAATCATGGGACACATATGACCAGTTTGACGAGTGTATAAACCTTACCCCTGATTGGGATGTAGTTAACTGTATCTACAACATAACATCTTTTTCAGGCGGCGAGCACAATGTCACTATTACAGCGTTTGATTACGGCGGCGGCGCTGCCCCTGGTCTTAGCAGTTCGACCTTGGTAACATTTTCAAGGGACAATATCCCTCCGACGACCAATGCGAACTACACAAGCAATATATGGATGAACAATGACATCTCGATTGAGCTGACTCCTGTCGACGTTGCATCAGGTGTCAATTACACCTCATACAGCGTGGATGGCGGCGCATGGGCCAACGGGACAACAGTAAGCGTCACAACAGACGGCAACCATACGCTGAACTACTACTCCGTTGACAACCTCGGCAATGTTGAGACCGTCAACACTCTGTATGTTGTAAGGGACAGTGTCTCTCCTGTGATGACAAACTCTTCATATACAGGTGGATGGGTTGCAGGCTCGGTGGCTGTCACCTTCAACAGGGCTGATGCACTGTCAGGGATAGACTACACTAGCTACAAGCTCGATTCAGGTGACTGGACCAACGGGACATCAGTAACTGTTACTGGGACAAAGAACCATACGCTACTCTTCTATTCTGTCGACAACGCAGGAAATGTCGAGGCCACAAGGACCCAGTACATCTTGATCGATGTCAGTGCACCTGTGACAGTGATAAAGGCCAAGAACTCGACAGGCGATGATTTTGCACTGGAGAGCTGGTACAACGGCAGCTATCCGCTCAATATCTCGATAAACCTGACCGCTTCTGATCTCTATAATGGTGTGGACAACGGTGCGTCGGTCAGTTACTGCAGCGATACATCGAACACCTGCACTCCGAGCAGCCTTTATACAGGAGTCTTCAATGTCACAGCTTCAGGAGGGATCACCTACATCAGGTACAGGAGCAATGACAGCCTTGCGAATTTCGCGGCAACCAAGGTCTCAAGGATAATGGTGCTCTCGGATGAGGATCAGGTCATTAACTCTTCAACTCTCACTGTTGATGAGAACAAGACGACGATAGTCATACCGACCACGACCAGCTTCTCAGAGGTTAACATCACTGTGCCAGATGGTCTAGAAGCAGAACTGGAGGTATCAGAATTGCTCAACACGACAACCTATGAAGCTGAGCTCGAAGACAACATAACTGTAACTGCCAACACGACTGGCGGTGTGATGACTGTCTCCTTCCCTTCAGGAATGGTCATAACAGGGACATCTGAATGGAACGGTACGATAAACCTTCCTAAGGTCAGGCCGGTAAGCTCTGTCACTGCTACAGCAGATGCAGGGTACACGGCAACAGTCGACTTTGTCTTAGAATTGGGTGCAGAGGATGTGCCTCTGTCATTTGATAAGGCAGTCAGGCTTAACATGACAGGTAAGGCAGGAAAGAGGGTGGGCTTCTACAGGAGCGGCTCTTTTAGCCAGATATCAATAGCGTGTGCAGCTGACAGCCAGGCAGCAGGCGATGCGCTTGCAGCCAACGGGACATGCAAGATAGATGTAGGGGATGACCTTATTATCTGGACAAAGCACTTCACGCGCTTTGTGACATACACCCAGGCAGTCACACCGACGCAGACCAATCCTGCATCCACATCGACGACCACTTCCATGAGGCCTCCTGATACGACCAGCCTTGGCGATGTCTCTAGGACATATATCTATGATCTCATGCAGAAAGGGGAGAAGAGGATCGATGTTGACATCGCAACAGGATTTACTGGGTTGACCCTTGTTATGGGCAAGGATTCAAGTGATGTGAAGTTTGTCTTCTCCAGGACAAGCAATCCTGAAGCAGAGTACAGCGCAGGCGTTTACTCCTATCTCACGATAGAGCACACAAATCTTGCTGATGATGCTGTCTCATCTGCAAAGATAAGGTTTGCAGTGATGAAGACATGGATCAGCGAAAACGGGCTATCTGGTTCAGAAGTCTACCTTGCAAGGTATTCTGATGGCAGCTGGGGAAAGCTCAAAACAACACAGTTGAGCGATGACTCGATATACATCTATTATGAGGCAGAGAGTCCGGGGCTCAGCCTGTTTGCTGTTTCAGCAGGCGAAGAACCTGCAGCACCTGTTGAGAGCGGAGCTGCTGAATCCGCAACAACGCCTGGTGTGGATGCTGTCACGGGCAGTACAGTGGACAGTGCTCAGGCTTCGGATACTACTGGGCTAGAGCCTGCTGAACAACAGGGGCAGGCTGCAAGCAGCGTGCTTCAAGATAGCTCAAAGACAGGCAGCATGATGATCTACCTGATAATCGGGCTTGTCATCTTGGTAGCTATTGTAGCTTACATCTACCATAAGAGGTCATATTAGCATGACAATCAGCTAGGCAGAAGCCATCCATGTATCAGCTAGGCAGAAGCCAGGTAGATGTAGATGGGTAAGTAAATGCAGCTGAGAAGGGATCCACAACCCGCAGGGATGCTGTGGATGGAAAAGCACTGATGGCTGGCCAGAATAATAAGCCAGCTGGTTTTTTATTTCCTTTATTAACTGATTTATCATCAATTCATAACTTGTTTCAGAAAAAATTATGATATAAAATAGAAAAATATAATTCTGAAAACTATTTGTATCTTATGGCAGGAGGTGTATATGTTTCAACAGCTTTTCTGATCCTGCTTATGACAGCCTTATTTCTGGTTTTGTCCATCAGTTCAGCTTTAAAATTTACTGAACTGTTTAAGTGTTCGATTACCTTACAATTATGATAAACAATCTCCTGATTATACTTGTAATTAAAATACAGGCCGATTGCACCCATTGTAATTGCAGGACCTATCTGGTTAATTGATAGCATACAAAGCCCGAATAATCCGTTAATGGCCAACGAAATGTACTTTTTTTTAATGTTTCTCTTCCTTTCATTGTTGTGGTATCTGTAATTATCCGTATGAGCATCTAATTCTTTAGTTAAATCTTCCAGCACAGAATCTATTGTCTCTTCTATATATTTTAGATGGTGCTCATATTCATAGCACCAATATGTTTTTGCCTTTGGGTATAATTCTTTCAGTTTCTCTTTCATCTCAGCAAGCGGATCGATAGCAGGTTCTCTAAGCTGATCATCGCTCTTCTTAATTACCTTTTCACATAGGCCTTCATATGCTTTTTCTATCTCATTGATTATTAAATCGTTGATTGCAGTCATCTTAAACTAACCCCATACAACTGTTGTGCTACCCTTGTCTCACCCAGCTATGCAAAAGCTTTGGAAAAAATTTTTTCTTGTGATATCCTTGAGATAAGGTATTGTATTATGTCCATGAATTCTCTGTCTTGCCAATTTAAATTGCTGTTAATTTATTGAAAATTCCATCTGTGTGCAATATCCAATTCCAAAAACCGAAAGCTCGCTAGTCAATGAAATGGAGGAAACACCCAAACCAGTGAGGTTTCGTTATTTTTAATGACAACCAAAATACACTAATATATGTGTAACTCTTATAAGAAACTTTTTTAGCAATAATTAGGTAATATTGTAAAAACTAAGCATTTGATGCCAAAATATATGTTTTGAGTATTGTAATTGATATATAAATTGATATATATTTAGGCTTACTCTTACATAAGCCTATCTTGCATAGGCTTACTCTTCATAGGCTTACTCTTCATAGGCTTACTCTTGCATAAGCCTTATTGTTGTTGATTAATATACACCTTTGCTTATGGAGGTTATATGGCAGATCAACACCAAAAACACCCACACCAAAAAAACCCTCGCTAATAGGGGCTATTCAGCAATTAGTGTTTGCATACTCCTCTTGCTTGCGGTGAGGTTTTTGATTTCAACAAATAGCTGTGTTTATTCATTAAAATTTATATATACTTAGCCATCCCTGTTTTCTTATGCGTTACATATCTGATTTTCATGTCCACGGGAAGTACTCAAGAGCATGCTCAAAAGAGCTTACAATAGACAATCTTGAGAAGTATGCCCGTATAAAAGGGGTTGACATCCTTGGGACTGGCGACTTTTCTCATCCTGGCTGGAGAGCGCATATAGCAGAAAAGCTGGAAGAGGACAGCACAGGAAGCAGGGATGGGATATTAAGGACAAAGACAGGCTTTCCCTTTGTGCTGTCGACAGAATACTCTTTTATCTATTCGCAGGGTGGAAAAGGCAGGCGTGTGCACCATGTTGTTCTTGCGCCAAGCCTTGATGTTGCTGACCAGATAACCGAGACCATGAAGCGTCATGGCAGGGTGGACTACGACGGAAGGCCTATCTTCGGCATCAGCTCGATCGAGTTTACTGAAGAGGTCATGGCAATAGACAAGGATATAGAGATAATCCCTGCGCATATCTGGACACCCTGGTTTGGGGCGCTGGGATCAAATTCTGGCTTTGATTCTATAAAAGAATGCTTTGGTGACCAGGTCAGGCACATACATGCAATCGAGACAGGGTTATCTTCAGACCCGCCGATGAACTGGCGCCTTTCCCAGCTGGATCGGTTCCAGATAGTCAGCTTCTCAGACCTTCACAGCTATTGGCCGTGGAGGATCGGAAGGGAGGCCACAGTCTTTGATATTGCTGAGGATCAGCTTGGCTATAAAAAGATAATAGAGGCAATAAGGACAGGCAATGGCCTTGCTGAGACAATCGAGGTAGACCCTAGTTACGGCAAGTATCACTTTGATGGGCACAGGAAATGCGGTGTTGTTATGGGGCCTTCTGAATCAAGGAGGCATAACAATATCTGCCCAGTATGCAGAAAGCCGTTGACAGTGGGTGTGCTTCAGAGGGTAGAAGAGCTTGCTGACAGGCCTGAAGGCTATATGCCAAAAGACAGGCCTGGGTTTAGGAGCCTTATCCCATTGCATGACATTATATCTATAATCATAGGAAAAGGTGTTGCAACAAAGGCAACATGGCAGGAATACAACAGGCTGCTGAAGCTTGGGAAGAGCGAGAACGATGTCATGCTGAACATCTCCAGGGATGAGCTACTAAAGTCCACAGATCCGCAGATTGCTGATGCGATAATGCTCAACAGGGAGGGCAGGATCAAGGTCAGGCCAGGCTATGACGGTGTATATGGAGAACCTATCCTTATGCCGCAGTCAGGACATGCCACCAGAACAACAGATGGCAGGCATGAGGCTGGCCTTGGGCAGCAGGATGCAGAACCAAAAAAGCATGAGGTTCAGAGACCATTGAAGAGAGTGCAGACTGGGCTTTCTGATTTTATCTGAAATCTGATAATCTATCTCTCTTTTTGTGTTTTCTAAGCGTATAATTATGAAATCAGCCAAGAACCAGTATGCTTTTTATGAAGGTTAATTTCCTAAAACTAATCTCAACCTATTTATTTTCCAATCTCAAGAAGCTCTTCTACTTTCTCTACAAGTTCAGTAGCATTGAATGGTTTTGTTATGTATGCAATCGCACCGACATCTATTCCTTCCAGGATGTCGTGGTCTTCTTTTTTAGCAGAAAGCATCGCAATAAGGATCTCTTTTGTCTCAGGGTCTGTCCTTAGTTTTTGGCAGACCTCATATCCATCCATGCCAGGCATCATGATGTCAAGAAGTATCAGGTCAGGTTTGCTTTCTTTTGCTTTTTTTATGGCTTCGATTCCGCTGTTCGCCTCAATATAGTCGTACTCATCACCCAATGTGAGCCTGACTAGCTCAACAATGTTTTGATCATCATCAACAACTAGTATCCTTTTCTTCATAATGTACTATAATCTGTCTAGGTTTAAATATTTTTCTGCTGGACCAGCTCATGTCATGGCCTGCCTATTCCATGTTATATCCTTTTTCTCATCTCTATATGAAAATCAGAAAACCCCCATCCTTTATAGATTGGGTGTGCATGCTTGTTCTGCGGATAAACACATAATGAGATGTGCCTGATCCTTTTTTTCTTCAGCCAGCTGATCGAGATGTCCTTGAATCTTGTGCTGATGCCTTTTCCCCTGAACCTCTTATCAACATACAGGTCGCTTAGGTATCCTATCCTTTCAATTGAGAATATAGGGATATTGTCTTTTATATAGCATAGGCAGTAGCCAGCTGGCTTTCCTTCTGCCTCAGCCAAGAGCACAAGCGAATCCTTTGAGCTGATGTGCTTTATCAGAAAATCCCTGAATATCTCTACATATCCCTTTTTTTTGGTGAGATATTGCTTGAATCTGGGCTCATTCTGGACCACAATCTTGTTATGGACTCTCATGAATTTCTTAAATAGGCTTATGATATTATCTATGTCTTTAACACCTGCTTTTCTGATATCCATCTGAGATATAAGGAAATATCTGATATAATAACTTTACTGAAAAATCATAGGCTGCTTGCTTTTATGAATTTATACCCTACTTGTTTATATCAATTCAGAATCAGAACCTGCCCTTTTTCTTATCAAATATGCCACTTAGCCAGCACAAGAACCTTTTGGAATTGGTTTCACGTTCATAGACTTCTATTATATGCCCAGACGATTCTTGTGAAGATGTTATCCTTAATGGGACATTGCTTTTGAACTCTTCTATCCTAGCCTTTCTTGCCGGAATCTTATTGGGTTGGCTGTCTATGTCGTAGAGCGTTATCTTGCAGTCCTTGTCTGCTTCTTCATCTGAGATAGGGCTTTCGAATCTTTTTTTATCTTCCTGTGCATCTGCAGGCTCAGAAGAGAACATGTTCATTGATACATTGCAGTTAAAATCACCATCTCCCATGGTAACTACTCTTTAAGCAATCTCATATTTAAAATTTTTGCTTGTTTTTTTGATTTGGCATCAGATGGCTTAAAGGCAATATTTGCATCACTTTTGAGCCAATAGAAATAAAGAGGTGCCGAAGGCGAGATCTGAACAGCTTTTTTTCTCGCTTTTCGCTCGAAAAAAGCCTGGGAAAATATTTTTAGTGCTGTTTA
>JAFGRM010000015.1 GCA_016935125.1 Candidatus Woesearchaeota archaeon
CTGCTGGCCAGTTGATAATGATTTTTCCTGCAGCGAGCTTATTGTCTGGATAAGCACCCCTGCTGCAACAGCTGCGACAAGCAGCATTGCGATGAACACGATGAGCGTTCCTACTCCCATCTCTGCTTTTTTGTTTACCTTCATAATCTCCCCACCTCGTAAATTTAGTTTATTGTTATTGTTCATACCCAAAATATCTATGATAGGATAACAATCTATCTAAACTTATACCTAAAAAGTTACCAACTGATAATTACCCCACCTCTCAGTTTATCTAATATTTTGGGATAACTTCTTTATATATTTTTCGGTGAGGCGTATAAATCCAATTATTTATTGTAGTGGTATCATCTTTTATACATGCCAGAACATCTATATACTCTCTTTATATCATCTCTATACCCACTCTATATCATCTCTATACCCACTCTATATCATCTCTATATCATCTGTATAGTAAGCCATATCTGCAGGATCATTTTTTATGGTCTGTTATCTCTCTTTAGTAAGTTATCTCTCTTTAGTAAGTTATCTCTCTTTAGTAAGTTATCCCTCTTTAGTAAGTTATATCTAGTAAATTAGATTTAGTAAATTATAAATAGATGCTCTTGCTGTTTTTCTTGAGCCATGATAATGCTATGGTGTGATAATAAGATTCGATTGAGAAGATTTACAAGGGCCAGGTTAACGCAAGAGATAAAGTGGTAGCATGAGATACAAGAAGATCAAGGGTGCGACTGATTTTTATCCTGATGAGAAGAGCGTGCAGGATGAGGTCTTCAGCAGGTTTAAGGCTTCAGCAGAGAGATACGGCTTTTCTCTAGTCGAGCCGCCCATAATAGAGTCCATGTCCCTGCTCACTGCAAAGTCTGGTGAAGAGATAAGACAGCAGATCTTTACAATAGAGAAGAAAGGGACTGAAGAGCTTGGGATGAGGTTTGAGTTCACTGCAGGCGTTGCAAGGATGTTCATAGAAAAGCAGAAGTCCATGCAAAAGCCGGTCAAGTGGTATTCAATCGACCGTGTCTGGAGATATGAGAGGCCGCAGGCAGGACGGGACAGGGAGTTCTACCAGTTCAATGCAGAGGTCTTCGGCTCAAAGAACCCAGAAGCAGACGCTGAAGTGATAAACCTTGCTATCGACTCGTTGAGGTCACTTGGCCTGAGGAAAGATGATTTTTATGTTAACGTCAACAACAGGAAGCTCCTGACCGGGCTTTTGTTGGGTATTGTCAGCAAAGACCGCCTTGAGACCATGATGAGGGTAATCGACAAGCGCTCAAAGATCACAGAAAAGGAGTTTGATTCAGAGCTATCATTCCTTGATAAAAAACAGCTCTTGCAGCTAAAGAGGCTGCTTTCAGTTGGCTTTTCTGAACTAAGCAATTTTCAGATGAATGATCTCGCAAGAGAGGGATATGAGAACCTGAGGCAGCTGATGCAATACCTGCCAAAGGATACAGTAAGGTTTGAGCTCTCGACAGCAAGAGGGCTTGCGTATTACACTGGCACAGTCTTTGAGATATTTGACTCAACTGGTAAGTACAGGGCTCTTTGCGGTGGCGGGAGATATGATGAGATGATATCCCTTTTTGGCGGCGAGCCCACGCCTGCAACAGGCTTTGGCATGGGTTACAGCACAGTGAGCATGCTTCTTAGTGACAAGGGCCTCATGCCTAAGCGCGAGCAAGGGACAGATTATCTTGTTGCTGTTGTCGATGAGAGCGTCAGGCCAGAGGCCATGAAAATCCTTGCTGCAGTAAGGAAAAGGCATTCTGCAGAGATAGATCTGATGGGCAGGTCACTTTCAAAGCAGCTGAAATACGCAAACTCGATTGCTGCAAGGAAAGTCATATTTGTAGGGCCAGAAGAGGTTGCCAAGAAAAGGTATAAGGTCAAGGACATGAAGACCGGAAAAGAGGTTGAAAAGCCACTTTCAGAGATTTAGATATGCTAGATGTGTGTTTTTATGGCAGCTGTCATCTAACTCTTATGTTGTTGTTATTACCTTGTCCTCTATTATGAAGGAGTGTTCTGCCTGGCTGACCATGCCCTTGTTGATCTCTACTAATGGAGGATAGCTTGTTAGGTTCCCTGCCTGTGTCAGGCTCCTGAAAGCGAGCTTAAGCCTGGGCTCTGTATACTTCTGCGTAAGCCATCTTGTGGCAAAAGGCAGTTCATTGAATGCTGATATGTCCTTTAGTACCTTTCTTGCTGTAAAATCCCTGACTGGGTTTGAGCCTGTCTGGGAAAATATAACAGGGGTTGAGGAATCCTTGATCAGACCTGCACCATCTGTTGCAAAAGGCTCGATTGCAATAGTCATACCTTTTTTGAGTTCAGTAGGATCATTTGTGTTGTAGTTTGGGATAGAAGGTGCGGTATGCACTTCGAACCTGTCAAGGCCATGGCCTGAAAGGTTCTTTACCGGCCTAAAGCCATAGCTTTCTATTGTTTCCTGGATAGTCTTTCCTATCTCGCCTAATGTTGTCCCTATCTGAAGTATCTTTATTACATTTGACAGCGCTTCATTAGATGCTTTTACAAGCTCAGAATACCTGCCTGAAAGGTCTATTGTATATGCTGTATCGCCTATTGCGCCGTTTACAGATGTTCCAATGTCTATCTTTACGACTTGGTCAGAAAAGACAAGCTCATCATCCGGAACAGGCGTATAATGCGCTGCAATCTCGTTCAGTGATATGTTCACCGGAAACCCGGGCTCTGCGCCAAGCTCTCTGATCTTTGCTTCTATCCTATCTGCGACATCAAGGAGCTTTGCACCTGGTTTTATTAGTGTTTTTGAATATTCCCTTGCCTTTGAAGCGATGCTTCCTGATCTGAGCCAGTCATTGTAATCTGCCATTGTATGAGAAAAGAAAAGAGCGGTATTTATAATTGTTGCCCTTTGGGCACTATCTTTTTGGCATAATCAATTGTCATTCTTATTTATCCCTGTTTTTTTCTTTATGCTTGGTTTTGATCTCTTTGTCTCTTTATCTTTTGGTTTTAATCTCTTTGTCCCTTTTGATAAATATCAACAGCAGCATCCCAAGGCTTAATGCGAACATGATTATGCTTAGCAGCTGGCCCATTGTGAGCCACCCATAGACAAACCCAAGCTGTGGGTCTGGCTCGCGTATGAATTCCACAAAAAACCTGAGCACTGAATAGGTAAGCCCAAAGAGCCAGTACAGTGTTCCAGCAGGCAGCCTCTTTGAGCTTACCCTAAAGTCCTTTGCAAGCCAGAGGATGCTGAATATCAAAAGGTTCTTTGCTGATTCCACAAGCTGAGATGGATACCTGCATGCCTCTTCAGGGTTTGCTATGTATTGGTTCTTGCTGTAGTCAACGCAGAATCTGTCCCTTAAAAAGCCTTGTTCCCATACCCTTCCTGCGAGCTCGCCGTTTATGAAGTTGCCTATCCTTCCAAGAGCAAGCGATAGTGCAAGCGGGATCACTGTCATATCTGCAATGGTGTAGAATGGGATATGCTTTTTCCTTGAGAACAGGATTCCTGCAACAGATGCACCTATGAACCCGCCATGGAATGACATCCCTCCATGCCAGAGCATCAGTATCTCAGCAGGATTCTGCCATATTGCCTGCGTGTCGTAGAAGACAAAATAAAATATCCTTGCTCCGGCAAGGATGCCAAACGAGAGCCATATGACGTACTCGAGCACCTCGTCTTTAGTCAGCCTTACCCTTTCCTTTTTTACCAGGTGTTTTATTATGACATATGTCAGGAACAGCCCTATGACATAGAAAAGCCCATAATACCTGATCTGAACAGGGCCAAGATCAAGAAGCACAGGGTTTAGCGTATGTGTTATCATGCCATAATGTCATGGCCACGGCTATAAATATTTTATTGTTGGTTTGAGATCTATTTTTTTATAGTTGATGATTAAGAAATATTTATGATGATTAAGAAATATTTAAATAGAAAGATTGCTTGATGATTTTGATATGGGGGTTTTTAGATGAAGCGTGAGATAGTATTGATATCTATATCTATTTCTATTTCTATTCTTGTGATATCTTTCTTAGGCTGCAGCAGCCAGTCAGGCCAGGATCTAAGGCAGGTTCAAGCCCAAGAGCAGGATGAGCAGGAACATAGCCCGCAGCAGCAGGCGTCACAGATTGCAAACCCTGCATCAGTCCATTGCCAGGAGATGGGGGGGACGCTGGAAATAAGGACAATTGAGGATGGATCACAAGCCGGCTATTGCACTCTTCCAGACGGCACTGAATGCGAGGAATGGGCGTTCTACAGAGGTGAATGCCCATGAGTAAGGGTTATTTTGCATTATCTCATCTTGTTGTCTTGATCGTGCTTGCCACTTTTGTGCCTGCAATGCCTAACCCAGCAGCCAGATTTTGTGTTGGGCAGGGCAATGAGTATCTAAAACAGCTCGATTCAGATGGGAATGAAAAAGGCTACTGCATGACAGAAAAAGGCATGGAAGACGCATGGGATTATTTTGATGAGAATAAGGATGGAGTCTTAGGAGATAGCCTTAAACCAATAGTTCCTGCTGCACAGGCAGGATTGCCTGTTGATGGGTCTGGCATGGGCATTGGCCCAAGACAGGAGTTGAAAAAGGAACTCGATGAAACATTGCTTGGTTTTAAGAGCCTTGCTGTTGGCAAGACAGCTGCTGCCTCCTATGACTTAAGGGGTGCCTATCCTTTAAGTTTTGACTGGAGGAGCTATGGGGGCGATAATTGGATCACTCCTGTCAAAGACCAGATGGATTGCGGCAGCTGTTGGGCATTTGCTGCTGTCGGCGTTGCAGAGGCAAAGATCAACCTGAACCTTGATGATAGTGGTTATGGGATAGATCTCTCTGAGCAGGATCTGGTATCATGCAGCAGTGCAGGTGATTGTGCTGGAGGTTATGAAAAAGAAGCCCTGGAATACATGAGGGATTCAGGGATAGTAAGGGAATCCTGTTTTCCTTATGTCGCTTCTGATTCAGACTGCAATAACAAGTGTGCAAACTGGAGCGATGAGCTTGTTAAGATTGATTTTACATATGTTCCTGCTGATTCAGCTGCGCTCAAAGATACTATTGCCAACCATGGACCTATAACAGCATATATGATTGTCTGCAGCGATTTTTCTGCTTATACCAACGGGATCTATACTGCATCTTGGGAAGCGCCCTGTGGCTGGCATGTGGTAGATATTGTAGGGTATGATGATACAAGTCAATGCTGGATATGCAAGAACAGCTGGGGCACTGGTTGGGGAGAGAGCGGGTTTTTTAGGATTGCGTATTCTGAAAGCGTTTATGATTTTGATGCATGGTATAATGACCCTGATGATTACAGTGTTTTCTTCCTTGATGACAGTTATCTTGTTACGGCTACAGATATTGACAATGATGGGACATGGGACATCAGTGACGGATGTCCGGAGGATTCCAATAAGTCTTTACCAGGCCAGTGCGGCTGCGGTGTTGCAGACACAGATACAGACAGTGATGGCACAGCGGATTGCGTTGACAACTGCTCTACTGACCCCAACAAGACCGAGCCTGGA
>JAFGRM010000016.1 GCA_016935125.1 Candidatus Woesearchaeota archaeon
ATTGAAACTGATTATATAAAGAAACATATATCTGATTATATAAGGTTCCAGATAGGGCAGGGATATGAGACCCGAGACATAAAAGAGGTGCTCGGCAAATACGGCTATGACAAAACCATGATAGATGAGATACTGGAGATAATAGATACTGGTTCAATCAAGATAAAGAAGACCCATCATGGCGCAACAGACATAACCAAGATGACAAATGAGCTCTATATATATCTGCAAAACCTGCTTATCGAATTCATAATAAAAGAGAAAGAGCAGGGATACAGTATTGAAGCGATCAGAAAAGCGCTGTTGAATATCGGACACAAGAGTTATATTGTCGATGCAGCAGTCAATGCTGTCGAGCTGGGAGAGCATAGCATAGAATTTAAGCATCAAAGCAAAGGGATAAGAGGCATACCACCAGGGTTCCTGTTTTTCTTCTGTATGGTAGTGTTATTCTCACTTATATTCTTCATAGGGGTCTCGACCGGCGACGATATCCTGATAATTACACTAAGCTTTTTCCCGGTCCTGCTCAGCCTGACTGTAGTCTATGTTGCAATATCACAGCTCAGCAACAGGCAGACAGCAAACATGCTGGTCTTTGCAAATGTTGCACTGACAGTCCTTATATATGTCGCAATGATGCAGCTCAAATCCCCTATACAGAAACTATCTGACCCCAATACTGTCCTTATGCTAAACATAATACTAAGCATTGTACTTGGGGCTGTCCTTGTCCTTCCATGCAGGCTAAAGAAGGCATACAAAAGAGCAAGCGAGGACATAATACCTATTGAACATGACAAACTGGACAAGGATGAAAGGCTTGAGCAAAAGCTTGAAAAAGGCTATGAAAAGCTTGAGCAAAAGATCGAAACAATGCATCCTGTCCAGGCCAAAAGCTCAGGAAAAGTTAAAACATATTTCAACAACACTGCAGGCACTGCTGCCCCACAGGAGAGGTACAGGAAAAAAAGGGCTAAAAGGCTTGAGCTCAAGCCCCTCTGAGATTGAACAATCCATGCTTTTTGAGCTTATAAAAACTATCTCTTCAGAACAGCTTATCGACAAAAACTAGATATATATAGAATTACGCAAAAATAATAAAAGAAAAGCATCAGATATTATCAAACTCTTTTGCTTTTTCATCACCCATGAATGCCTGTACTTTAGCCTTGCATTTCTGTACGCATTCCTCTTCTGTCATGGTATCGACAAGGTTAGCGCTGGCAGGGCCGAAGAATTTTGCCATCAAGGCCTTGCACTTCTCTTTTTTTGACATTGATATCACCCTTTTCTGGAATTGACGATGCATCCCTTAATATTTCAGATATTATATTTCAAAATTTACTATTAATTGCTGACTTAATAACTGATAAAATAACATTACTTATATATAAATCATTCTATCAAACAAACAATGAAAATCAACTGCTCATGCTAAAACTTAAATCTCTTGACTATTTGTATAACAAAATCCGTACATCCTGACATCTCATCACTGCTTGAACCATCTTTAAAGGAACATCAGAGAGAGAGCGCTTTTAGAATTTTATGTTTCATTATTTGCAGCACTTTCAGCCCCTTTAGGATTCTCACCAGAAACACCATTCAGTTCTCCATCATTCAGTTCTCAATTCTTCACTCCTTCATGATTCACTGCGTCATTCTTAACTTCTTCAGACTTGGGTTCTTCACTCTTAACTTCTGCCCCTGGGTTTGGTAAAGGACCAGGATTTCCTGAACCTGCAGATGCAGATGTTCCTGTTTCAGCTGGGCCTCCAGAAGATTCTCCTACCTGCTCTTTTGGTTTCTCATCTGCTTCTGCGTTCTCCTGTTTGTTTGCCATAATCTTATCTGCAATCCCTTTCATGCTGTCAAGGGTAGATATGTCCCCTGCCTCAAGAACCTTTGCCAAGTCAAGCAGGATAAGAAGCCTTTCACCTACAATACCCACCCCATCTATATAGTCTGCATTTATCTTGCTTGTGATTATCTCAGGCGCGGGCTCAACCTGGTTTGGCGCAAGCCTCAAGACCTCATTTGTTGAGTCCACTATCATGCCCACTGTGTTCTTGCTGAGCTCGATCACTATTATCCTTGTCTTCTTGTCGTCAGCATTCCTTTCGATGCCTAGTTTCATGGCAAGGTCAATCACTACAATTATGCCTCCCCTGAGATTTATCACTCCTTTTATATACGGCTTGGTGTTTGGAATCCTTGTTATCTGCTCCATACGGATAATAGAACCAACTGCACTTATATTTACCCCAAACTCTTCTGTCCCTATCTTAAAGACGACAATCTGCCTTTCACCTTTTGTTGTCTCTTTTTCTTCGAGCATTTTTCCTCATTCCCTTTGAATCATTCTCTTAACTTAACCTTAACTTAAATCATCTTTAAAACCATCTATCTTCTTTAAAACCATCTAAAATTGGCTACACTGTAATGTAAAAAGATTTAAAAAAATAATGATAATAACATGACCAAACCATGTTGCCCATGTTTGCCCTGACAATCACATAATCCGTTATCTTCTATTAGATCATTTGTTATCAGAACCCAGCTTAAACTGGCTGATTATCCCTTTAAGCTGGTTTTCTCCTTCTGAAAGCTTCTGTGCAGTCAACGCTACCTGCTGTACTGCTGCAGTCACCTCTTCTACAGATGCACTGACCTCCTCTGCTCCTGCAGCGTTCTGCTCAGCAATTGCGCTTATCTCGTTTATGGACTTGTCAACCTGGCCTACAAGAACAGGTATCTCTTCGAACGCGACCAGCGCCTCATTCACGGCCATACCTCCACCTTCAACCTGCTTTGTGTTTTCATCCATGCTCTGCACTGCTGAATCTATCTCAGACTGTATACTGCTGAGCAGCTCGCCAATAAGGCCTGTTGCCTTCTTGCTCTCTTCTGCAAGTTTCCTTACCTCATCTGCAACAACTGCAAAACCCCTGCCTGCCTCTCCTGCACGTGCAGCCTCGATTGCTGCATTTAAGGCAAGCAGATTTGTCTGTTCTGAAACATTATTGATTGTTTCTAGTATATCTGCTATCTTCTGAGACTTGCCGCCAAGGGTCTTTACCTTATCAGAGCCTGATTTGGTCGTGGTATCTATGCTTGTCATCTTGTTCTTGACCTCTGAGGCTGCCTTTGAGCCTTTTGCTGCACTGTCGCCGGTCTTCTTGCTCCTGTCTGCAGCAGAGCTTGAGCTCTTGTTCAACTCCTGCGCACTTTTTGCAATGCCCTGTATTGTCGATGACACCTGCTCAATCGAGGCATTGACCTCTTGAGCTGATGCAGAGAGCTCCTCTGCATCAGCCGCTGCACTGTTAGTGTTTTTTGCAACAGCCATTATGATGTTCCTGTATTTTTCAACCATTATATTGAATGACTGTGACAGGTTGTTTATCTCGTATATAAAAGATTTCAGATTGACCTTCTTTGTCAAATCGCCTTCTGCAACAGTCTTGATAACATCATATATCTCCTCAAGTGGGCTTGAAAGCCTTGATGAAAAGATGTATGCAAAAAGTGCTCCTGCAATTATCGACAATAAAGACAGCAGAATAGTGGTATTCCTTATCTTGCTCAAACCGCCAAAAGAGTCCATCAGGTCAACCTGGTATGCGCTTGAACCTATGACCCAGTCCCAATCTTCAACATATGTAACAGCAGCCATCTTTGTCAAGACCTCAGATTCACCTGCGTTTTGCCATGGATAATAATGAACATATGCATCCCCTTCCTTTAGCGTCTTTGAGTTCTTTATCATCTCCTGGGCAAAATAAACACCATCTGAGTCTTTTGAGTCCCATACGCTCTCTCCGTCAGACTCCCTGTCCTTAGACACTATGTACTTCCCATTGCTGTCGAGCACCCAGATATACCCTTTATCACCTATTCTCTGTTGAGATATTTTGGTCTTAAGCTCATCCATAAGCTCAGTCTTCAGGCTGCTGCCTTTTAGCTCGTCAAGATATACAGTTGAGACAATCAAAACATCCCATGGTTGGAAATATGCAACAGTCCCCAGCTTCTCCCTGGTATATGAATCTCCTGTATTACGCCAGGGATAATTAGTATGGTACACGTTATCGTTCCTAAGCCTTCTGCCCTCATTTACCATGTCCTGGACAAAATACCTGCCGTTGTCGTCCTTAGAATCCCAAAGGTTCTCGCCGTCACGCTGCCGGCCCACTGAAACGATATATGACCCCTCCCTATCAAGGATAGCTACATAGCCTGTATTGCCTATCTTGATCTGTGAAACCTTGTCATATAACTTTTCCAACACATCTGCAGGAGGATTCTGGCCATACTGCTCATACACCAACTCAAACATCCTTTTTACATTAAGAGAAACCGCTGTGGTCTGCTCCTTCACAAGAGCATCTTCCCTCTCTTCAATCACCTCTACCTGGTTGACATAGGATTCAGTTATGGCCTTCCAGTCTAACGACTGGACACTAAGCTGGTCTTCTATCTTCTCATACATCGCTGTTTTTGCAGCATTATATGTGAGCGTGCCTACAGTTACTGCAGGGACCAATACAAGAAGAAAACAGACAAGCATCAGCTGCCA
>JAFGRM010000017.1 GCA_016935125.1 Candidatus Woesearchaeota archaeon
AGATTTTATAATATAAAATATATTTTATCATATTTTTAGATTTTGTGTTTGATAACGCGCAAAGCTTATGGTTTTATGGAAGGGCAGGATGAGAAGACCAATATCAGCAACAATAGACGAGCGGCTTATCAGGTGGATCAACTCTGAGCTAAAGGATGGAATGAAGTACAGGAACAAGTCGCACCTGATAGAGATCGCTCTCATGAACCTAAAAGAGTCTAAAGACCAAAACAATGACAACTGAGCACAACGAATAGCAATGACAAGGGCACAAAGAAAGCACAGATACAAAAGAGAACACAAATATAAATAAGGGTAAATATGGGCTGAAGGTGGCTGGAAAGAACAGGCAACCGGACATCTGCAACATGGTAAAATAGCAGTTGCAACAGGTGCACAACAGATGCTTGGGACCACTGGCAGATTTATTGAATATATTAAAAAGATCGTTTTTAGCGAAATCAGCACTTAAAAAAAGAGGAGTTAAAAAAGAGGGCAGGAGATGGCACTATTCAGGAAAACAGAGGGAACTTGCGGCTATGAGACTGTGCGTGAAGGAGAGGACCTTATTCTATACATAAACTGCAAGCAGTGCAACTACTCTCCATCTATAGAGGACAGCCCCACATGCATGGCAAGGACAATAACAAAGCTTGTCGAGACGCCAAGCGTAACAAAGATAGTCTTCAGCGAAAAGAGGGATGTAGAATATGATTATGCACAGACCCTTCTGCTAATGGAGATAGCTAACCTGTACAAGGATCTCATGAAGCAGAAGACACTCTTTAGCTATGAGTCTCTAGGAACCTCGCTTGAATGCAGTAGGTGCATAAACTCCAGATATAACGAGATACACAATGATATAATCAACAAGATAAAGAGCGACCCGGTGGGCGCATACATAACTGCAAGAAGGTACATGAGAAGAGAGAGGATAACTGCAAACAAGACTGTCGATGAGAACTGCGTGAAATGCATACAGAGGTACATCTCTATACTGAACTACATCATGAAGCTTTTGGACAATACAAAGATGATGGCTCTTGCAAGGCCGCATCTTGCAGGCTACAGGATAGGTGACAGGGGGGTTTATAGGAACATATTCTACCCCATAATAAAGCCGGACTTCATGTATACAAAACTCATGGCGAACTATCCCTCCAACGGCGAAGAGATGGACACATACACAATAGCAGACGACACTGAAGTCACCATCTTCAAATACCCAAACAATGTCCAGTATCTCTACCACGTCATGCCTCCTGAGTTCCAGCTGAGCGAAGACAAGTATGAGCTGCTGGACACTGCAAGGACCATCCTGGCAGAGCATAAGCCAAAACAAGAGGAATTTACAGACCCAGAAAGGATGAGGCAGGTGTTCTTCAACATAAGCCATGACCTGATAGAAGAGCTGGCAGGCCACAGGAACATCAGGCTGACTAACAGGGAGCTCAATAATCTCGCGACTATCCTTGTCAGGTACACTGTTGGCTTCGGGCTGATTGAGGTCCTGCTCCAGGATGAGAAGATCCAGGACATATCTATAAACAGCCCTATGGGAAAGATTCCTATCTATATAGTCCATGGAGATTTCGACGACTGCAAGACAAACATAATCCCTACCAAGAACGAGGCAGAGTCCTGGGCATCCAAACTCAGGATGATATCAGGAAGGCCACTTGACGAGGCAGACCCTATCCTTGACACTGAACTTGAGCTCCCTGGGTCGAGCGCAAGGGTGTCTGTCATAACAAAACCTCTCAACCCGACAGGGCTTGCATACTCTTTCAGGCGCCACCGTGACCGGCCATGGACACTTCCTCTTTTCATAAAGCAGAAGATGATCACTCCAGAGGCTGCAGGCCTGCTAAGCTTTCTTGTTGACGGGACAAGGACCATGCTTGTCGCAGGGACAAGGGGTGCAGGAAAGAGCTCGCTTCTTTCAAGCCTCATGATAGAGATCATGCGCAGGTACAGGGTGATAACTGTTGAAGACACACTAGAGCTTCCTACAACATCTATGAGAAAGCTGGGATTCAATATCCAGCCTATGAAGGTCGCAAGCGCGCTTGCGAGCGGAAGCACTGAGATGAGCGCAGCAGACGGGATCAGGAGCACACTCAGGTTGGGAGATTCCGCGCTGATAGTCGGTGAAGTCAGGAGCAAGGAGGCGCTTGCACTCTATGAAGCCATGAGGGTTGGCGCTGCTGCAAATGTTGTTGCAGGTACAATACACGGCGACAGCCCATATGGTGTCTTTGACAGGGTTGTAAATGACATTGGTGTCCCAAGAACTTCGTTCAAGGCTACTGACATCATAATAGTCGCAAACCCTATCAGGTCAGCCGACGGCATACACAGGTTCAGGCGTGTGACGCAGATAACTGAAGTAAGGAAGCACTGGGAAAATGACCCTGTCGCTGAAAAGGGGTTTGCAGACCTGATGAAATACGATGCAAGAGAAGACAAGCTTGTCGTGACAGACGCGATCTCAAACGGAGACTCTGATGTCTTAAAGGCGATCGCAGCGAACATAAAGGAGTTTGCAGGAGACTGGGACTCTGTCTGGAACAATATAATGCTCAGGGCAAAGGTCAAGCAAAAGATAGTGGAGTATTCAGATAAGATCGATGACAAGGACATGCTCGAGGCAGGGTTTGTCATAACCTGCAACGATATGTTCCACCTTATATCAGACAAGGTCCGTGATGATGTAGGATCGATGGACCCAAAGCAGATCTATGCAGAATGGCATGATTGGCTGAAAAAAGAAACAAAAAAGAGGGCAAGCAGGGGGCAGTAGAGACTTTAGATACTCTATATGCTGCCGCCTTGTCATATAGGATAGATGGACAACGTAACAAGAGAGATCCTTGAGAAATACAAGAACAAGCTCAAGTCTGAGCTGGGTGTTGAGACTGGCGAGCAGGAAGAGGGTGAGATAGAGAACACATCCACCAAAGAGTACAAGGATTTCAAGAACGAGATGATTCCTGTACATTTCTCAATATATGAAAAAGCCTGCAATATGTCTGAAAAGATATTCAGGATAGCTCCTGATGAAAAAAAGGCAACTGAGATCCAGAATGCGATAAACACAGCACACCTCAATATCACTCCTGCTGGTGTTGCAAGCTTTGCAATCCTTGGGCCGCTGATCATTATCATGACCGGGCTTTTTGTCAGCAGCGGTATACCGCTTGCGTTTAAGCAAGACCCAAACATGTTCTTTATGGTATTCAGCCTTCTGGTCGGCGTCTGCATCATGTTCCCTCTCCAGAGGATCCCTCTGTTCATGGCAGACTCCTGGAGGCTTAAAGCGAGCAGCCAGATGGTGATATGCATATTTTACATAGTCACCTATATGAGGCATACGTCCAACCTCGAGCTCGCAATCGAGTTCGCATCAAGCCACCTGTCAGGCCCGCTTGCGCTTGACATGAAAAAGGTGCTCTGGGACATAGAGACCCAGAGATTCAGCACGCTCAAGGACTCTCTTGACACATACCTTGAAACATGGCGGAAATACAATCTTGAGTTTATCGAGTCAATGCACCTTATAGAATCGAGCCTTTATGAATCATCTGAAGAGCGACGGCTGGGCCTACTCGAAAAATCGCTTGATGTTATGCTTGAGGAGACATTTGAAAAGATGCTCCATTACGCACATGGGCTAAAGTCGCCCATAACATCACTTCACATGCTCGGCATCATACTTCCTGTCCTTGGCCTTGTCATACTCCCTCTTGTTGTCAATTTCATGGGAAACATCAAGTGGTATTACCTTGCAACAGTATACAACATCGCAATCCCTGGTGCTGTCTTTTATCTCGGAAAAAGGATCCTTGCATCAAGGCCGACAGGGTACGGTGACACAGACATCTCAGAGATGAACCCAGAGCTGAAAAAGTTCAAGAAGATAAACATGAAGATCCTGGGGATGGAATTCGGCATAAGCCCGCTTTTCCTTGCTATAACTGTTTTTGCAGTCTGTTTTCTTATAGGATTAAGCCCGCTGCTTGCCCATGTTTTTGCTGGAACCGAGAACATACCGATAGGAGAAGATGATGATTTTACAACCTGCAAGCACAGCTATTGCCTGAATGAGTACAGGACAGATGAGACCACTGGGTCAAAGGATGGGCCATATGACCTTATACCATCTGTCCTCAGTGTCTTTGTGCCATTGTCATTAGGAATATCTGTGGGCTTGTATTATAGTATAAAATCAAAAAGGCTTATCAAGCTCAGGCAGGATGCAAAAGTGCTTGAGCGTGAATTCTCTTCTGCACTCTTCCAGCTTGGAAACAGGCTCAGCGACGGGCTTCCTGCAGAGGTGACCTTTGGAAAGGTCGCAGAAGTCATGCAAGACACAGAATCAGGCAGGTTCTTTGATAAGGTCAGCAACAATATAAGAAAGCTGGGTTTCAGCGTGAATGAGGCTATCTTCAACCAGAAGGTCGGCGCAATAAAGAGCTATCCCTCATCAACAATCCAAAGCTCGATGAAGGTCCTGACCCAGGCGATAAAGAAAAGCCCTATTATCGCTGCCCAGGCAGTGCTCACAATCTCCCGCTATATGAAAGAGATGCACAGGGTCGATGAGAGGCTAAAAGACCTTCTTGCAGACATTATAGCATCCATGAAATCACAGGTCTCATACCTGGCTCCAGTCATATCAGGGATTGTCATAGGTATAACATCCATGATGACAAATATCTTAGGCAAGCTTGGGCCTGCGCTCCTAGCCAGGAGCAATGAAGGAGATATGAGCGTGCCTATGGACTTCTTCGGCATAGGCATCCCAAGCTATTATTTCCAGATCTTTGTAGGGATCTATGTCATCGAGATAATATATATCCTCTCAATACTTGTAAATGGAATAGAAAACGGCTATGATAAGCTCAATGAAGAATACACAATAGGAAGCAACCTGATGAGAGGCACTATCCTTTATACAACGCTTGCACTGATAGTGATGGTAGTGTTCAACACCATTGCTGATGTGGTGATATCAAGCACCCTTGCAACAACCTAGCTTGCAACAGCAGTTAGCACATATAACAGCAGTTGCTGCACATAACATATATCAGTATTATAGGTATATATGTGGTGCAAAATTATGGTGTGTAAAGTATGGTGTGTATTGTGCTTTTATTATAACCTGGTTGCTTCTTTTGTACCAAATCATTGTGCTTCTGTAGCAGCCTTCATACCATGCCTACTATGCCCATATCACACAGCCTCTTCTGCCATGCATATGTTGCTTAAGCTCTTTCTCCTGACATGCTGCTGCCATGAAAAGATATTCAGCAGGTCAACCTGCCTCTTGTATGTCTCCCAATCAAGATACTCTGTTTTTCGCCTGAAATAACCAAATGCTATCATGACCACCTCCTTTTAAACATCATTTTACTTTTAAATGTCATTTTGTTTTTTAACATCATTTTGATATTGTCCTGAACCTGGCTCATGTTGTCTTGAACTTTATACAGCCCTTGTGTCTCATACAGCCCCATGTGCCTCATACAACTTTCTGACTCATGTAGTCATCTGTGCTTCTTGCTCTCTTAAGCCTCTGCAGCAAGGTATCCTTGCATAAAGCCCATCTCTGCTGCAGATATGCAGTCGTTCTCAAACTCATCATGCAAGCCCTCTTCTGTGTATATGTCATTATCATGTGCAGTTATGCTGGGTTTCATATCTGTCTCAAGCCCAATCAAGCTAAAGATCACCTCAACTGACCTATCAACCCTATTGGTAAACTTATCTGTAAACTTATCTGTAAACTTATCGGCAAAGCAATCAGCAAAATTATTGGCAACCCTATCATCAATCCCGTGGGTATCTGTTCCTCCTATTTTTCTTCCTATTTCTCTTCCTATGTTATCCATGCTTATCACCTCATTTTCGATTATTTTTCGATTATCATAATTATCATAACACTGGGCTTTGCGTTTAAATATCTCACACAGGAATGTCCACTGGGGTCAACTAGAAACAATGGTTTTTGTTTTTCCCATGGCAAGAGCCTGTGGCAAGAATCCATGGCAAGACCCACAAATAGGAACCCTTAGTAAGACCCCAGGTAGGAACCCCAGGCAAGATCCACAGGTAGGAACCCTTGGTAATATCCACAGGTAGGAACCCATAACAAAAACCCAAGGCAAGATTTATTAATCTCCTTGCCTTTTTCAAGGATATGGAAAATAGTCATGTCAAGAATGAGATAAGGGTGCTTGGCATAGATGACATGCCCTTTGACAAGTTCAAGGATAAAGAAACAAAGGTCGTAGGTGTTATGTACAGGGGTGGCTCTTTTCTAGATGGGGTCCTTTCGACTGTAGTTAAGGTTGATGGTGATGATGCGACGCAAAAGATCTCAGAGATGGTAAACAGGTCCAGGTTCAAGAAGCAGATAAGGTGCATACTCCTTGATGGAATCGCAGTAGCAGGATTTAATGTGATAGATATAGTCAGGCTCAGCACCATGACGGGGCTTGGAGTTATAGTCATCATGCGCAGCATGCCTGAAACTGAGAGGATACATAAGGCGCTCCGCAAGCTTGGCATGGACAAAAAGATTCCCCTTCTGCAAAATGCAGGGAAGATACATGCTGTTTCAGATGTAAATAGAGGGCAGATATGCATGCAGTGTCATGGCATCAGCGCAAGAAAGGCAAAAGAGATCATAAGGACAACATCAACACATTCTTTTATTCCTGAGCCAATAAGGGTAGCACATATGATAGGCCAGGGTGTAAAACTCGGAGAAAGCAAAGGCAATGCCTGAGCCATGCCATTGTTTCTGCCATGCCGCTGTTTCCGACTGGTAAGTACCCTGTAAAAAGTGTAAAAAGCTGCAAAGAAATTATTCACTTTTTTATAAAGAACCCTAATGCAGACAGTGCGATGCAAAAAAGAAAGCTCCTTATGACTATAGCTGCTGTGGCATGGACAAAAAAATGCTGCGGCAGCAACACTATCATCATGTCTGTCTCTGGATTAAACAGCCAGCTGCTGCCTGAAAAAAACATCCTATGAAAAGCTGTAAAGAAAAATGAAAAGGACCTCCTGACAATGAAACTGAAAACAAGTATGCCAGACATCACAAACCCCTGCTGGACAAGTATCTTTCCATACACTGTTTTTAGCTTTTTTAGTGTGCTTATTCTCTCTCTTGTCTTCTGCTTCCTGTCTTGCTTAAGCTCTTTTTTTGCCTTGCGATCTGTCTGTGGGTCTACCTGAAGGCCTGTCTGAAGGTTTGCTTGAGAATCTAACTGGGAGCGGGTCTTAGAATCTGCCTGATGGTCTGCCTTTAGGCCAGAATAGGTATGAAAATCAGGATCAGGACTAACCTGGCTGCCAGAACTGCGATTTGTGTAGTTTATGTATAATGCCAGCAGCAGCATAATGGCCAAAAGCGATGCTAAGACCAGCCAATTCGCAAAAAAAAGCCTTCTTACATCACCAAGATGGGCTTTCTCCTTTTCATTGAACATATCTGTCAAACTGTCTGAACTACCTGTGATAAAACCAAGCATATCCTCAGTCATCATCTCTGCAGTGCCCTCGCTTATCCTGGAATAAACACCCAGCTTCTCGTATTCATCATAATAAAACCCCTTATCAAAGAACATGTATTGTGTATTGGCAAGGAATATAAAGCAGATGATCGCAATGACAAACCCCCCTGCTGCAAGATTTCTTGCGGTCAGAATCTGGCGAATCCTTCCTAAGCAGGCCTTTGTAGAATCGCAAAGGAATTCAAAGAGTAGGCTTATCCTGCTCTGCTTGCCCATATTCCCTTTCTCTCTTGGATCATTTATGTCTGTTGTCATCTTAAAGTCCTGCCAGGTAAAGTTTTGCTATGCTTTCCGTTTAGCACTTTAGCAAGGGCATGATCCTGCCTGATAAGCTTGATACAATACTGGTTGATTATGTATTAAACAATTTTAAGCGCACTGATACTAAAGGCTGAACTGATAAACACATGAACCACAACACATCAATGCATCAATACATAATCACAAAAATCAGGTATAATAATATTTGCCGCTGCTTTTCTGCTCCTTGTCCTTTTGCGAGCCTGACTTGTTTATCCTTGGCCTTCCGGAAAGCGCCTCTCTTCTCAGTGTTATGTTGACCTCTTTTAGGAGCGCGTTCATGCCCTGCTCCATACTGAGCGGCTCTCCTGCATGCCCTTTTACAGCAGGCTCACCTTCAAAGACAAGCAGCCTGTGCGACAGGTAATCAAGGAATACAAGGTCATGGTCAACTACCATCACACCAACGTCTCTTGTCGAAGCGAAGTTAGACAGGACCTTTGACAATACAAGCCTCTGCTCCACATCCAGATATGCAGATGGCTCATCTAGTAGTATGAGCTTTGCATCCCTTGCAAGCGCTTCTGCAATAGCTACCCTCTGCAGCTCGCCTCCTGAAAGCTCATTCAGCCTCTTAAGCAGGAGAGGCTTCAGCTCCAGCGGCCCAACAATGTCATTGCTGTTGTTCTGCACTGCCTCTTTTAGGACATTGCAAACAAGATCATCAGAATCGGCATCGAGATATTGCGGCTTGTAGCTAAGGCTAGTCTGTACCCCTGGCTCGCCAGAGTCTGGCTTTAACATCCCTGCAAGCATCTTCACAAAAGATGTCTTGCCTATCCCATTCTCACCTATCACACCCAATATCTCGTTCTTGAAAAGGTTGCCCTTGTCTGCAGAAAGGTTAAAACCCCCAAGCTTCTTTGACATCCTCTGCCATTCTGTCAATATATTTGAGCGCGTCTCTTCAACAGGTGGCCTTATGTCAAACCTAATCATATGATCCCTAAACCTGACATTCTCCTCTTTCATGTAACCATCAAGATATATGTTTATTCCTGTGCGCGCTGACTTAGGCTGACTCACTATCCCGAACACGCCCGGCTTGCCGTACATGATGTTGATGATATCGGCCATGTAGTCAAGAGCGACAAGATCATGCTCAATTACCATCACTGCAGTATTCTCATCTGCAAGATCACGGATGAACCTGGATACAATGAACCTCTGCTTGATGTCAAGGTAAGATGTCGGCTCATCAAATATATATAACTCTGCTTTCCTCATGACAGTCGCTGCGATCGCTATCCTCTGTAGTTCCCCTCCACTGACATTGGTTATGTCATTATCCAGCACATTGCCAAGCCCAAGAGTCTGTATGACCTCATCAAACACATCCTTCTCATCAGCACGTTTCAGCAGATCCCTGACTTTGCCTTTTGCATTCTTTGGTATAAGGTCAACATTCTGTGGCTTATACATAGTCCTTATTTTGTTGTCCCTTACCTGTTCAAAGAACACCTGCTTTTCTGTACCTTTAAAGAATTCAACCAGCTTGTCATAGCTCTTCTTTTGGTCTTTTTCAGCAGGCATATCAGTATTGTTAAGGTTCGGCCGCAGGACTCCGGCAAGGATCTTTATTGCTGTGGACTTGCCTATCCCGTTCTTGCCTATTATCCCTGTAACCTTGCCAAACACAGGGCTTGGCAAAGAGAAAAGCGCAAACCCGTTTTTCCCGTACCTATGAATGGGCTCCTCTTTTAGCTCTTCAGGTAGGTTGATCACTGATATCGCGCCAAACGGGCACCGGTTCACGCAGATCCCGCATCCTGTGCATAGCGATTCATCTATGAACGGCTTCTTGTCACTGCCTTTTGTTATGCAGTCTGCTCCTGTCCTGTTGATAGGGCAAAGCTTTATGCAAAGGTGATCGCCGCAGCCTGTCGGATTGCACTTATCCTTATGTAACACTGCTATTCTTGCCATATCATTACCGTAGTTGCTGGGTTTTTTTAAAGATTTGTGTAATTTGATGCTTTTTACAGGACTCCAAGTGTACCCAAATAGATCCTAAAGTGAACCTAAATAACTCTAAAGTGATCTAAAGTGACTCTATATGGACAAATTTTATATTATCAAAGGTGTTATACTGTTGCAAAGGTGTTATACTGTTTGAGACTTCCTGGAAATTTCCATGACATCCTGTTCAATCAGATCTAAGGAAGAAGCATGGTGAATCAATGATGGCCACTATCATCGACAAGAAAAAAGATGAGCAGCTGACAGCTCGCAGCATTGAGGTCATAAAGGACTGCTGCAGGCCGAACGGAGCAATCATCGCTGCAAACACCGAACATGGCTCATACCCAAAAGATGTCCAGTCATACCATTACGTCTGGCCAAGGGATGCTGCATATGTCTGCCTTGCCCTTTCATACATAGGCGAGTTCGATGCCCAGGCAAGGTTCTTTGACTGGCTCAGCTATCGGGCAGAGGGTATGGAGAAAGGCATGATATTCCAGAACTATCACCTGAACGGCAGGAAAAGATGGACTTCATACCAGCCAGATCAGACTGGAATAATACTGGTTGCGCTCGCCAACCTTATCAAGAGTGGCCATCAAAAAGACAACCATATTGCCCTTGCAAGAAAACTTGCAGACACAATTGCTGCTGACTGGGAAAAGAACCATTTCAGGCATATAACCCAAAACCTCTGGGAAAACGAGTTTGCATACCCTAAGCTTGAGCAGTGCTTTGCCTATTCTGCAGCGATTGTCGCAACAGGGTTGGCCCATATAAGCCCGCTCATCAGCAGAGATTATTCGCATGTCTGCAAAGAGATGAGAATGACTGCTGAATCTGCATACAGCGCCCATGAGGGTTATCATATCCGAAAGACCGGAATTGTTGCTGACAAAAGGCCAGACTCATCAAACCTAGGGCTTGTATGGCCAACAGGGGTTGTCGGGAACTGTGGGGCTGTTGACCCTATCATAAAAAGGCTTTGGACAAAAAATGGGCTCATGAGATTTGAATTCGACAATTATGACAGTTTCAGGTATGAGGGAACCAATGCTTTCAGGGGCGCAGGTGCATGGCCACTCCTCAATTTCTGGGCAGCAATCGCATATAAAAAGACAGGCAATGACGACAAAGCCGCGGGGTTCTACAGCCAGGGCATGATGTGCGCTGATGAAAAAGGTTGCCTGCCTGAACAGGTGTTTGAGAACAGCATACAGTCATCTGTAAGCCCGTTGGCATGGTCGCATGCGATGCAGATAATAGCCAGAAATACTCTTGAAGGGCATGACATGATACGGACCACTTGATATGAACTGATACTATATATGGAAATTAGATATATGGAAATATTATGCCCACAGAGCCAAGTATATATAGTGGCGGATTCTCCAAGACATTACAATTTATTCACTCTTCAGCCAAACCATTTCCCAAGACCCTCCTGTGTCTCCTTCTCTTTTCCAAAGACCTCTTCGACCCTGTTGTTCAGGAGCTGCAGCGTCTGTTTTAGGTAGACAGGAAGGTTATACTTTTCAGCAAGGCTAAGCATTGGCTTTAGGTATTTTATCACAGAACCTTCTGCAACTGTAAATATTATCTTTCCTCCACATTTTGTGCATTTGCCTGCAAGCGGGACACGCCTGAATTTCTCGTTGCACTTGACACACCTGAACTGCTGCATTGAAAATTTCCTGAGGTTGCCTTTGGTGTCTTTCAAAAAATGCTTGTCTATCACAAAACGTGCAACCTCTGACTCATCGACTGCACGGATACGCTCAGCAAGCTTCATCTGCCCTTCCAGTTTCTCCCTCATCGAAGGCAGTGACTTATATGCAGAGCACTTGACGCCGCTGTTCGCGTTTGTTACCTCATGCGTAAACCCTATCCCCTCATATTGCCCTGGCGTATTCAGCCTCTTGTTGAGCTGCTCGACCCTGATATCCCATGGCATCTTGTATGCGTTTGCCGCATCAAACATCTCAAGGGGATACTCATGGACAACATCCATGCCATGGACCATATCATCAACCTCTGCAGGGATTATCTTTGAAGAGAGTACCAACGGCGCATCCATAGTCTTTGCTCCGCGCGTGTCAGGAAGGTATCTCCTGGAAAAGTTCAGGAACCCATCAAGAAGAAGCATCGCCCCTGCCTCATCACCATCACAGTCACGTCTCATGGCTGCGTGGAAGAGTGGATGCGCAAAAAGACCCTGGGTCTCTGAAAACCCTATTATCCTTACTACTGTGCCTGCGGATATGTGCGGCGCAAGCCCTATCAACAGGTGGCCGATAAGATCCTCCTTGCTGTTGACATTATAATAAGGCTTTTGATTATAGTGCTTTACCAAAAGTTCATCTATGAACTGCGCAACCCTCACAAAAACCCTGTCTCCCTGCTCATCCATAGCTTCCTGTCCGCCAGGCAGTATTATATCCTGGGGCTTTAACTCAACCACCTGTGTAGGTTCATTCAAAGGAAGCCCTTTGCAATCTTTCTTATAGCCAAGGCTGTTCAGCTTCTCGACAGAAACGCCAATCTCTTTAGGCTTGAAATGCGTCATAGGCAACTCTGTCATGTCAAAGCGCACTGTGCCGTCCTTGTTGACAAATACATCATGCTTCGCCCTAAGCACACCTTTGAAGATGTGCTCAGGGATGTGGTCCCTGTTGCTTGTCCCCCTCACTCCTTTTATAAGGTCAGGATAGCTTCTCTCTTTCAGCTCAACTATGGCCTTGCTGAAATAATGCCTGATATCAAGGTTCTGCAGCATATACGGCTTTGCAGAACCATGCACCTTGCATTCCGGCTCGTCCTGGACCTTATCACACTGCTGGCAATAGTACTGCTTTTTTGTGTTCTTCCCGCAGCTCTCGCAAACACTATAGATGGTCTGCTTTTTGCAGCTGGAGCAATAATACAAAGGGAACTCTGCCTTTATATGGCCAAGCTCAAGAGCAGACTGGAAGCTTCTCAGCCGTCCACCTTCTTCTCCCACTGGAAAAAGTACCTGTGGGCTGCCCAGCATCTTTCTCATCTTGGCTTTTTCAGGCCTGCCCATCCTTGCACCGACAAAGGTCCCTGCCTTGTCCCTTATGGTGAATCCTGCAAGGCTGTTTATGATCTCAAGGACGCCCTGCTCTGGCCGGACATGAGATAGGAGGGATTCTATATCACTATCCCTCATATAGCCAAGGCTCGAAAGAAAAGCCTGGGCAAACTCCTTCTCTATTACGACGAATTCGTTGTTGACGACAAGATGAGGAAGCGCAATCATCTCCAGCGCTGTCTTGTTGTCGTGGAACTCTTTTGAGTATGGAAGTATAGCCTTTGTTATGCTGCTGTTGTCCCTGACAAGCTTCAGATGCCTAAGCCATGCTATAAGCCCCCTTAGATCCTCACAATCTATCTGCGTCCAAAAAAATGTGTAAACTGGGTGCAGGGGAACTGAAAGCTTTGTTGATATGTTGATCGCTGCGCGTGCTGATATCTTCGCCCTTGTGGGGTTTCTTATCAAGAGCTCAAGCTTCTCAGGATCTATGTCGATATGCTCTGCAAGCTTTTCGCAGTCAAGCGTCCCGAAAAGATCGACTGACTTTTTCTCGAGCTCCTTTACCCACCACTCTTCTGTGTAACCGGCAGGAACAAGCATGTGGCCATTCTCAAAAAAATCACCATAATTGAAAAGTATGTCCCCAAGATAGAGTATCTTTTCCATATCAGGATGGTATCTCTTTGCATCCTTTATGGAATTGATCTCCTTTACACTGCCATCCTTAAGCCTGATAACAGGTCCGTTTATTGTATCACATGATGTCATAGAGGCTGCTTTACCTGGCCTTTCGACCTTGAGCTGGGTCCCTATCGCTATATACCTGTCCAGGAGAACCATTGTCGCTGGATTGATAGCTGCTGCTGAAAGCCCTGAAAGGCGTGACCTGCCATATCTCAGCCTGAATCCTCCTGACCGCATGGGAAAACCTAGTACAGGCCTTCCGGCGACAAGATCCTTTATGTAAGTATAATTCGGCGAGAGCTTCTCCTTTTTCCCATCTGCTTCTGCAGGCTTTGCCTTTGCCTTGACCTTTTTTTGCAGTTCCAAAAACTCGTTCAGAAATCCCCAGTCAAGCCCGAACTCCTTTCCCCATACCTGAAGCCTCTTCCAGAGCTTAGGTGATTTCTGCGACAGCCCTTCTGCAAAGACAAGTGCCATCCCGCCCCTTATCCTGTTTGTCTCTATCCTTGGGATGTCCTTGTAATTTGAAACCTCAAACTTCTCAGTCGGGTCGCCGCTGATCTCGACAGGGATATGCCTTGCAAGAAAATCAAGCTCCTCTTCAGATGGAAAATACTGAAGGTTTGTGACCCTCTCATGGTAATCCCTTATCTCTGTCTTATACCTGTTTACCTCATCATCTGTCGCATCATACTTGCCATAACCCATGCAGGTCCCCACATAATCAGTAAGTATCAGTGAGAATGCAGCAGCGGTCCCACCTGCACCTCTTATCGGCCCTGCATAGCATGGGCAGAGGTATTCCCCCCCATCCTTCCTTTTCTTTATCTTAAGCTCGATAAATCCCTCAAGTGGTGCTGCGACTATCCCTCCTGTATGGTATGCAAACCCAGCCCTTATCCCAACTTCCATTGCCTGGTTCTTGTCTTCAAACCTGCAGAACTTCTCTTTTGCTATCTCCTCTGCAATCAACAACGCGACCCTCCAATCCATAGGAGAGTACTTCTTTTCCAACTCCACTATACGCTTTGTCATGCCAGAACCAAGAAGGTTAGGTGCAACAGTGCCTATCAGCCCCTCTACCCTCTCTGCCATGTTCTTTGCAAGCTTTATGTCGACTTCCTTTTCAGGATCAAGCCCCATCTTCCTTGCAGCAGTCGCTATATCAAAGCATCTCTTTATATCCTTATCTATCCCTAAGAAAAATTCAGCCATCTCAGGGCTCTCTGTGCTGGCTTCTGGCATCTTGTGTCTTTAGCTTTTATCTAATGTGTCTGTTTTTACCTCTCATCTTCCATTCTTAATATTCTTAATATTCTTAATATTCTTACTATTCTTGCTATATCATTTATTATTTTACTACAGTATTAATATTTACATGGTATTAATAGTATGTTTCCAGTCTCTGCTAAAACCTTAGTATCTTTGTCTCCCTTGTCTGCAGGTTTACGATAGGAACCCTTGCCGGCTCAGGGTGATGCCCCATCTTAAGCTGGAAGCTTGTCGTGGACTGCCAGCATGAGCCGCATATGAGCGACACACCCCTGTAGCTCGATACAGCAACCTTGTGGATGTGCCCTGAAACAAAAAAGTCAGGCACCCTGCCTATCACCAACGGATCAAACTCTGTGTCTGGCTCGTGTAGTGTAGAGTTGTTGCTCGGAGCAAGATGCCTTCTTTGGAGCAGGAACTTCATTATTAGGTCGGCCCTGTCATACCCGCCGCTGTTCCTTATCGAATCCACATTGGCAACATAATAATCAAAACTATATCCATGATACAGCAACACATCAAAACCAGGAAAATCCTCTGTTGCAGCGATGTTCACAATAGATGGGTTGCTGAGCATGGTAAGGTTGGGTATCTCAAGCAATGGCCTGATAAAGTCCCTTGACAACGGCAGCTGCGGCTCAGAAAGCCTTGAGCCATCATGGTTTCCTGCACAGACAATTATCTGTATGTCTTTTGGTATCCTTGAAAGAAGCTTTGCGCAAACCTCATACTGCTCATATATATCTTTTATCAAAAGCTCAGACTCCTGACCTGGATATATGCCTACCCCATCCACAAGATCGCCTGCTATAAAGATGTACTTGATCTTTTTTATGATCTCAAGCTGCGCAGGGCTCCCTATCTCGCCGTTGATCCATTTCAGGAATTTCTCAAACTCGCTCTTCAGGAAAGTGTCAGAGCCGATATGGAGGTCAGAAAGGAAGAGCGCATATATCTCATCAGGGCATTTCTTAAGCTCTTTGTGTGCAGGGATCTCAGGAAGGACAATCTTGCTGCAGTATACTATACCATCACCACTCACACCAGTTACACCGATGACCTCATCAACCACAATATCCTTTGCCAACTCTATCATATCCTGCTTGGACTTGCTGACCATGACCTTGATCTCAGATGTGGGATCCTCAAGAGCCATTATGACATGGCCTTTTGGCGTTATTGTCTTTTCCTTGACAAGCCCTATAAGAGAGACATTCTCCCTTTCCCTTTTGGCCAGGATTCTTGCTGCTGATGTCAAGCCCGACAATTCCTGCCTTGAGCTCAACATGCTTTCGATCGCCTTGTACCTGGCATTGTAGTACTTGACAAAATCCTGGATGGTCTTCTTTTGCGCTATCTTGTCGTAGTTGAACAATACCTTGACACCTGCCCTGTCATTGCCAATATCACCTGTTGTCTTTGTATCGCCAGTTGCTTTATCTCCTTCTAAGCCCGGTCTTTCAACTGCAGCTAACGAGCTAATCGAGCTTCTGTATGGCTTGCTGTCTTTCTTCTTTTCCTCTATCACCTTGAACCTTTCGATATCCTTCCAGTTCAGATGCCCAGGCTTTCCCTGCATTATCCTTATGAAATCCTTGTTTAAAACAGCAGGCGCAGTGTTTGCTGAAAGGTCGCTGTCTTCCTGCTCAAGAAATTCCCTTATTTTGGCTAACCCTTCTTCTTCCTTAAATATGTCCGGGCTTGGGAGTATTCCCCTTCCCAGCATATCAGCTATCAGCCTTTTTTTGAGTTCTGTTCCACTTATTGTTGCTACAGTCTGCATTTCACCCTCTGCTCCTTATTTTGCTTATTGACTAGTTATTATTGACCACATTTGATCTTAACCATTATTCAACGATTATCCAACAATTAACCACAAGAGTTATCCATAAGAGTTATCTTCCATAAGGGCTTGCTATAAGGCAATCTTTGCCACATCGAATATCATAAATAATTACCATAAAAATGACCACAGTCATAATGACCACAGTCATATAAAGGACCAAAAGGACCAAAATCATGCAATTGACATGATCATATAATTGCTCACAATGCAAGGCTTCGCTCGAGCATGATCTTAACATTGGGAAATGTTGAAGAAGGTATTGCAGGCGTAATCTCGCGTGTCCTTCCAAACCTCCCTTTTGAAATCACCCTTGCGTTTATTATACCAAGCATGTCCAGCTCAGCAACGATGTCTGAAAGCCTCCTCTGGGTAAGTGGCCTAAGCCCAATCTTATCGCAGAGATCCTTGTAGAGCTCATAGACATCTCCTGTATAAATAGACTCAGATTTGCCCTTTGAGAGAAGCAGAATAGTATAAAGTGTCGCCTGGTGCTGTTTCGGCTGTGTCTTTGTTATCTCTATTACCCTATCTTTCTCTATCTTTTCTTCGGCAGAATCTATATGCTTGAGCTTGACAATGTTGTTGTTCTCACGCTCACACAACTCGCCTGCGACCCTCAATAGCTCAAGCGCCCTTCTTGCATCGCCGTGCTCTCTTGCGGCATAAGCCGCGCATTTCTCAATCACACCTGCTGCTATCACATCTTCCTTAAATGCTCTTTTTGACCTTTCCTTAAGTATACACTGGAGCTGCAACGCATTATAAGGTGGGAAGACTATCTCCTCTTCGCTCAATGAAGACTTAGCGCGCGGGTCGAGCTGGTCAATAAACATAAGGTCGTTTGATATCCCAATTATTGAGATCTGGCATCTCTTCAGGTCCTGGTTGAGCCTTGTCAGGTTGTATATTATGCCATCGCCTGCCTTTTTGACAAGCTGGTCTATCTCGTCGAGAATTATTATTATGAGCTGCTTCTTTTTCTCAAGAAGGTTTATGAACACCTTGTAGATCTCATCAGTGGGAAGCCCTGTTGCAGGGAGCTCTTTGCCTTTCCATATGTCATCAGGCCCAAGCTCAGATATTATCTGTGATATCAGCCTGTACTCTGTGTCTGCCATCCTCTTAAGCTTGCAGTTAAGATATATCGTGCTTACTGGTATGCTCTTATCTTTTGCAACATTTACAAGGTTCTCTGCTGTATGCCTTGCACAAAGCGTCTTTCCTGTACCAGTCTTTCCATAAAGAAAAAGGTTAGATGGCTTTTCAAGCCTGAGGCATGGTGCGAGGATGTTTGCTATCTGGTTTATCTCATCATCCCTGTGCTGAATCTTTTTTGGTGAATATGTGGATTGTAACACCTTCTTATCCAAAAACAAGGAGTCTTTGGTTAGGAATGTCTCAAAAAACTTGGTTAGGTTCTTTTCTGCCATTTGGTTTCCAGTGGAAATAAGGGTTTATAAAACTTTTTATCTGGGCCTTATAATAAGACCTTTGTTTCATGTGGAATATATAAATAATGTATACTTAAACATATATCTTTTCATTCCAAAGGAAAAATATTTCCAAAAGAAAATTACCCTTACGAAATCTGATAAATCCCTTATAGATTACCCGCAGGAAGCGACAGCCCACAAGAAGGCCATACCAAGCAAAACTGAGCAAGAAACCTGTATCTGTTGATATGCCACAGTTTGGCACATCTTAACACAGTTTCCCTTTTGTGGAACAAAAAGTAAACTTGCTTACCTGCTTCCTGCTTTCCTGCTTTCTTGCTTACTTGCTTGCCCACTTAGCTGCATGGCTGATTAGGACAGGTTGTGTTGTGCTGCGCTGTCGCTGGGATGACTGTTATAGAACCACTGTTGCATACTAACATAAGTTTATTATATGCAGAACACTATTGTCTTATGTTATAGTGTCTATAGTGATATATAAGTAAAAGATAAGCTGTATAAGAGATACCATAAGGATTGCCATATTGCCTATGCTGTTAACAGAAGAACAACATGGAAGGTATTGCTATGAACGACCTACTCGATGAAACAACAGAGGTTCATGCCAGGAAAATGCAGGACAAAAAAGACAATGAAAAAGCAGCTGGCATGCTAAACGATGAGATCGTCGCTGCGATCAGGGAAACCTCAAGGAGGCTTAGGGTGCTTGAGGAGAGATACTCTGGTGTCAGGAAAAACATCCAGCTAAACGAGCAGAACATGCTTTCTGAAAGCAAGAAAAACGCCACTGAGATAAAGACGATAAATGTCGACATGGTTGAGATCAAAAAGAGCATCAGGTCAATCGGCGAAGAGCTTAAGCAGATAATAAAGGAGCTTAAGCTAACCGTAAAAAAAGAGGAGTTCAAGGTCATGGAAAGGTACCTTAACCTTTGGCAGCCCATGGATTATGTGTCTCACACAGAGATGGAGAACAGGATAAAGGATATTGTCAAGCAGGAGCTCACAAAAAAAGGCATACAGTAAGTAAAACGAAAGGTTTATAAAAACCCACACCAAATTAAAACATATAACCTAAGCGAATATAACATATATGATGAGGATTATATTGATAAGAATATAGTAAGATAGTAAGAATATCATTTAATAAAAACAACATAAGGATAAAAAAGCCCAAACGTTATAGTGAGGATGAATATGAGTTTCTTTGATTTCGGAAAAAAAGAGCCTGAAAAAGACGAACAGCCAAAACAAAAGGCACCAGACCCAAGCAAGGTTCCGATAGACAAGGTAATAACAATGCGCTCTCAGGGCTTAAGCAACAACCAGATAATCCAGAGCCTGCAAAGAGACGGTTATGACTCTGACATTGTCTTTAAGGCCATGAACCAGGCTGATATCAGTGCAGGAATAGGCCCTGTTCCTGACCCTTATGAATATAAGCCTGATAATAACAATAGTATGCCACCTTTAAACAACCCTATGTCATTCGGCCAAGGGATGCCCAATGGCCCAGGCATGATGCCAGCAGCACCGCCTATGCAGAACAACATGCCCGACATGGTAGCCAACATGCCTACACCTGATGCACAGATGCAGATGACACCTTTTGGCATGCAGAGCCCTGGAGGAGCCGGCGGGATCAATGATGAGTCCATGAACATAGAGAGGATTGAAGAGATAGCAGAAGCGATAATCGACGAAAAATGGAACGAGATTGTAAAGAGCATAAACAAGATAATCGAATGGAAAGACAGGACAGAAAGCAAGATAACAAGGGCTGAACAGCGGATAAACGACATCAGGAAGGATTTTGAGACACTGTCACAGGGAGTGCTAGGAAAGGTAGGTGAATACGACAAGAATCTTGCAGACCTTGGTGTCGAGATAAAAGCTATGGAAAGGGTCTTCCAGAAAGTCCTGCCTGCACTTAGCGAAAATGTCCATGCACTAGACAGGATCACAAAAGATATCAGGTCCTCAAACAATGGGCTTATCGAGCCTGATGATAAAAGGAAAGATAATTAAGGAGAAAAAACCATAAAGAAGAGAACTGACTGTTATTGGCTGTTTACCTAATATAGGCTGCTATTTCACGATTTCTTAACAAGAGCCATATAAAATAAAGAATAGTATAAAAAACAGTTAAGCCATCAATCAAAGCACGCGATGGGATTTTTCAATTAAATCTCAGCTAGCTGGTCCTGTAAGCATCCTTAATGCTGTAGCAGCTATGAGCAGGATGAACAACATGCCAAGCACCCTTGGATGATAGAATGTTGCACCTATGTTGTGCTTGATATCTCCTGTCGCAGTACCACCTGAACCAGGATTGCCAGGATTTAGTATGCCTTTTTCTGTATCAGAATCTGCATTTAGCTCTCCATTTGCATCTGAACTGCCATCAGATGTTTCAGTGGTGCTTTCCTGTGTAAATGAGAGCGTCTTTTCACCAAAGGCCGAGCTCAATGCACCGAGAAGCAGGACTACCGCAACAATAAGTATGGTCCACATAACTGCGGGTGTCTTCACTGCAAAAGTAAGGCTTTCATCACTTACACCAAACATCTTGAACATGACAATGATAATCACACCAAAGATCAGAAGGAAAGTGAACCATGGAATAACATATTCAATCATGCCTCTTGCAGATTGAGAAAAGAAAGAACCGAACAACGCGATTACAATCGCAAGCATCGCGTGTATGACCTTGTTGGTCCCGAAGATCTTGGCCCATTGGAAGATCGCATAAAGCAGTGCAAAGATAAACAGGAAAATAAAGACTGGAGAAAAGAAATTCAATAGTCCTCCGTCCATTACAAGGGTAGCCATGTTCTATTACTTCTTGAACATATCTCCAAACTCTTTGATGAGATTAAAGCCTTTTGAAGCCTTTTCTGAATCCGCGTCGCGGGTGATATACCATACCACTATCGCGAATATCAGTATTATCACGATTATAGAGGAAGTGTCCCTGCCAAACCATCTTGAGAACATTGAGTTTTCCCATATCCCCATCGAACCGCCAAAGATGTATACCACAAGCAGAAAAGCAATGATTGCAATCCAACCTGACAGGCTTCCACCTATCCAGCTCGCCTCTCCGCCCATGAGACCGATTAGGAGCAAGGCCATTATGATCGCGACCATGAGCATCGACAACTGTGGAAGAGAATTGTTGATTATCTCAACAACATCCCTGTTTTGTGGATAGCTGTTTGTTACATGAGGGATAACAACGAGCAGGCCTATTATAGCAGAAATTATTATGTTAAAGTTCTTCTTCCCTGAACCTAAAAGGTTTGTTTTCTGCAGTGTTGCAAAAACAATGACAAATATCAGAAGAAATGGCAGAAGAGCATCTGTCATCCCAAAATCTTCAAGCCTCTCAAAAAAGTCAACGAATTCCATAATCGATCCCTCCTTTCAGACCATATTGTGATAGATAGTATATAAATATTATTATAAAATTATTGTTTACATATATCCTTCCTATAGTGTACATCCTTTATCAATCTTAAATTATCCTATGTTCTTTATCAACAAATTGCCTTTATCAAAAAACTTGCCCTTATTCCTTTTCGCTTTTGCTGGCTGCGCTGCTCCTGTCCTTTGTTGCCCAGAATATAATCACAACAAGTATTATGACCATTATAATCGCGCTTACTGCAGTCGAACTGTAGTTGTCCTTCAGGTACCCCCAAAACCATTCAAGCCATGGCTGGCCGTTGTATGGTATCGCATGGGCAAAGATCGCGACAACACCTATAAACATCAACACCATCATAAAGGTCCTCCATCCTCCAGTCAGGTATACATCCTCCCCTTCCTTATAAAATGTGCCTATAAGGAGCAGAAAGCTGACAGAGACCAGCACCAAAAGGACTATGTTCGGCATGGATTCATTTATGATCGCAACCATCTTTGAAGAAGCGATTACAAGGAAAGCAACAACAAATGCTACCATGGCGTTTAGGTTTTTCTTTGAGACGCTCTTTCCTGAAAACTCTTCAGTGCCAAATACCTTTGTCCTCTCAAGTATTGCAAAAAATATGACGAACACCAAGAGGAAGGGCAGCACTACATCATACACCCCGAGCCTCTCAAAAAAACTCAGTACATCCCTAAACACTGATGTTTCTGCCATGGCCTCTGATTATGGGGTGTTTGCTATATAAAGGTTTCGAAAAGATGAGCCCTGTGACCGTGTTCTTGTAGTTTTATAGCAATGCCATTACAGTAAGTAGCAATGCCATTACAGTAAGTGCCATTAGAATTAGAGAGTTATGGTATCTAAAAACATGAGATAATGCCTAGATATCGATAAAATTTATATAAAAAACCATCAACACTTTTTTTGTGATGTAAAATGGAATGGTTTATCGATAAGGATGACTTTAAAATAATGAAAAAGGAGATTGAAGGCTTTGACCTCAAACGAGAGATGATAATCAGCAAAAGCCGGGAGATACTCAAAAGCTCAAAATACGCTATATACGCTGTGCACAAAGGAGAGCTTGCTGAAGCAAAAAAGCTCCTCAATCAAGCTGAAAAGGTGATCTCTGCCCTTAAAAAAGAGATTGAGAACACGCCAAGGCTGCAAAACACCGGCGCCTTTAGTGCAGCTGCACAGGAATACGCTGAAGCAAGATGCTTTTATGGCTTTGCCAAGGACAAGAAGATCCCTTCTGTAGATGAGATGGGAATCCTGGTTGAAGACTACCTGCTTGGGCTGTGCGACCTGACAGGAGAGCTTGGCAGAAGGGCTGTCATGTCTGTCATCAAGAATGATATAGATGAAGTGTACATGATAAGAGATGCTGTTGAGGGGATCTTTGGGATGTTTCTCGAGCTTAACCTGAGGAACTCTGAACTCAGGAAAAAATCTGACCAGATAAAATGGAACCTGAAAAAGATCGAAGACATAATCTATGACATCAAGACAAGGGGAATCAAGAATGGAAAAAGCCGTTGATTTCTTTTTTGAGCTTGGCCAGCTTAAGCGCGTCAAGAGAAGCGGGTGGTGGCTAGTTGGGATAAAAGACCCTGAATCTGTCGCTGAGCACTCTTTTCGTGCAGCAGCCATAGGATACTTCCTCGCAAAAAAAGAGGGCGCTGATGCAGACAAGGTCATGAGGATGTGCCTGTTCAACGACCTCCATGAAGCCAGGCTAAACGACCTGCACAAGGTGGGTCACAGGTACATAGATTTTCCGGCAGCAGAAAAAAAAGCGTTTAGTGAGCAGGTGGAGTCTTTGCCTGCAGAGCTTGCTGAAGGGATCAGGGGAATCCTTGATGAGCTGCATGCAGACAACACAAAAGATGGCATTGTTGCGCGTGATGCTGATTATCTTGAATGCGCTTTCCAGGCAAAGGAATACATAGACATGGGATACAATGATGCACATGACTGGATAAACAACATAAGGAAAAACTTAAGGACCGCCTCAGCCAAAAAAATGCTAGTTGATCTTGAAAAGACAAGCTCAAACAACTGGTGGCATGGGCTGAAGAATGCCAAAAGATGATTGGATAATCTATATGGTTAAACCAAACTTAAATCAAACCATCATACCATATCTTCATATTGCTAACAAAAAAAGGTGAAACTATGGGAACTATAAAAGAAGGGGCAAATCAGGCGCTCAAGAACTGCCTGAAACTCAAGAGAAATGAAGCCATAATAATAATAACTGACAACGAAACCCTAGAGATTGGCGTTGCATTCCTTACAGAAGCAAAAAAGATAACAAAAGATGTGGATTTTTTCATTCTTGAGGATTTTGGGAAAAGGCCGCTCAAGACTGTTCCAGAGGAAATATTAACCTCAATAAAAAAGGTAAAGGCAGGTATCTATGCAGGGCAAGGAAAAGAAGGCGAGCTGCAGAGCTTCAGAAGGCCTCTCCTAAAAGAGACTGAAAAGCACACGCTTAGGTTTGCAAACATGGTCAACATAAACCAGACCATAATGGAGCAGGGAATGTGCGCAGACTACGAAAAGATACGGGAGTTCTCCCAAAGGCTCTACAACATAATCCTAAACGCAAGAGAGATTAATGTAAAGACTGAAGCAGGGACTGACTTCACTGTCAGCCTATCAACTGATATGAGATGGGTCAATGCTGACGGCATTATCTCAAAGGTGCATTGGAGCAACCTGCCTGATGGTGAGATATACACCTGCCCAAAGGACACGAACGGGAAGGTCGTAATCGACGGTGTGCTGGGTGACTACTTCGCATCAAAATACGGCCTGCTCGCAAACACCCCTCTGCTTGTCGAGATACATGAAAACCGGGTGATTAGCGCCAGATGCAGCAATACTGATCTGGAAGATGACTTTAAGGGGTATATAAGGATGGATGAGAACTCATCAAGAGTGGGTGAGTTTGCATTCGGGACAAACATGTTTATCACAAAACTCATCGGGCAGATGCTGCAGGATGAGAAGTTTCCTGGCGTGCATATCGCGTTCGGGCACGGCTATCCTGAAAGGACAGGCTGCAGCTGGACATCAAAGGCACACCTTGATGCAGTTATCATAAGACCCACTGTTACTGTCGACGGCAGAAAGATCATGGAAAAAGGGGTGTATATGATATGAGAAGAGCAGCAGATATCATGATATCAACTTGTATGGCCCTAAAAAAGGAAGAACGCTGCCTGGTCATAACAGATGGGCAAGGTGAGATAAGAGAGATTGCAGAGATGCTGCTTCGTGCTGCAAGAACAATATGCAGTGATGCTGTGATACATACCATTTCCCCCCTTAAACAAAACGGGCAGGAGCCTGATGCAGGAACAGCAGAGCTTATGAGATCTTTTGATGTGGTGTTCATTGTAACAACAAAGTCCCTCAGCCACACAAAAGCACGCAAGGCTGCAACAGAAGCAGGTGCAAGGATCGCATCCATGTGCGGCGTGACTAAAGAGATGCTTGCAAGGGCAATAGACATTGACTATGAAGAGATGAAGGAAAGGACAGGCAAGATCGCTGACCTGCTTGATCGTGCAGAGACTGTGACAGTAAAAAGCAATAACGGAACAAACCTGAGCATGTCGATAAGCAGAAGAGATGCGTTTGGCAGAAACTCGGGGATCTATGACAAGAAGGGTGCGTGGGGCAACCTGCCCTCTGGAGAAGCATTCATAGCTCCTGTGGAAGGAAGCGCGAACGGTGTCTATGTTGTCGATGCGAGCCATGCAGGACTTGGTATGCTCAAAAGCCCGATCGATATCTCTGTCAAAGATGGGCTTGCGAGTGGATTTTCTGGTGGAAAAGCAGCAGAAAAGCTCAGGCTGATGCTCAAAAGCATAAAAGACAAAGATGCGTTCAACATAGCAGAACTTGGCATAGGGACCAACAGCAAGGCAATGATAACAGGAAACATCCTTGAGGACGAAAAGGTCCTTGGCACGTGCCATATTGCGCTTGGGAACAACTTCGGCTTTGGTGGGGCAGTAAATACTCCAATCCATCTTGACGGAGTGATAAGGCACCCAAGCATCATTATAGACAATAAGACAATTATCGAAGACAGCAGATGGCTCATATGACTTCCCTACTCTTATGCTCAGACACAAGATAAGATATGCGCCCGAAAAAACCGCACACAGCATAATTTAATACGCAGACACAACATATACAATAATATACAACACAAAACTCATATTGTCCTGTGGAAGAGACATCTCTTTTTACAGGAAAACAGGCAAGAACATGGTCAATATCAAAAGATTAGGGCATTCAAGCTTTAAGATAGATTATGGAGGGTTCATCATCTACATTGACCCTTACAAGATAAACAGGGATGAGACAGCAGACATGGTACTGGTAACACACAGCCATTTTGACCACTGCAGCCCTGATGACATAGACAAGGTTGCAGGGCCTAATACTTGGATAATATGCCCTGGCGACTGCGAGCAAAAACTTATCGGCAACATAAAGGTCATGAGGCCATTTGCGCGGGCTGAACATCTGGGAACCATCATCGAGACAGTCCCTGCATACAATATCGACAAGGAGTTCCACCCCAAATCAAGCGGCTGGCTGGGTTATATAATAGAACGCAGCGGCACAAGAATCTATCATGCAGGCGACACTGACCTAATCCCTGAGATGGAGCAGCTCAAGGACATAGACTATGCACTCCTGCCAGTAGGCGGCATATATACTATGGATGCAAGGCTGGCAGCAAAGGCAGCGACAATAATCAAGCCAAAGATTGCAATCCCTATGCATTACGGCTCTGTTGTAGGGTGTGATTCTGACGCTGAAACATTCAAGAACCTTTGCAGGTGTGATGTAAAGATAATGTAGGTTTTGGCCTATATAACCCAACAACAAATTTTTCTGGCAACCTGAAAAAATATCATCAAGAACAACGCCAGAACATCATATTTCCGCTGTCTTTAAAAATACTTCTGGACTAACAAGAGATCTTCTGTTGAACTGCCAATCAACCTTTTAAGTCATAACTGGTTGACATACACTATGGTCTTATCCTTGCTGTTGAACAAAAAGCTAATCTCCTGCTTTATAGGGGCAACTGCTGTTGTTGGTTCGTTCCTGATAGGCTATGATTCCATAAAGCCAGGCAATGCTGTCGACAACATTAAGCCTCTTGAAGAGATGGTGACAAAAGAAAGCCAAGAAAGGTGCCCGGGAATGGCCGGCGGCTGTTACAGCACAGGCAGCATCATGAGCCTAAAAGAGGAACTATTCAGACACCCCCATTATTACAGGCAGGATATAATCGACATCACAGCCCTCGGCATAAGGACATACCCATCTGATGTGTTAGCAAAGGGTGTTGAGGGCTGTGTTGATTATCTTGCTGGCAAGGCAGAAAGATACACAGAACACGCAGGAGATGATAAAAGATGAGCCTGAGGGGCTTTATATTAGGTGGCATCATAGGGTTTGGGCTGGGCATCTATTATGAGAACAGCCGCAGCACTGAACACATAAAGACCCTTGAAGACGAGCTAAAGAATGGCATGCAAAACAGGATAGAATACAGGCTTGAACAAAGGCCGATTCATATGAGCAGATACATCCCTTATGTGCACAACGCATATGATCTAAATGAGCCTAAGAACAGACAATAATCCTCATCATCATCTCCCCATATTCTTGCCTGTCAAAGAATCCAGTATCTCAGTCATCTCCTGGTTTTCGGTCTTTGTTATCTTCCAGTATGGTGCAACTGAAAGCGCAAGCACGATAAGCCCACTTATGACCAGGCCCTGGAAGACATGCTCACCTACAAGATTGTTCATCCTGACAAAGATCGCAAACATCATGAACCCAAAGAACAAGACAATGCCCTTGTTTAATATCTGGGCGGCCCTGTCCCTGACCAGCTTTGACTTTTCAATCCTTAATGTGATAAACTGTTTTTCTATCTCAGAAAGATGCCTCTGGGGAATCTTGTTGAAATCAAACTTTTCGCCAATCATCTAAATCTCTTGTTGGCTTTTGATATAAATAATTTTTGTATTTACCGTTCCTTTCTTCTGCCAAACTCTTTTGCCAGAGAAAAAAGAAGGGTAAAGTAAGACGAGGTAAAGTTGAAGTGTAGTGACAATGTATAAAGGTGTATGGTAGGGAAGGGTGTAATGAGGTATGGCAGAGCTGGGTGGAGTAGTATGTAGTATAGTGGAGGATAGTATTGTAGGGGAAGTATCATAGGGAATGGTATTTTGGAAAAGGTGTTATGAAAAGGTTTTATTAGAGGTGGTATTATAGTGGTATTACAGAGATGGTGTTATAGGAAAGGCTTCAGCCCTTCTGAATCCTGCAACAAAACATTTAAATAGAAAATATAAAACAAACAGTCAACATATAGGAAGCTATAATATAAGAAGCTATAATAATAAAAAATACAATAAATGTATAAAACTTATGGCAGAACTATGGCAAAACAAGAACAATTATGAAACTTAACCTGCAATATGCAGACTCAATCAATCAAAAAAAGGTGGTGTATATGAATAATCATCAAAAAAAAGCACAAGGCGCATTAGAGTTTCTTATGACCTATGGTTGGGCATTCCTCGTGATCCTGATCATGATCGGTGCTCTTGCATACTTTGGTGTACTTAATCCTTCAAGGTTCCTGCCAGACAGGTGCCAGTTCGCAACGCCGCTATTGTGCAAAACTGAGCAGTTCACTGTGAAATCATCAGCAGACGCTACAGTAATAGCAAAGGTGATAAACAATTTCGGCTCAAGGATATATATCAATGATGCAACCATCACAACAGACTCTGGTGCAATAACAAACGGCCAATGTGATGTATGTTTTGATGGCGCAGCAAACCCAGACGGGTGTGGAGGTGTGGGTGATGAAAATATTAGTGGATCTACAGCAATAGAGTGGGAAGAAGGCTCTGCCAAGTTCATTGTCGCTGACTGCCCTGGAGGAGCAGACCTTGGCGGTGCATCTAAGGTGAAGTTCATCTTCAGCGCAAAATACTATCCTGTAGGAAGCTCTTCTACATTCGAAAAGGACCTGGCTGGAGAGATATATGCAACTGCGCAGGACTAAGCTTTGATTTTTTTTAAATATATTTTCCTATTATTTCTTATCATTTATTATTGCCAAAGAAAACAAAGCCGTACACTATACAAAACTGCTTCTATTCACTGCAGCAACAAAACATTTATATAAGGGTATTGCAAATTAAGTTCTGCATTATCAAAAAACTACAAAAAAAGGTGATACATATGAACAGATCAAGAAAAGCACAAGGTGCATTAGAGTTTCTTATGACCTATGGTTGGGCATTCCTCGTGATCCTGTTCATGATCGGTGCTCTTGCATACTTTGGTGTACTTAATCCTTCAAGGTTCCTGCCAGACAGGTGCAATTTCGGAACACCCTTCTTATGCAAAACTGACCAGGTAGCAGTCAGGGCACAAAACACTGATACTGTCCTTGCAACAGTCATAAACAACTATGGCTCAAGCATCTTTGTCTACAACGGAACATTCACAACAGACTCTGCTGCCATAACAGGAGGGGCATGTTTAATATGCCTTGATACTAATTCAGATGGCAGTTGCACTAATGCTGATCAAAATATTAGCACCACTGGTGGGGCTTTTGAATGGGAAGAAGGAAAGGCTTACACAATTGTAACGAATTGCCCTGGTGCAGCTAATCTTGGCTCAGGCAGCAAGATCAAGTTCATCTTCAATGTGAACTGGTACCCTGGCTCAAGCTCGATTGCATACAAGCAGACAGGCGGCGGCGAGATCTACTCAGCTGTACAGTAAATACTTATTTTTTATTAATATTTTATTTCTTATCTCATTGTTATGCCTTTTAGCCAGAAGGCTGAAGAGTTGTAGATTTATATATTCTTATCTATAAGACCAAGACCTAAAAATTAAATACACAAAAACAAGAAAAAGATAGCAGCTAGTTATACCTTGTTTCCTGTGCTGTCACGTTTGTATCTGCCAAACTCAGATATGTTCTTCTTTATGAACTCTTTTGAAAAAACAGGGCCGTTTGTGCATACCCTAACACCAGAACTGTCACAGCAACACTGGCCGCATATGCCAAACCCACATTTCATATACCTTTCAAGAGATGCTTCACAGGCTATATCATGCCTGTCCGAGATATCAATCACGCCTTTCATCATCACCTCTGGCCCGCATGTATAGATAAGGTCCACAGAAGAGTTGTCTTTGCCAAGCTCCTGCTCAAGTGCGGTTGTCGTATACCCCTTCTTGCCAAAACTCCCATCATCAGTTACCCATGTGGTCTTTATCTTGGATCCTTTGAACCGTTTCCTGTACAACAGCAGATCCTCAAACTTTGCACCGATGATAAAGCTTACGTCTGCACCTATCTTTTCAAGCTCTTCAGCAAGATATGCAAGAGGCGCTACACCATAACCACCTGCAACAAGTATGGCCTTGCCTGGCTTGATATTGAACCCAGAGCCGTGCGGACCCTGGATGCCTATATGATCACCTGGCTTTTTCTTAAAAAGCTCTTCAGTAAACCCACCTACCTTGCACACAGTAACACCGAATTCACCATCGCTCATATAGCTTACGCCAAAGGGTTTCATGTTAAGCCTTGGGATCCAGAGAAAAACAAACTGGCCGGGTCTTGCAGAAAAAAGCCCTTTTTCACCAAATGACCTAGTCATATAGCCTGAATCATTGATTATACCCTCAGACCTGCTGAAAAAAAAGCTCTTTATGTCTTCAGCCTCTTCAACTATCCTTTGTATCTTAAGCGCTACTGGCTGCTCGAGCTTGTGCTTGAATATGCTGCTATCCATGTGAAACACCGACCATCTCTTCTATGCTCTTGTAGCTCTGCTCTTTCATAAACCGCTCTATCCCCCTGTTTATCTTGCGAAAGACTGTCAAACCCTCATAATAAACACCAGAGCCAACACCAACAACAGTTGCGCCAGCCATGATCATCTCAACTGCATCATGCCATGTGCAAACACCCCCTGTGCCTATGATAGGGATATTGACTGCCTTGTAAAGGTCATAGACACACCTGACAGATATCGGCCTGATAGCAGGGCCGCTAACACCACCCATCTTAAAATCAAGTACAGGCTGCCTTGTCTCGATATTTATAACCATCCCTGGCCCATGTGTGTTGCCCATATTTATCGCATCAGCACCTGCTTTCTGCGCTGCCAGTGCAACTTCAGCAAGATTTGGTATATTCGGTGAAAGCTTGACTATGACAGGAAGCTTTGTACTGCTCTTGACAGCTTTTGTGATCTTGGCTGTTGCAACAGGAGTGCCCTGGCCTGCTAACAACCCAAACCCAGGTGTATGAGGACATGATAACGCAATCTCAACAGCAGAAAACCCTAACCTGTTGCCCTTTCCAACAAGATGCTCTGCCATATAACCAAAATCAGGGGCAGTTGAGCCTATGATGCTTGCAAAAACAGGCGCACCCACATCCTTTAAGTCCTTAAACTCCTCTTTTGCAGCAGCGATTCCTGGATTGGAATAACCAACTGCATTCAGCATCCCTGCTTCATATGTGAGAAGGATTGGATTGTTGTGACCAGCTCTCTGCTCTTTACTTATTGACTTGATAGTCAATGCTCCTGCCCCATGCTTTGCAACATTAACAAGCGATGACCTGGTCACACCTAACACTCCTGATGCAAGAACTGTCGGGCTTCGCATCCTTATGCCGCAAAATTCTGTGCTGATCATTATAATCCTATTCCTTGCTTCTCTTTGTTATTGTTTTTAGTTGTTTTGTTATTGTTTTTAGCTGTTGGTAACCTTATAATAGTCTTGTGGTTGTTGTTGTCAGACAAAAAAACAACAAGACAGACATCATACTACAAAATCAACATACACCAAAAAACAGGTGTTTTTTAACAATCTTCTTTTTCAATAAGCTTAAGCAACATAGTATTAAGCAACACAGTAGCAGGATAGTATATAAATATCTTATGAAAAAGGACCTACAGCGTCTTTTATACATCACAGCTTTTATACAACGCAGCATCTCCAGTGTGAGTTCTTTTTATTGTTAACAACGCCGGGGCTGGAATTGCTCTTGAATCAGAGATTCACGAGCCATCAGGATTCTTCGAACCCTGGTATGAACCCAGGCAGCCTTTTTAAAAAAGCCTGGGGAAAATATATCCAGTGCTACTTCGCTCTGCTCAGTAGCACGACAAAAAAGCAAATAGTTCTAGTACGATAAGAAGAACCCAAAACTCAAGACCCATAACTCAAAAACCTAATAAAAGCCTGGGGAAAATATACCCAATGCTACTTCGCTCTGCTCAGTAGCACGACAATGGATAAAACCGCCGGGGCTGGGATTTGAACCCAGAGATCCATAAGGAAAGCGGTTTTCGAGACCGCCGCGGTACCAGATTGCGCCACCCCGGCTCCTTGAACCCAAAAGCAGAAAACCCCACCCTATTAAAAATATTATGCAAAAAGCAGAAAAACAACTTATCTACATATTAATAACCTCCTGCCTATGTGACCCCCTTATTTCATGTGGAAAAATTTATTGGTTTGTGTGCTTTGTGGTTGTTTGTAAGAAAAAACATGCAACAACACAATCCAAAACAAAACAAACACTGAAAAGATGCAAGGCTTATAGTATACTTTTTTCTACCATTTTCTTGTGTTTTTGGCAAATATGTTTTGTTATCAATCATCTAATTGTTGGTTGATTGTTGGTTAATCGTTAGATAGTCATTAGATAGTCATTGGTTAATTGTTTGTTGTTACATTTACT
>JAFGRM010000018.1 GCA_016935125.1 Candidatus Woesearchaeota archaeon
AAAGAGGTATAAGGGATATGTAGAAAAGATAGTCAAGGCCTCAACAGAAGACATACTCTATCGGGGCATAATTGGCCACGGCTCAGAGCTCAGTTCTGCAAGGTCGCAGAAGGCAGAAGCAAGCCTATGCCAGGCATGGAGCGCTTCTACTTTTATAGAGCTGTACTATGCGCTGAGCAAGATAAAATAAGAGGATAACTTCCCAGTATAAAAGGCCAATGAATTTAATAAACTTATGATGAATTTAATAAACCTGTGAAGAGTTTAATAAAGAATCAGAATGAAATTAATAATGGATCAGGATTCTTGATGCATGCAACTCAAGAACATGTCCTATTAATCTTATCTCATGTCTTTTAGCGGGTTCTTGCCGTTTCCAACCCAGATATATTCTATCTTTTTTGGGTTTTTCAGGGATATGTAGTATACCAGCCCTATGCCTGCAAAAACCAGCATTGTTCCTATTAATACTGTTGCGAAAAACATGTTTTATCATCTCCTAAAAATTATTTTGTAAGTGTAATCTCTATGGTGCTTACCCTGACATCCTTGTCTTCCTTGTTCTTGAACTCCTCTGAATCAATCTTGATGTTCTTTATTCCTATCTGGTCTTTTAAGAAGCGTTTTGCTGCAACCTCTGCCACATCTACAGCCCTTGAGATAAACTTTCCCCTGGCCTTAATAATGACCTCTTCTGCATTTTTTGTTGTGAATTGCATGACGACACTTGTAACATAGTTCATAAACGGCTTGTTCCCGATGAATATTGAATTGTCTTCAGTCATCATTAACACCTCCAGATATTACTGCACATCTTGATGCTATTTATTGATGTTGTTGATTGGTCTTTAGTTGTTTTGCCTGGTCTTCATAAGCCTTGTTATATAGCCTGAGATCACGTTCTTCATCTTTTTTGATGGTATCATAGCCAGTTCGCTTATGATTTGCTTGTTTTCAGAGTAGTCTTTCTTGAAATCCTCTTTGTGTTCGTCGTAGAGCTTCAGTGTTGTCCTTTTGATCAATTGTGTTTTTATCCTTCCCATGTCCATCACTTGTTTATAGTTTATTTTTTACAGTTGCCTTTTGTTTATTTTTTTAATCTTAAACCCACACCATATTAAAATATGCTGGAATTTATGTGATAATTATTACTCATTTATAAAGTTTATTTAAATGGCCTAATGATAGGATTTAAATATAAGTTATACATAGGATGTTTAAGCTGATGTGTAGGCTTTTTACCAGGTGAGGATGTTGTCGATAAATAATGATTTCAGCAAGATAAAGGAGAAATACGATGAGTTCCAGAACCATCTCCTAAAGACAGGCAGGATTCCTGCAAAGGATACAGGGATAGGCTACTGGGGGGTAACCCCTGTTGCTGAGCTGTTCGAGCTGTTCAAGAGGATAGGGCTTCACAGATGCAGGAGTTTTCTTGATATGGGCTCTGGGGACGGTAGGGTCGTGCACCTGGCATCCCTCTTCAGCAGGGAAGCGCACGGCATTGAATTTGACAATGAGCTTGTAAACATCTCAACTGATATCAGAAGGAGCCTTGATTTCCCAAGCGTCAGGAACACATCTTTTAAGCTTGAGGACTTCATGTCACATGATCTTTCTGCCTATGATATGATCTACATAAGCCCTGATAAGCCTTTCTCTAGGTCAGGGACAGAAGCAAAGCTTAGGTCTGAGCTTAAGGGAAAGCTTATAGTCCACGGCTGGGAATTCTTGCCAGCGACCCTCTATAAAGAGGATGAGCACATAATAAATGGGGAGAAGTTCTCAATATACAGCAATGCTTGAGCTGGCGGCCATATTCTTTAGATATAGTGGGATACGATTGGTAAATAAGATAACTATTGGTAAATAAGATATGGTAAAGATTAGAGGGCAATCTGATATCCTTTTTGGAATTAGTAAATAAAATAATAAAATATGGTAAAGGTTAGATGTTCAAGGTGTTCAGAGCTCGTCTGCAGTTAGGACTGTGCACTTGGACCTCTGCTGCTGCTTGACTTTTGAGTCCATCGCGATCAGGAACTTTACCCCTACCTTTTCTGCGACATCGATTATACCCTTTTCAACATCCCCGTCAAAGACAATTGCGTAGACTCCGTCTCCAAGGCTGTTTACTGTGGATGCGAGCTCAGCCATCGGTACCTTTCCAAGGATGTTCAGCTTGTTGTCCAGGACATATGCACCCCTTGTCCCTATGAGGTCTTCAAGCATTGTGCTGAAGGTCTTCTTCTCTTCAGGCGAGGCTTTTGCACCAAGCACAGGTGGCTTTCTTTCCTTGTCCTGGTACTGCTGCTGTTTCTGTAGCCTGTGGTCGTTTCTCTGCTTGTCGTATTTCTCCCTATCCCTGTTTTCATTCTGTTTTTTTGGCTCATCTCTCCTCATTGGAGTTCCTGAAAGCTCAAGCTTGGCCTGCTCTCCTGAAACCCTTCCTCTGAGGGCCTTGTGGATCTCCTTTTTAGTTATCTCTTCAACCTCTTTTCCATCAGGAGCTTTTGCAACAAAATCAATGTCAGCTACGCTTGTTATCTCCTTTATTATCAGGTTTCCGCCACGGTCTCCGTCGACAAACACTGTCACGATCTTCTTCTGGCAGAGCTCTACCACTGAAGGGGGGATGCTTGTCCCGTTTATCGCTATTGCGTTCTTGAACCCATGCTTGAGCAGGTTCAGGACGTCTGCTCTACCTTCAACGACTATTATCTCGTCTGAGTCCTCTATGTTAGGGCCTGCTGAAAGCCTTTCTTTGCCGTATTCCTGGATCTCCATTATCCTTACAGAATATGCAACCTCATCTGCAAGCTCCTGCGAGTCAGGAATCGAGGTGTCCATAAGGTGCTTGAGAAGCTCTTTTGCCCTCTCGATAACAAACCCTCTTTTAGAGACACGCACGTCTTCGATCTTGTCTACCTTGATTTTTGCAGTGCAAGGGCCTATCCTCTGTATGATCTCAAGTGCTGCGCCGACTATTGCTGTTTCAGCCTTGTCAAGGCTTGAAGGGATTATTATCTCACCCTGGGTCTTTCCGCTTTTTGTGTCGACCCTGACTTCAATCCTTCCTATCCTTCCGCTTCTCTGCAGCTCCCTTAGCTCCAGGTCAGCACCAAGAAGCCCTTCTGTCTGGCCGAATATTGCCCCTATGACATCTGGCTTATCAACTATCCCATCTATATGGATTGTAGCATGAACAATGTATTTTGCTGATACAGGACTTATCTTTCCCATTTTCTTCTCCTCCTATTCTAACACTGGGAAACTATTGTTTCAGTGTTTCATATCTCATCTTGGCAGAAGTCCCTTTAGAAGAAGCCTATTCACTGCAAGATCAGCTGATCTGGCATAAGTTAATTCTATCTCTTTTGTGAATATGATGAACATGATTGTCTCCTTCCTTAGGAATCTCCTTTTTACCTTTTTATTATACCATCAAATCTAAACCCGCAATCAGGAATCTACCTTAGGCCTGTTGCTTTTCGCAATATGTAAACTGTATAAAAACACATAGAATAAGTTTATTCTGATTTATTATCATCTACTAAAAATCCTTAATTCCTAAAGGCAAAAATGCCTTAATAATACTTTGAATTGTGAATAAAGGCTTTAATGAACCTTTTTGATGAAAATAATGATAAACTTATTCTTATACAGTTTTTTATGACAATAAAAGGGTATGTTGCCCGAAACACTAACTCCCAGGCTCATAGCTTGACTTTGTCGTTAGCTCCAATGAGTACTCTCGTGTCGGGCTGGAATAAGCATTGGTGTCTTGATATCACTGCCAATACAGGCTGTATCAGCTCAAAAAAGGACCCATATGCCTATTATTTGGTTATATTAGAAAAATATTTTGCTATATATAAGCTTTGTGGCATAAATTGTTGCGTAAATAAATTGTTGCGTAAATAATATAAACCTTCATAGCTTTCTTGCAGTCATGGAAATCTTCTCAAGGGACGAGGCGAGGCTGAACAGGGAACTTATCTTTGATGAGATAAGAAAGGGAAGCCTGTTCATATACCCTACTGATACCATATATGGCATAGGGTGCAATGCGCTCATTGATACTGCTGTTCAGAAGCTGCGGAAGCTGAAAAACAACTTTACTAGGCCATTATCTGTAATCGCGCCTTCAAAAGAATGGGTAAAGAGGAACTGTGAGCTGAACAAAGTCTCTTGTGAATGGCTTGATAAGCTTCCTGGACCATATACACTGATACTGAGCCTGAAAAGCAAGAGCCCTGTTGCAGGAAGCACAAACCTAAAAACAGGTAGATTGGGCATAAGGATGCCAAAGCATTGGTTTCATAATATTATAAAGGACTTGGATCTCCCTATAATAACAACATCAGCAAACATCACAGGAAATGATTTTATGACTTCCCTCTCTGACCTAGATTCACGCATTAAAAGAGGCTGCTCGTTTATGATTGATGAAGGGACTATTAAAGGCAGGCCTTCGACAATAGTCGATCTTGCGTCAGAGGTGCTGAGTATAAATGACAGGTAGTAAAACTACAATCAACGATAATCAATAACAATTAACGATAATCAATGACTAGTTATAAAAGGTGAGAACAGCAAATGGTAAGAATGGCTGAACATGGAAAATACAGATCAATAAAAAATAGGTCAATAAAGATAACTGCAATAATAAGCGATCAACTAATAGGCAGGCAATCAGCGGGTTTTTGATATGACAAAAGAAACAAAAAAAACAAAAGATCCAAAAGAAAAAAAGATGAGGATATTTGCAGCAGGAGATATCCACGGTGACTCGAATCTTGCAAAAAAGCTTGCTGATATGGCAAAAAAGGAAAAGGCCGACCTTGTGATACTGTGCGGCGACATAACCAATTATGACGTGGTTAGTGACAACCTGATAGGGCCTTTTTTAAAGAACAAGACAAAGGTGCTTTTTGTCCCAGGCAACCATGACAGCTTTCCCACTGCAGATTTTTTCTCTGAGCTATATAAGATCAAGAACATACATGGCTATTCAGTAAGGTACAATGACATAGGCATATTTGGTGCTGGCGGCGCAAACATAGGTGTTGCGCAGCTCAGCGAGGATGAGCTCTTTGACACGCTGAAAAAAGGCCATGAGCATATAAGCTATCTAAAAAAAAAGGTAATGGTCACGCATGTGCATCCCTCTGGCACAAAGATGGAGAAGTTTACCTCTTTTTTTCCTGGCAGCACAGGGATAAGGAAAGCTGTCGACATGTTCCAGCCAGATATCATCTTCTGTAGCCATGTGCATGAGGCAGAAGGGATCGAAGAGAAGATAGGCAAGACACGTGTCATAAATGTCGGAAGAAAAGGCAAGGTAATAGATATTTGATAATATAGGCAATTATAGGTCATCTGTAATGACATTATTCTGGGCTTATTCTTAACTTATTATAGGGTTATGCAATGGTGTGCAATAGAAAAGATAAAAGATGCAAAAATTAAAAAGTGATGGACTGGGCGGGACTTTCGTAGCCTTTTAGCGGGACTAAGCGAACCAGGGTAAGTGTATGTCGCACTGTTTTTCCCAAGGCTTTTTGCTCCGACAAAAATGCTGATTCGAACCCGCGGCCTTCCCGCTGCGAACGGGACGCGATAGCCGGACTTCGCCACCAGCCCATAACACAATCGCTAATGCAAAAACACTGATTAGAGTTGCGCAACAGGATATGTTTATAAAACTATTGGGTTTTTGGTGCGCTCCTATTCTTCTGTTGGCCTTTGGCACTGAGAGATGAGATGTCAGATGAGCTTTATGAGCTTTTGCTTTGATTTCCTGCATTCTTCCATGCTCTTTTCATAGTACAGCTTTAGGTTTGAGAACTCAACAGGCTTCATATCAAGAAGCTTTGGTTCGATTAGCACATCTGGCTCATAGTTCTTCAGCATGGCCATGGTGCATCCGTGCTCGAACATGTGTACTGTCTGCATTATGGTCTCAAAAATATTAGGTATCTTTTCTGTCTTGTGCATGCCAGTGTTGCTGTTTTTTGTATGCACAGGCGGGTTGAGGTTGATTGCT
>JAFGRM010000019.1 GCA_016935125.1 Candidatus Woesearchaeota archaeon
AAGGACAGATTGACATCATATCAAGGACAGATTGACATCATATCAAGGACAGATTGACATCATATCAAGGACAGATTGATATCTGGTCTTATATCTCTTAGATTAAATAACCGAAAAACATTAATTTTAAAGCCTAAAACATATGCACAGGAAAAGGGGTGCACTGGCAAAAGAGAATCAAGATCACAGAAAAGATAGTCTAATAAAAACAGAAAAAAGAATTGAAAGAGGGGTTCTTATGACAAGCAATGTAAAGGTATCAAAAGAAAAAGGTGTTGCTGAGATAAGCATAAATCCCAAGCTATACCCTATAGATGTCATATATTCTGCAGCATACGTCTTCCTGGACAAGGCATATGTCCTGCTCAAAGGAGACCCAGAGAGTAAGGTGATTGCCGAGCTAAAGCCAAAAGACAAGAATGCTGGGCTTGAGACGATCGGCAATGAATTCAACTCAGAGCTCCTAAACTATGCAAACTACAACAAGATCAGCGAGAAGAATCTCGAGATTAAAAAACTGCTGCTGCATGAGATATTCTCTCACGCTATCAAGAGTGATGAGATGCCTGAAGAGACTGACCTGAACATGGAGATAGAGGACCCAGACGGCATACTTGTCCCATGGGAAGAGAAATATGGAAAAGAAAAAAACAAATAAGAAAACAACAAAGAAAACCATAGCAAGAGCTGAGCTTGACAAGAACTTCTACAGCCTCTTTGCAATAGAGAAAGCAGTTGAAGCCTTCAAGGATGTGTGCAGCGTCAATATCGGCGAGAACCAAAGGGATTATCCAGTCATATTGTCAGCATATGATGACACAGACATAGAACTAATCAAGGACGAGTTCCTGAATTATGTCCTGGGCATAATGAAAGAGGAGAAACTTACATAAAAATGAAAAAAAAGCTAGATGCTGCAGGATATATAGTCAACTATTTCAGGTACAAGGACACAGGCAAGGGCGTACTGGCCACAACAGACCATGGAAGCTGGATAGTCCTAAATAAGGATGAGTTCAGGCAGCTGGAGGAAGGCAGCATAACCGACAAGGCGCTCTTTGAAAAGCTTGAGGACAAGGGGTTTTTGGTAACAGAAGGCAACAAAGAGAGAATCAAGGATGACTACAGGAAACGCTTCTATTTCCTTAAGACCGGCCCTTCACTCCATATAATAGTCACGACACTAAGATGCAACCAGAAATGCATCTACTGCCAGACATCATCAACTGGCAAGGACAACAAAGGCTTTGATATGGATGAGGAGACCGCCAAAAAGACAGTCGACTTCATCTTCAACACCCCATCTGAAAGCATAAACATAGAATACCAGGGCGGGGAGCCGCTCCTCAATTTCAGGATAATCCGGCTGATAACAGATTATGCAAGAGAGCTGAACAGGAAAAAGAAAAAGAGACTCGGCTTCTCTCTTGTCACGAACCTTACACTCATGACAGATGAGATACTGGATTACTGCATCGCGAACAGGATATTCATATGCACATCGCTTGACGGGCCAAAAGATATCCATGACAAGAACAGGTGGTTTGAAGGCTCAAGCCATGAGCTGGTTTGCAGTTGGATCAAAAAGATAAATGATGAATATGAGAAAAGAGAGATAGACTACACAAGGATGAATGCGCTTATCACTGTCACAAAAGCCACGCTAAGCAAGCCAAAAGAGGTTGTGGATGAGTACGTGCGCCTTGGTCTCAGTTCTATACATCTTAGGTTCCTGACAAAACTGGGATATGCAAAAAAGAACAGAAAAGAGATCGAATACGATGCAGGCGAGTTCATCAGCTTCTGGAAAAGAGCAGTCGACCATATAATAGAACTGAACAGGAAAGGAAACTATTTTACAGAAAGGTCTATCATGATCATACTTAGGAAGATCCTGCAGAAAAGCGACCCAAACTATCTTGACATGAGAAGCCCGTGCGGCGCAGTGATAGGCCAGCTTGCCTATAATTATAATGGAGACATATACTCGTGCGATGAAGGGAGGATGCTTTCAGACGACACCTTTATGATCGGCAATGTCATGACAGATACCTACAAAAAGGTCATGTTATCGCCTGAAAGCTGCGCGATCGTCGCTTCATCTATAAATGATTCACAGATCTGCGACTACTGCGTCTACAAGCCGTATTGCGGGCTCTGCCCTGTCTGCAATTACGCTGAGCAGGGCTCGACCATTGGGATCGTGCCGATGACAACATTCTGCAAGGTCTACAAGGCACAGTTTGATTATGTCTTTGAAAAATACAATAATGACAAGGATGCAAAAGAGATCTTCGACAGCTGGATAACGAAAACAGACCAATAATCTTTTACAACAAAAATTTTGAGGCTGGATCGTTCTGGTCCATGACAAAACCAATATGGCTAGGAAAAATAAGGCATTTAAGAAGTACCTTGATTTTTTCAGGAAATACGTTCTTGTGTTCGGATTCTTAAACGGGGTCTGGATAGCGATAGGATTCAACCCAAAAAGTGAAGTCTTAAGCCTGGTCTCCAGGTTTGAGCATTATCTGAACCCTTGGATCATGGTACTTTTTGGCATACTACCGACAATGCTCTTTCTTCTTATAATATATATTGTATATGACAAGGCAAGGATATGGGGCCTCATAGCTGTTTTGTGCGGCTTTTCTGGCGGGCTGTTCCTATTATCATATCCTTTGTTGTCCATAGTATTGGTGATAATCGCTCTTCTCCTGAGTACAATCGGCATAAGACGCCGCTGAAGCCAAAACAAGATACAGGAGGTAAATATGATCTGATACATATCTATAATTTATCTTATAGAAGATT
>JAFGRM010000020.1 GCA_016935125.1 Candidatus Woesearchaeota archaeon
ATCTCTTATTCAATCTCCTTTATGATCTTTGCTGCAAGCCTGGATGTCATCCTGTTCATGTCCTTTTTTGGGTTGACCTCGACAATATCAGCGATCCTGAAGCTTGGGAGCATGCTGAGCCTCTGGATAATATAGATAAGCTCTCTTGAACTGAACCCGCCAGGCTCAAGGTAGCCTGTCCCGGGTGCAAAGGCAGGGTCTATTGCATCTATGTCGACTGAAAGGTAGAATGCAGGCCAGCTTCTCACTGTCTCTGTTATCCCGTCGCAGAAGTCCTGTATCCCTGTCCTGAATATGTGTTTCATGGAATAGGCCCTGATCCTTTTTGCATCGATAAACTCTTTTTCGCTCGCATCAGTGTTCCTGACCCCTGCAATTATGAGCCTCTTTGGGTCGAGCCTTTCTTCGTTTATCAGAAGGCGGATCCAGTCCTCATGGCTCTGCACCCCTGTTTCAGGAAGCAGGTCTGGGTGCGCATCAAGCACAACAAGCCCGCAGCCAGGGTTGTTTGCAGCGAATCCCATGAATGATGCATAGCTCATAGCGTGGTCGCCTCCAAGGACAATTATCTTTTCATTGGTGCCAGAAGACAGTTCCCCTACCCTCTTTGCTATCGAGGCGTTGTTGTCAGAGATGTTGCTGCTCTTGATATCCACATCATATGTCTCATATGCAGCTTTTCTTGATGATTCATTGAGATGCATCTCAGAAAGATCCTCTATTATAGTATCAGGGGCTGTTTCTGTCCCAACTGTCTTTCCAAGCCCTGCTTCAGAGAAAGGCACCTTTATTATTATCATGCTGGAGAAGAACACCTGCTTATTATTTAAATCTAATTGTTGTGCTCTGTTTTTACCACATACCAGTTACTGGGTTTTTAAACCCGCCTAAAAAACCCAAAGATTTATATGTATGGTAATCTCTAATAAATCAAAATGGGGCAGCAGGAAGTCTATAACTTTTTAAAAGAGAACAAGGGAAAGTGGTTTACTTCTAAACAGATCAGCCATGAGACAGGCGTTTCAATAGGCTCAGTCACAATGAGCCTAAAAAAGCTCCGAAAAAGCCAGCTCATAAAATACAAGAACACCGGCAAACGAAACGAGTATCATTATATGTATAAATAATGCCGACTTGCAAGCTCATCGACATTATTAGACAATCGAAATTCTACAAATTTCTTTGTATAAATAGAGGGTAGTATATACTATTTTTTCTTGAATTCTTGACTCTTTAACCCTCACTGTATTTTCATGTTGTTTTATATCCCTTCCACACCAATTGAATATTTATCACTAGATCTAGATCCTATCTCTTGGCTGTGTTGGGCTTCTTTTCTCCCATGAAAATCCTCTTTGTAACAGAGCATATCCATCTCCAGTGGAGCACCAGGTGGACTAGCACCAAGGCAGCCATCACCATGCCGCTTATGTCATGGATGGGTGTTGCGATTGAATCCTGCACGATCCTGTGCCTGATCCCAAGCGCTGCTGAAAGCCCTGGCCATTTTACCAGCCCTGTTATAAGGGATGCTGTGAAGCTTATCGCAAGGCCTGCATCTATTGCATAGTTGAGTTTTGTCTTGTCCATCTTTGATCCCATCTTGTTAAGAGCTGTCTGCCCTAATACAGGATGCAGCGATCTGTGCATTCTGCCTGCTTTTGCAGCAGTTGGTTCTATTAGACTTCAACTTCGCATTCATACTCTATCTTAGAACTGTCATCAAGCTGTGTGTACTCGATCCTCTCTGCTGCTGTCGCTGCCTTCATGTCTTCTTCAATCTTCATGAAAACTGCCTTTGGAAGCTTTGCCTTGACAGCAATAAGCTTGACAGGGGTCTTAAGCGATGCGTTCTCTGCAGTCTTTGCCTTCCTTGCCTCTGCTATCACGAAGCTTGCGAGCGCTCCTGCCAGATCAGCCTCTTTATTTATCAGTTCAGCATCGCAGCCAGGCCATGATGAGACATGGACGCTCTTCTTCTCTTTTTCGTTGGCTGCAAAGTACATCTGGTAGATCTCCTCAGTTATGAACGGCGTGAACGGGGCGAACAGCTTTATCAGTGAGAGTAGGGTCTCGTATAATGTATACTGTGCAGAGAGATGGTCAGCTTTTTTGTAGCTGTCCTTGTTGTACAGCCTGTCTTTTACGATTTCAAGATAGAAGTCGCAGAACTCTGACCAGAAGAACTTCTCTGCTGCGGCCTTGCACCGTGAAAACTCGTACTCATCAAAGCTCTCAGTGGATTCCTTTATCACACTGTTGAGCCTTGAGAGCATCCACCTGTCGATAAGCCTCATCTCAGCTGGCCGGGCATGCTTTTTTGCATCATAGCCTTCAAGGTTCATCATGCAGAATTTTGCTGCGTTCCAGAGCTTGTTTATAAACCTCTTTCCTGCTATGAGCTCTTTTTCAGGGAATGCCAGGTCCTCTCCCAGCTTTGAGGTCGCGCACATGTACCTTAATATGTCAGCTGAATATTTTTGGATTACTGTCTGTGGCTCTATTATGTTCCCTTTTGATTTTGACATCTTTTTTCCATGAGGGTCAAGGATCCAGCCGTTGATAAAGCAGTGTCTCCATGGAAGCATCTTGAAATGCAGCTTGCTTTTGACTACAGTGTTGAAAAGCCAGAATGTTATTATGTCATGGCCCTGCGGCCTTACGTCCATCGGATTTTTTGCCAGGTGCCTGTATGCAGGCCTGCCTTTGAACAGCTCCTTTACGATTGTCGGCGTAAGGGATGATGTTGCCCATGTGTTTATTATGTCAGACTCGCCGGCAAACTCAGTCCCATTGCATTTTGGGCAGCTCTTTACAGGCGGGCTGTCGACCAAAGGGTCAACAGGCAGGTCATTTTCCTTTGCCAGGATCTCATGGCCGCAGCTTTTGCAGTACCATACAGGGAAGGGTATCCCGAAATATATCTGCCGCGATATGCACCAGTCCCATGAAAGGCCTTTTACCCAGTTGTCATACCTGTTTTTCATATGCTTTGGGAACCATTCAAGCTCAGTCCCCCACTCGAGCATCTCTTCCCTGAGGTCAAGATACCTTATGAACCATTGCTTTGAATGGACAAACTCGATCTCTGTCCCGCAGCGTTCGTGGGTGTTTACTGCATGGACTATGGGCTTCTGTTTTATGAGCAGGCCCTGCTCTTTCATGTCAGAGATCATGGCATCCCTTGCCTCTTTTATCTTCATGCCCTTGTACTTGCCGCAGATCTCAGTCATCCTGCCGCTCTTGTCAAGCGCGGTCTTTATAGGGAGATCATACTGCTTCTGCCATTCCATATCTGTCTGGTCGCCGAAAGTGCAGCACATGACTATGCCTGTGCCCTTCTCAGGATCGACCCGCTCATCAGCCATGACAGGGACAGAAAACCCGAACAGCGGGACAGACAGCTCTTTTCCTGAAAGGTGCTTGTACCTTTCGTCTTTAGGGTGGTAGAACACAGCTATGCATGCAGGCAGCAGCTCTGGCCTTGTTGTAGCTATGACAACATCATCATCACCTGCCTTGAATATTATGTCATTGAAATGCGAGGCTATCTCCTTGTCCTCAAGCTCTACCTGCGATACAGCAGTCATGCAGCTTGGGCACCACATGGCAGGCGCCTCTTTCCTATAAGCCCGCCCCATCTTGTGCAGATCAAGGAAAGATTTCTGGCTAATCCTTCTGCAGTGGCTGTTTATTGTGCAATAGCTGACATCAAAATCACAGCTTATGCCGAGCCGTTTCCAGTCAAGAAGGAACTTTGGGGTAAGCTCTTTTTCTAGAGTTTCAAGGCAGAGCTTGACAAACTCAGACCTTCCTATCTTGCCTGCCCTGACCTTCTTTAGTTTTTCGATATAAAGCTGCGTTGGAAGCCCGTTGTCATCTGTCCCAAAAGGCTGGAGAACATTGAAGCCTCTCATCCTCTTGTACCTTGCGATGAAGTCCTGCTGGCTGTTTGCAAAGGCATGGCCCATATGCATCTTGCCTGAGACTGTGGGCGGCGGCGTGTCTATTGAATAGACCTTATCTGTAGAATCAGGGTCAAACCTGTATAGCTTGGAATCATCCCAGACCTTCATCCATTTCTGCTCAACTGATTCTGGCTCGTATCTCTTTGGAAACTCCATTGTTGAATGGATTTAAAGTCAATTTATATACTTTTCTAAACTCTCATGTATGAAATATCAGCAAAATATATATAGGCAATACATAAAACCTTTTCATGGGACCAAAGCTAAGATGACCTTATATTAAACAGCTAAGATAACTGAATGGCTAGCTAAGATAACTGAATGGCTTAAATGACCATAACCTAAATAATATAGTAAACCTAAATAACCATAACCTAAATAACCTAGTAAACCTAATAACAAAAATAACAACAATATTATCGGATATAAATAGGGGGCTGAAAAAAATGGCAAAGATAAGACTCATATCAAAGACAAAAAAGGAATTTCTCTATGATAAGCCTGTTGACGGATTCAGGATTAAAGAGGATATGCTGGCACAGGATCCTGGCTGCAAGGATGCAAAAGACGCGATTGCAATAAGGTTGAACGGGACAATATATGATATGTCCTGCAGCATAAGGGAGAATGGGAATTTTGAATTCATAACATTCAGCTCTGGTGAGGGAAAAGGCATATTCAGGCACAGCGCGTCGCATGTCCTTGCAAAGGCGGTAAAGAGGCTGTTTCCAAAAGCGCGGCTCGCGATAGGGCCTGCAATAGAAGACGGGTTCTATTATGACTTTGATGTTGAAGAGCCATTTACTCCAGCTGACCTAAAAAAGATAGAGGAAGAGATGAGGCGGATAGTAAAAGAGGATGTAGTATTTGAGAGGCTTGATCTGACAAGGGCTGATGGCAAGAAAAAGACAAAAGAGCTTGGCGAGCCGTATAAAGAAGAGCTTATAGATGACCTGGGCGATGATGTTACCGAGGTGTCTTTCTATAAGAACAAGGGTTTTATCGACCTCTGCCGCGGGCCGCATGTGCCGTCGACAGGATGCATAAAGGCATTCAGGCTCACTAAGATAGCTGGCGCATACTGGCGCGGAAGCTCGGACAACAAGCAGCTGCAGAGGATTTATGGCGTCGCTTTTCCTACAAAAGACGAGCTAAAGGAATACTTAAGGCTTCTTGAGGAGGCTGAAAAAAGGGACCACAGGAAGCTCGGGCAGAAGCTGAAGCTCTTTAGTTTCCATGAGCAGGGGCCAGGCTTTCCTTTCTGGCATCCAAAAGGCCTCTTCATATTCAACAGGCTGATCGAGTTCTGGCGCGATGAGCACAAGAAAGCAGGTTATGTCGAGGTAAAGACACCTATCATACTCAGCAGAAAGCTCTGGGAAGAGAGCGGGCATTGGGACAATTACAAGGACAACATGTATTTTACAAAGATCGACAACATTGATTTTGCAGTAAAGCCAATGAATTGCCCTGGCGGGATGCTTATGTATAAGGAGGATGTCCATTCATATAGAGAGCTTCCCCTTAGGGTTGGCGAGATAGGCCTTGTGCACAGGCACGAGCTTTCAGGCGTGCTATCAGGCCTGCTTAGGGTCAGGCAGTTCCACCAGGATGACGCGCATATCTTTATGACAGAGGAGCAGATCAAGGATGAGATACTAGGTGTCATAAAGCTTGCAGACAGGTTCTATTCGTATTTCGGGCTCAGCTACCACATGGAGCTTTCTACAAGGCCTGAAAAGTCGATAGGTACAGACGAGCAGTGGAACAATGCGACAGAGGGGCTTAAGTCTGCGCTTGACGCTACAGGAAGAGAGTACAGGATAAATGAAGGCGACGGTGCGTTCTATGGGCCTAAGATAGACTTCCATATCAAGGATGCCATTGGCAGGACATGGCAGTGCGGCACAATCCAGCTTGACATGGCCCTTCCTGAACGATTTGAACTGACTTATGAGGGAAAAGACGGGCAGAAGCACAGGCCTGTCATGATCCACAGGGTGATCTACGGCTCTCTTGAGAGGTTCATCGCAATCCTGATCGAGCATTATGCAGGCAAGTTTCCGTTATGGCTGAGCCCTGTGCAGGCAAGGATAGTTACAGTGGCAGACAAGTTCAACCCTTATGCCCAGAAGGTTCTTGAAAAGCTTGAGGCAGGCGGGATCAGGGCAGAGCTTGACAAAAGGCAGCTTACTATATCAAAGAAGGTAAGAGAAGCGCAGCTTGACAAGGTGAACTACATCTTGGTCATAGGTGAAAAAGAAGAAGAGGCAGGGACAGTTAACCTAAGGACGCGAGAGAACGAGATAAAGGGCGAGAAAAAGCCTGATGATCTTGTGCACGAGATAAAGAACAGCGTAAAAGAGCTGAGCTGAGAATAACCTAAGTAAAAATAACCTAAATAAGAATAGCTGAGCTGAGAATAGCCGAGGAAATATAAATCTCATTTAGAAGTCAATAGGAGGAGATAAGTTAGTCAATAGGAGGAGATGAGTTTGGTTGATGATAACAAGGAGATAAATATATCATATGAGACTCTGTTTGAGCTTCTCATGCGGGAGAAGAACCGTGACCCTATCCAAAAGCTCGGAAAAACATTCTATTCTGATGTCGCAGACTATATCGCCTCAAAAAAACAGCTCTTAAAGTCAAGGAAGCAGGACCTTGCAACGTTCTCTGAGAGCGATGCTATGAAAATAGAGGTCATGATAGCAAACGTCAACAAGATTGTCCGCGAGCTGTATGAGAAGAGGGAGAAAAAGATAGTGAACATGGCAATCTCAAGATGCATGACTGGCTCAGACATGGGTGATGTGTCAAACCTTATTGCAGATGAGGCAAGGATGTATAAGGATTTTGTTTCGCTTCTTTTAAGGTTCAGAGAAGAGATTTTGGCAAGGGTCATATCGCAAGATTTAGGGGCAGCAGCTAAAACCATCCTGCAGCAGTGCAAAGCAGGGCAGGAGCCAGTATTGCCTGTACAGAGAGCAGGAGGAGCAGGAGCAGCAGGAACAAAAGAGCCTATAAAAAGCACAATAGATACAATAAATACAGAATTGCCAATGAAGAGCACAATAGAGCCAATAAAAAGCAATATTGAAAAGCCTGGACAGGATGGTAAAGAAGAGGATTCTTTAGGAGATTCAAGAGAGGATTCTGGAGAGGATTCAGGTGTGGATTCTGCTGCAGCTGTAAAATATGAAGCAGGAGCACCAGTTATACCAAAAGAGAATGCACCCCAGCCAAAAGATAGCTCAGATGATGTTTCTTCTGCTAAGCATGGTGCCTTAAATAGCGAGCTTATTGTCAGGTTTATTGTGCCTGTGCCGCGTTTTATTGCAAGAGACATGCAGGAATACGGGCCTTATGAAGCAGACGAGATTGCAACACTTCCTGCTGAGATTGCAAATATCCTAATAACAAAGAAGCGTGTTGAAGAGATCAACAGCATTTGATTCCTCTTTGCATTGGTACTATCTATTCTTTTTTATTCTTTTTTAGAAAAGGCATTGTTGTTACAGAAGTTTTTTAGCTATTGTTACCTGCTTTTGTATTGTGGTTCTATAAGCTGCAAAAAAGAAAGATTTAATAAGCCATAGGTATTGGCTCTGTAAAATGAAAAAAAGAGGCAACTTAGCAGCAGGGGATGCTGTTGAGGATAAAGGGGTTGCTGTCAGGATGGATAACAGCCAGAAGGAGAGGAAAAAGGGCATGAGCTGGATTTGGGTCATCATAGGTTCAGTCCTGTTTGTGGTATTCATCTTCTTTGTGTTCATTGTTATAATTATTGGCGCTCTTGTCGGTTCTGGCTCAGGTTCAGATATCTCTGGCCAGGGAAATGTTGCAGTCATCCCTGTCAAGGGCACAATACTTACTGATGAATATTCTAGCCTGTTAGGAAGCAGCGATGTTGCAGCAGCGTCGACAATTGTCGAATTCATTGAAAAGGCAGATTCAGACCCAAAGATTAAGGCGATTATATTCGAGATAAACTCACCTGGCGGAAGCCCTGTTGCAACTGATGAGATCAGCCAGGCGATCCTGGCTACAAACAAGACAACAGTGGCATGGATAAGGGAGTATGGTGCAAGCGGCGCATACTGGGTCGCATCAAGCTGCGACGTAATAATCGCAAACAGGCTCTCTATGGTCGGGAGCATAGGTGTCATTGGCTCATATCTTGATTTTTCAGGTTTTCTTAACAGGTATAATGTGAGCTATGAACGGCTTGTGTCTGGCGAGCACAAGGACATGGGGTCGCCTTATCGGAGCCTGACTGAAGAAGAGCATAATCTGTTCCAGGCGCAGCTTGATAAGATGCATGACATATTCATAACAGAGGTTGCAAAAAACAGGGGCATGAGTATAGAGGATGTGAGGGCGCTTGCTGATGGAATGGTCTATGTAGGGGTTGAGGCTGACAAGAACAATCTAGTTGACTTGTTAGGTGGCCTTGATGAGGCAGTTGAATATATCGAGCAGGAGCAGGGGATTAAGGCAGAGCTTGCATATTACAGAAACGAGCAGGGTTTTTTTGAGATGCTTTCTACAATAATGGATGACAGCTCGTTTAATATTGGCAAGGGGATCGGCGAATCCATATCAGATGAGCCTTTAACAAAAGATATTTATACTCAGAGATTTCTAAGTTGATAAGATGGATTGGCCTCTTGCCCACATCATGTTATTGTTATGCAGGCAACTAATCTTATGCGGACAGCCAATCCGATAAGCCATATGCAGGATTTTGGCTCTTAGCCCAACAATCCAAGCATAATGCACAACAGAGTTATCATAAGAAGTTATCATAAAAAAAGTGGTTGGCAATGTCAGGTATCATAAAGCGTCTCTTCTATAGGGTAGGAGAGAGTATCGAAGAGATGATACTTTTAAGCATCATTGTCCTTAACATACTTGATTTTGCAGAGCTCCTGAATCCTGACTGGGACTATGTAAAAAAGATAATCTCATGGACTGCGCTTGGCTATCTTCTTTATAAGGCAGACCTTACGAGGATATTCTTCGGCGAAAAGCATAAGGGCTGGGACCTTGCAATGATATTCGCTTATTTTTTAATCAGCTTTAAGAACATGATAGGCTACTCCTTTAGCACGTTAAACCAGCTTGTCAGGAAAACAGCCACATACTGGGCAGATGTGATTCCGCTCAGCCCTAATACGCCAATACCTTATGATGGAGATCTTGTTGCTATAACAAGCCCGATCAATTCAGTTGACCTTAACCTGCTTGATAAGATCCCTCTTGGCAGTGGGATTGAGGCTTTGGTCACTAACCTGACAATGAAGATGGGTGGTGTTGGTGGTGTTTTTCCTTCGCCGAACCATCTTCTGCTCAATGTCTCAAATGATATGAGCTGGAGGCTGTTCCAGCTTGAGCCAAAGTTTCTCGTCCACCGCTGGCTAAATTTCATAACAGGGTCGGGGGTACTGGAATCTCTGCAGAAGGTTTCGATAATAGCAGGAGCTAGCCTGCTTGTCATTATGGCCTTTTATTTTACGTTGAGGTTTGATATCAAGGCTCCAAGCCTCATGCATGTGATACACGAGGAGGGAAGCCCTGTTCCGCTCAAGGAGCTCGCAAGGTTCCTCAAGAGGTTTGCTATAATACTCTTTGTCTTGAACTTCTTTTTTGTTGTTGTGTTTAATCTCATGATGGAATGGCTTGCGATAGCGATTGACGCACCACTCCTTGTGATAGGCATATTCTTTTACCTGCTTGTCTGGATCAAGCACCATAAGCGTTTCAGCACAGAGGGCCTTATCTACAAGCTTGGCAACCTGGGTTCAGGGTTCTACAACCGCTTCATAAACCTGTTCTATGACTACAGGGGCATATTCCTTGCAGTATCAGGCATGCTTGTGCTGCATCTGCTTACTGACGTGGGCAACTTTATTGTCCCTTATATGACGGGGCTGCATGATTCGCTCTATTTTGAACAGCTTGGCCCGTCGCATGATCCTGTCTTCAGCGTGATAGGCTTGTTGATACCAGGTTCGCAGAGCCTTCTTGGCCATGACCTGCTTGCAGTAGGGAGTGCAGGCAGCGCCATATCACTGGTTTATGTCTACTCTTTGAATTTTATTGCGATAGTCCTGCTTCTTGCGACACCTGCAGCGCTTTGGTACCTCATGTTCTCAAAAAAAGAGTATGAGATCCCAGCCTATGTCCCTGCATTGTATCTATCATCGTATGCTTGTTTCCTGCTTGCGCCGGTATTCTCTATGAGAAGGATAGACTCACTGCATCTTGTGGGTGTTGACATAATCACCCAGGGCCTGCTTGATTCAGTAAAGATATCAGTGACAACTGTTGCAGCAGTCTCTCTTATCCTAGGCTTTGTGACGCTGCTATTATGCTTCAGCAACCTGCTTAAGAAGGGGATAATCTACTTTTCTGTTATATCATCTATGATATTCTTTGCCTATTATATATACCTGTTCTTCTTGGATGTAAACATCTATTACATTAGGGTCGTGGCCGAGAACATGCGGAACCTTGAGATATTACTTGGGCTCTACTTTGTAATCTTCTTTCTCATAACAGTCCTGTTCTATATTGGCGGGTTTATTGCTTTTATATACGAGCTTGTCGAAAGCTGAGTACAGGATAAGAAGGAAGAAGCAGTCCTGCAGCCAAAAAGCATTTTTCCGGGTCTTACTCATCTTACTCAGGATCTTACTTGGCGATCAGCTCTTTGATTTTCTTGTCGACCAGCACAGGATCCCAGCCATGGTTGATCAGTGTGTGCCTGATCGTTGCAGGGCTCCAGTTCTTTGTATAAGCGGCAATTATGAAGTTTTCAAGCGTATCTATCCTTGAATTTGGTTTATGCACATTATGTCTTTTTATGAGACTGTGGTATATCTCCATTGCATTGGCCTTTTGTTTAGGCCCAAAGCGAGCAAACACCACGACAAGAACGATTATGAAAGGGATTATCAGCAGGGGAAGATAGGACTTAAGCCTTGATTCTCTGACCTCGTCAGCTATTATGACTGTGTTTATGTTTTCTAGTGTCTCAATCTCTACCTCTTCATCAACCCTGTAGTTTAGGTCTATTGGTTTGTCTATCTTTGCGAAATGCCATACTATGAGTGGGTCTGGATTAAGCACCTCTGGCTCGATGTCAAAATCAAGCTCAGTTATGTCTGCTGCAACTGATTTGGGTATCTCCTCGTATATCGATAGGTTGTATATCGTGTTTTTTGGCCTGATCTGGATAGTCACCTCTGTTATATTCCTTGTCAGATGTGTGTCATTGTCCATGACCCCTATTATCCTTGCCTTTTTCCGTACATCAGTGTTCTTTTCTGTGATGTTGATCCTGTTGCTTATCCAGCTGCTTTTAAGACTGTCTTTCTCTATCATCTTTTCTCTTGTCTCATCCTGGGAAAGGATCTCTCTTACCTTGTCCATGCTGATCTCTTTTAGCTCAACCTGCTTCTCTTTTATTATGCTGGAGCCTGATTCAGGGATATTGACTGAAACAATAGGGAGCTCTTTTTTTGGCTCAGGCTCTTTTCTGTACAATGAGATTGTCCTCTTGCCAGACCTCCAGAGAGTCTCGCTTGTATCCTTTAGCCTGATCTCGACCTGATAGTTGTGGCCGCCAGGCCCAAGCTCGATGGTTGATCTCAGGTCATCTATCCTAATCTCTGTCTGGTCCAAGGCAAGCATGCTTTTCAGCAGATCTGATCTCTTCTTATGGGTATCAACCATAAATGAGACAGTGTCAGAAAATCCTACAATGTTCATACTGCTATCTAGTGCGTATAAGGTCACATTATGCATGCCGTCTTTTAGGTTGTTTATTATCAGGCTGCCCTCTTTTTCTGCTGAGTCAGCCTGAAACTTCTCCCCGTCTACCTCATACAGCAGGAATGCAGGTGGCTCATGCGCTGAATAGACCAGATTAAGCTCTTCAGTCTTGATCACTGTCATCTCTGTAGGGTATAATAAGGTTATGCTCTTTAGCTGCAGATCTGTTGAACTGTAGTCTGGCTGTATGTTGTTTTTGAGTACAGATATCTCAAACCTTTTTTTGGTTATGCTTTTGTCGTCTGAAACATCCAGGTTGAAAACGTGCTCGCCTACCTGCTCATCAGTAGGTGTCCATTCAATGACGCCTGTGTCTGAAATGTTGAAATAAGGTGAGTCTGTGATGAAAATAAGCCCTTTATCTCCAGATGTACCCCCAGCAGAGCCTGTCTCAATCAGGTAGTCAGGGTCATATGCCTCTATCCTGAACCTGAGGGTCTCGTTTACATATGCCTGCCTCTTTGCAAAAGGCTTTATGACTGGCGGCTGGTTGACATCGACTATTGTTATGGAGATCTCTTTTTCGCTGCATCCGTATGTGTTGCATGCCTTGATTGTGACATAGTGCCTTCCGGCGTCTGAAAACCCCGCTGTGTGGACAGAGCTGTTTATCCATCCTGATATCAGGATATCAGGCGGCACTGTTGATGTTTCATCAACAACGTCAATCGGCAATGAGAATGTCTGGTTCTCATAAAAGGTCAGGTCATTTGCGATTATCATAGGAGGGGTTTCCAGGTTAGATGTGGATGTAGGCACACAAAAGCCCTTGACGCAGGTTTTGCCGAGCCTGCACCTCTCTTCGATATAATCCCCTTTTTCACATCTCCCTTCTGTTGAGCACCAGTTGTCCAGAAGATAATCATCGCCGCAGCAAGACATGATTCCTATATCTGAGTTCCATTTCCAATATCCTGAATTATAGGTCATGCTGTAGCAGCAGTCCTTGCTTTGGTCTCCGTCAAGGCAGATTGTGGTTGTGTTTTCAGGCAAGCTGCTCTCATTGTTGCTGGTGTTTGTCGCTTCAGAGAATCCAAGCGGGAGAAATACAAGTGACAGAACCATGACTAGACCTAGACTTAAGTATAAGCAACACCTCATTTTTCCCATCACTATCCCTGTGGCTACTTATATATAAATATATTGATTGGCTCAACTATCATATCATCTCTATAGTCTTATGGTCTTCTTATCCTATCATATACACCATATTATCATCTTTTGCAAGGATATGATATTATCTTATATGATGCAGAGAGTTTATGCCTGCAGAACATATATCATTTGATAATAGCTACAAAAATAGCAAGATTTATATTTGAAG
>JAFGRM010000021.1 GCA_016935125.1 Candidatus Woesearchaeota archaeon
ATATCTAGAAGATATAATTATATTTATAAGATATAGTCATCTCCAGAAGATATAAGATGCATAGGCAAAGCTAGAAGATGAACATATGCCTTGGATACTCTATATAAACCGCACCACTATCCTTAGTGAGGAACTCCTCTTTTTTTATCTCCTCTATAACATGGTGCTCTTCTATCTTCCTTATCTTAAAGCTGGAAAGCGAGTCTGTAAAATCATAGAAGCCTTTTATATCCTTGAACACTGTCTCAAGATAAAAATCAAATCCGTCTGAAACCTGGAACAGTGAATTTACATTCGGGTGCTCCATAAGAAATGACCTCAAAGCATCCTTGTCAGATTTTCTTGCCCCTGCCATTATGATCAGGTTTATCTGGACAAAGCCTATCTTTGAATAATTTAGAAGCGTGGAATATTTCTTGATTATCTTATCCTCAAGCATCCTCAGCCTTGACAGGACTGATGACACAGGGACATCTATCTCAGCAGAGATGCTTGATATGCTTGACCGTGCATCTGAGCGAAGATATGAAAGCACTTTCAGGTCTGTTTTTGAGATTGCCATAGAAAGATACTCAATCAAGCATCATTAATAAAGGTTGTTTCTGGATTTCCGAAAATCTTTCAATGAAAACCTAGATCCAACACTATCTAAGCCAAACCAGGACTTTGGCTCAACTATGACTTAGATCTAACAACCACTAAACCTAACCTGGATTTGAGCCAAACCAGGACTTAGGCTCAAACACTACTAGGCAAAACCAAAACTCGAATCCAATTTATATATCTAATATCACAACTAACTGGTTGTGATATTAACAACAATATTTATAAATGATTTTGTATTCTTAAGAGAAACAAGATTTGCATATCTTAAATAAGGCAGGGTTTAATCTAGAATAATTAAGAATCTTTCAAAGGGTTATTTTCACGGTGGTTTTTAATGAGCATAGACAATATAATAAGATCCGTAGAGGTGGAGAGGAAGATGCAGAGCCTTAATATAACAGGTGCAGATCCAAATAGTGACTATGGGATTATGGACATGCTAAAACCAGCATACAACAGTCTTAAATCATCTGCAGCCAAAGCCTTTGCATGGACTGAAAAAACTGTCCAGCACATAATCAAAAGAGATATCAACAACAATAAAAGACAGATCGATGATATAGAGAAGATACAGATCAATGATACTGAAAAGAACAATAAGATGGCTCAATCCACTAAAAGATTTATGAAGAGCAAGATAGCTAAGATTACATTTGACTATAAGGGGATGGCATACCTCCTTTCAATCAGTGCTGGAATCATCGCTGGAACAGGAATCACAGAGCACCTCTACAAGAGATATCTTATGCAGGAACAACCAACAAGCAGATTGCAGCTCTCTGATATTGACATGGAGAAGGCTGGGATCAACAGGAAATTAAGGCTTCCTATACCAAACAGAACAGCTGCTTATGGATATGCTGGGCAGGTTGTGCGAAACCCTATTGTTCAGGATGATAAAACAAGCAAAGCAAGAGCTGCTGCATTCAACCCTGCTTGGTACATGGGAAAAAATAAGAGCAAGAACAACGAGAACTTCCTTGAGCAGAGGATTGCACGCTTCAACGCTGAAAACAAGACTGTGTTCGTAGACAAGCTAATCATAATCGAAACCATAGACGAAGTTGCAAAAAGTATGGGGATAGGAAAATACAAGAACTACCTGATTGCAAAAGCATGTGCAGAATCATGGCTGGATCAAAAAGCGGTCTCAAAAAAAGATGCTGTTGGAATATTCCAGCTCACAAAAGACGCTATTGACGAGATAAACAGGATAGACAATACCTGCTTTACAATAGAAGACATATCAGGTACAGATGGCCTTTATCTCAATATCTATTGCGGGATAAGATATTTCAATATCCTTAAATCAAGGGTATATCTGCCTTCAATTGAGCTTGTTTCAGCTGCATTCAACTGGGGTGAAGGGAACCTTAGAAGGCTAATAGAAAAGAGCGGCAGTATGCCAAGAAAAGCAAATTCTGCATCCATGAGAAAGCTAAGAATGATAAGCCCCAAGCTTCCAAAAGATACAAGAGAATACATAACAACAATCAAAAAGTATGAGGAGGCTTTTGAGGGAAAAACAAACAGCTCAATCGCAGGATACCTTGTTGAGGAATACAAGAACAACCAAACGCAAATGTACAAGCGCCGTGCAGAAACAATGCTTGAAAAGGCAAAAAAAAATAATAACGATATATGCAACAGGTCGCTTTTATATGATAGCCTTTCAGAATTCATATACCTGACAAATATTGCCCCAGACCCCGCCAGTTCAAGCCTAAAGAATTACGCTCTCATGAAAGCAGTAGAGACCTGCAAGCTCTTGGGGAATGAAGAACTCGGGAGAAGATTCTATGAAGAGATTCTCAAGCTGCCGATGCAAAAGTACAAGACAAGTGCAAGCGACCAGTACGAATCCCTTAAGAGGGCTGCAGGCAATACATAAGCAATATATACCTAAAGTACACAAAGAATAAACATAGAATGTATAAAAAGCTTAAGGGTTTGTCACTCAAGAACAAGATTGCACCCCATCACCACCAGTCAATATAGACAATAATTCATTATTGATTTCTAATAAGATATCGTAACAGCACAGTTACAATTAGTTTTGGTTTAAATGGAATAAAAGAAAAATATATATATAAGAAAGCATTTTAGGTAACCAGTTGTTTTAACTTTAGAGTATTAAAAGTGTTTCATCCATTTTAGGTTAACACCCTACAAAAGTAAAAAAACATAACATATTAATAGTAGTACTTCATTTTTATCGCTGTTGGGGGAGGTTTTTAACCACCATACAAAGATAAAAAGGAGGGGTGTATTATGATAGTGAAAGAGGAATTTTTAAGCAAACTGAGAAGGTATTTCTCGCTCAATCTATATGAAGTGAAGATATGGGCAGCTCTTTTATCAAGAGGGGTTTCAACAGCAGGAGAGCTTTCTGATATCGCAAACGTGCCAAGGTCAAGAAGCTATGACGTCCTTGAGTCTCTTGAAAAAAAAGGTTTTGTGATAATGAAGATAGGAAAGCCAATCAAATATCTTGCAGTTCCGCCTTCTGAAGTAATAGAGCGCGTAAAGAAAAACATGCGTGAGATGGCAGAGGACAGGGTATCCAGGCTTGAAGACCTGAAATCAACAGATGTCTTAAATGAACTCAATGCGCTGCATACACAGGGAGTTGAGCTTGTAGAGCCTACTGACCTGTCAGGCAGCCTTCGCGGAAGGCATAACCTCTATAACCATCTCGAGCTGACAATAAGGAACGCAGAGGAATCTGTGATTCTCATGACGACAGCCCAGGGCCTTATAAGAAAGATAGAAGGCCTGAAACCCACTTTCCAAAAGATCAAGAAACGTGGTGTCAAGATAAGGATTGCAGCGCCAGTAACAAAAGAGTCTGCAGCAGCTGTAAAGGATATCTCAGACGTCGCTGAAATAAGGCATACAAACTCTAAAGCAAGGTTCTGTGTTGTCGATGGAAAAGAGATCATATTCATGGTGATCGACGACTCCGAGGTCCACCCTACATATGACATAGGGATATGGGTCAACACGCCATTCTTTGCAAATGCAATGCAGGAGCTGTTTGACCTTGCGTGGAAAGAGCTCAAGCCTGCAGAAAAGATCATGAAAAAATAAGAATCAAACCTATATCTTTTTTATTATTTCTTTTTCTGCACACAGAAAAGCAAGACATAGATGAATAACTTCATCTATAGCAAGCTGTGGATATTTCTTACTGATTAAAATCACCTGCTTGTGTGCAATCTTCGATAAGTTCCAAATTATAACAGAGCCAGCTCAAAAGAACACCCTTGCAATCATGCAATAGATAGAATCCAAACCACTATTTTTTTTATAGATAATAAAAAAGTAAAGAAATGGCCAGGACAGTAAAAAAGATAAGATAATAGATAGAGATTAAAAAAGATAATATAAATAGAGAATGCCTAATGCCTGAAATTATTGTGCATATCATGCCCGTGGTAATGTCCTGGCGGCCTTGGCGGCGGTGGAGGCGGCAGCCTCTGGTTGATCTTCTTGTTGATCTTGTTGGTCATGAAAAGGTTGATGACATTGACAGTTACCAGGAACACGACGATCGAGATATAAAGGATCTCATTCGAATAGGTCTGTATCCCTGATATGACAGTTATTATCGGAGATGCAAATGCACCATCAACCTTGAGTGGGTCTAAACCTACGATATAAAGCTCAGTGACCCTATAGGTCCCTGTCCCGTTTACCTTGTAAGAGACATTCCATGAATAATTATGCCATGACACTGAATCAGGACCTGATTTTGGGCCGAGAGATGAGTTCATAGTCCCTTTCCAGGGGATGTCCCATACATATGACCTGCCATAATACGCGCTTCCTGAGGTGCCTACACTCTCATTTGAATTAGGGCTGACTGACCAGTTCCAAGGCGTGAACTCGTTCGGCACAAAATCATAGACAGTCACCTTCTCGTACTTTGGTGTCCAGCCGTTCCCTATGTTCTCCACATAAGTGTAGATCTGGTACTCGTCTTCTGCTGTATTCGTGATGTTCTTCTGTATCTGAAG
>JAFGRM010000022.1 GCA_016935125.1 Candidatus Woesearchaeota archaeon
ATATCTACAACAGTAGAAATTATAATAATCGCTTAAACTTTCGTTATTAATGTATTGGGCAGGAATCAATCTACAACAGTAGAAATTATAATAATCGCTTAAACTGCCTGAGTTTTCCAGGTTTTGTAATCTGATCTACAACAGTAGAAATTATAATAATCGCTTAAACAGGTCGCCAAATTGGAGCTGATGAGTATTATTAGTTTTTTATTCTTTTTTCGTCGATAATTATTTTGTTTGCATGGTTTGGAAAGCTACTCCAAAACAATTATTTTCCCTGTTTAAAGATTACGTTAATAATGCACTTATTATTAAATCTTTCTGTTTCAGCCTCTGTTCCTATATAATTTAGTAATTTTTGGGTAGAATTAGAAAAAATTAAGACCAAGGTTTGCAGATTCAGTACATGACCAGGTCTGTTTCCTCGTTTTTTGCATATCCATACCTGATAATATGCTTTTCATTGGTTATCTTGAATATTAGGACATTATCTCCCTGATCAAAACGCTTTTCAAACCTGTCCTTTATTTCAATCTCAACCAGCTCAAGAATCCTTTTGCTGTTGTTTATCTCATATACAGAGTACTGAAGCCTTCTTCCATGGCTAAGTATAAATCTTGAGAATTCTGTTCTCAAGGCATCTTCTCTAGATTTTAGCTCTTTTTTCTGCTTGTATGCTCCATAATATTCTGAAAAATTAATTTTTTTTACTTCTTCAGAATTCAAGCTTTCATTAATTACTTGCTCGTGTATTTTATCTAAAATGGGTTTGAGAGCAACATAAGCCCCCTTTATTTTTTTATCCTGCTCAATAATTTTAGAAAACAGTTTTTTTGCATCTTCAGGAGATAACCTCTTTCCATCTTTTCCAACAGGCCTCAGTTCAAAGCGAAGTGTCTTTGATAAGCTGTAAATGTTTGTAAATCCAGACCACACAGATTCGTTTAAAGTATTCTTTTCCATTAGTTGTCACCCCAATTTGATTTGTTTTTTAAAAGCAAAAACACAAAGTGTTTTTGTATGAAAAGGATAAGCCCGAGACAGATTTAAATCATGGGCAAGACATTTTCTTTTGTTGCCTAATGTAATATAGATATTGTTATATATAAATTTATAGGATTTTTGTATGTATTACTATCTTTCTGTGCTTTTAGGACATGATACATCTTTATCCACTGGTCATCTCCGCATAACCTTTATAATGAAAAGAGCATTCTTGCTGTCTTATGGCTGGGATGGCTAAAAAGAACAGGATGGATGCAGGAAAAGAGATGGCTGCTGCAGAGAGAGAAGGGATAAATCCAGAAAATAAGAAAATGGCTGCAGTAAAGGAGAGATTCAAGCTTACTACAGACCTCAGGCCGGCAGGCTCACAGCCAGAGGCTATTGCAGGGCTGGCATCACGGCTTAGGAAGGGCATGAGATGCCAGACGCTTCTTGGTGTGACTGGTTCAGGGAAAACCTTCACAATGGCAAACGTGATAGCGCAGGCCAACAGGCCCGCACTTGTGCTTGCACACAACAAGACGCTTGCAGCCCAGCTCTACAACGAGTTCAAGGAGCTGTTCCCTGAGAACAGGGTCGAGTTCTTCGTAAGCTACTATGACTACTACCAGCCCGAGTCATACATCCCACAAAAAGACCAGTACATCGAGAAGGACGCTGACATAAACCCAAAGATCGAGCAGATGCGGCTCGCTGCAACAGCCTCGATACTCTCAAGAAAAGACGTTATAGTCGTGGCGTCTGTCTCATGCATATACGGCCTGGGCGCACCTGGCAACTTCCAGAATATGGGGTTTGAGCTCTGCACAGGGCAGGAGATTGAAAGGAAAGATATACTCCAGAGGCTTATCAAGATACAGTTCGAAAGGAACGACACTGAGCTCATGCCAGGAAGGTTCAGGGTAAAAGGCGACACAATAGACATCATCCCTGGCTATTTCAACGACATAATAAGGGTGGAGATGTTCGGAAACAGGATCGAAAGGATCAGTGAGGTCGACAAGGTGACAGGAGAGACAAAAGAAGGGATGAGATACTTCTTTTTCTACCCTGCAAAGCATTTTGTCGTGCCTGATGAGGATGTGTTGCACGCGATCGGGACAATAAAAGAAGAGCTTGAAGAGCGCCTGCCTGAGCTTGAGATGCTTGAGGCGCACAGGCTCAAGCAGAGGACACTTTACGATATAGAGATGATCGAGGAGACTGGATACTGCAAGGGCATCGAGAACTACTCAAGGCACCTTGACAGCAGGAAGCCCGGCGAGAAGCCCTACTGCCTGCTTGATTACTTCCCAGATGACTTCCTCCTGTTCATTGACGAGAGCCACCAGACCATCCCTCAGCTGCACGGCATGTACAACGGCGACAGGAGCAGGAAAAAGACACTGGTAGATTATGGCTTCAGGCTGCCTAGCGCATATGACAACAGGCCGCTCAGGTTTGAAGAGTTCGAATCATACATGAAGAGCGTGATATTCGTCTCGGCAACGCCGGCTGATTACGAGAAAAAGGTATCCGGGCAGGTCGTAGAGCAGATAATCAGGCCTACTGGCCTAATCGACCCGCACGTTGAGACAAGGCCTATTAAAGGGCAGATCGACGACCTCAGAAGCGAAATAACAAGAACTGTGGAAGCAGGCGACCGCGTACTTGTAACGACACTCACAAAAAAGCTCGCTGAAGAGCTGACAGAGTATCTGGCAGAGCAGGGCATAAAGACAAGATACCTGCATTCTGAGATCGACACACTGGAGAGGTCAGAGATAATAAGAGAGCTTCGCATAGGAGAATTCGACGTCCTTGTAGGGATAAACCTGCTCAGGGAAGGGCTGGACATACCTGAAGTCGGTTTTATAGGTATTCTTGATGCAGACAAGGAAGGGTTTCTGCGTGATGCCAGGTCACTTATACAGATAATAGGAAGAGCAGCCAGGAACATAAACTCAAGGGTCGTGCTATACGCTGACAGGCACACTGACTCGATAAGGAATGCCCTGGATGAGACATTAAGAAGAAGGAAGATCCAAATGGAGTTCAACAAGAAGCACGATATCAAGCCCAAGACAATAATAAAGCCTGTGAGGGAAAAGGTCGTTGAGCTTAAGGATGTGAAGCACCTGCCGAAAAAAGAGATACCTGCCCTGATAGAAAAGCTCGAATCTGATATGAGGATCGCTGCAGATAACCTTGACTTTGAGAATGCCATCGCGCTAAGGGACAGGATAAAGAGGTTAAAGGACAGGGTAAAGAAACAGAACCCCTAAGAGACTCTCTTAAAAATCCTTAAAATACCCTAAAAGAGAACGCTTATCTTATTCATCTGAGATGTATGCCTGGATAATGCTTACTCGCGCATGCTGGACAGATCGAATGGCTGAAATCAAAATCAGGATGAGCATATATCTCATGCTTATACTTGACTATGTATGTCTCAATGTTCACCCAACTATTATCCGTGCCCGGCTCCCTTGCCATCCTGCAGAAAGAGCATATAGGTATGATAAATGAATTCTGCTTTATTGTCGACGGTGAGATAAAACCCCTGATAACACCTTCTGTAAGATATGACATGCAATTCGTAGGAAAAACTGTGCCGTCTTTCTTCTTAAGGTTCAGCAGGATACTTGGCAGATGCCCTTTTTTTACTAGCTTGTCCAGATAGTCATTCCTGTCTTTTTCCCTGAAATAAAGCTCAAATGCAGAGATATTTTTGATCTCATCAGGCGAGCCATAGCCAAGCATGCTTACAAAGGCATTGTTGACGTTTAATATCTTGCCGTCCAATGTTGTCTCATATATGCCAAAGATGTTTTCATTGAACCACTGGTCCCTCCGCGCATATTCCTCGCTGACTATCCGCTCAGATATCTTCCTGTCAGTGATATCTCTTACAATACCCACTGCATACCAACCATCATCACGTTTTATTGCAGACAGCGAAAGCTCGATAGGAATCCTGACCCCATCTTTTCTATTAGCCTCAAGCTCAAGCGTCTTTCCGACTGCAGAGCCTTTTCCTGTCTGCTTGAAAAGCGAAAACCCGCTTGCATATTTTTCATTATACCTCTCTGGTGCAAGCACATGATGGAGCACCATGCCACTAATATAATCCGCAGAATAGCCGAAGATGTTTTCAGCCGCGTTGTTCCAGTAGATAACCTTGCCATGCGAATCGATCATTATTATCGCGTCCTGCGCAATGTTTGCGATGGTCCTAAACTTCTCCTCGCTTTCAGCAAGCTCTTTTACAAGCTTTTTTTGCTCTGTGATGTCACGGATGATACCGCTGTAACCACCTATAGTCATGTCATGCTTACGCCAGACTGTTGCAGTCACAGTGCAGTCCATTACAGTGCGATCAGCCCTCCTGAGCTGAAGAGGGTATTCCTTTACAGAGCCTGACTTCTCAATCACCTTCCTGAAACATTCCCTGTCTGATGGATCTTTATAAGCCTCTATAGCAGACCAGCTCATTATATCTTCCCTGTTTGAATATCCAAAAAGGCTAAGGGCAGAATCGTTTACATCAATAAATCCGCCGTCCACATCGGTGATAAATATTGCATCCACTGAACTCCTGAATATCCCTTCCATGAGCCCGCTTCGGAACTGCATATCTGATATCGCCTTTTCCTTTGCAGCGAGCGTCTCTTTTAGCATGGCTATCTCTGACTCTTTCTCTTCCAGCCTCTCTTTCAGCCTTTGTTCAAGTGTCTGGGAACTATCTTCTTTTGCCATCGCCGACCACCAACCATTCTTGTGATGTCTGAGATAATCAGACAGGATGATTATCATAACAATATGGACAAGGATTATAAGGATGATAAGGATAAAATATAGCGGCGTATGAAAAAAAGACATTAAAACACCTATCTATTAGCTATCTATAAGCTTAATTTTAAAGTCATAAAGTCATATAAAGATAAAGATGTATTTTCTGCATACACTATATGTATCCTGCACACCACCTATATAACCATATACCTGCCCATATGCTTGCATTAGATATAACCATATACCTGCATATAATCCCTGTAACTAGCAGGTAGCATCTGATATATTTATATTTTTCTTATTTGTGATTCATTATTTATATATTGTTTATTATCATGTACTCTTAATTATCATTCATATCTTACTGTCTCTTAAAGCCTCTGCTTTATCTATTATTATCTCCTAAATATTATTATCTCTTAAAGCCTCTGCTTTATTTCTTACTGTCTCTTAAAGCCCCTGCTTCACTTCCCGCTCACTATCTCTATCACATCGCGGTGGTTTAGCTTATGCTCCTTGCCTACTGTCATCTTCTTCTTTACATCTATTGCCCTGATAAAGTTCTTTCCAAAATCAGTATGCAGCCTGTATGCAAAATCAAGCGCAGTTGAGCCTGGCGGCATAAGAAAACAATCAGGAAGAGTGTTCCCGTGTTGGTCTTCAAGCTTATTGACACCTCCTGGGAATACTGCAATGTAACCAAGAAGCCTGAGTACTGCTTCATTTAGAGCCTGCTGCACGCCTGTCGAGCCAAAGACATCAAGGACAGTCTTCTTGATAAAATCAAATGCAGCCTTCTGCCTCTCATTGAGCCCAGAGCCTTCAACAACACAAAAGTCTTTGTTGCCAGGAACATAATCTATCATGCCGTGCTTTGCAGCGCTCTTTAGCGCGAGCTCAGACTCTGCACTGCATGGGATTATCAGATGATCAGGAAACTCTGACCTCAGCCTATCTATGTTCGCGCATCCTGTCTTTACATCAGCCTTGTTTGCAGCTATGACCATGGGCTTTGTCCTCTTCCTCAGCTCAGAGGCCATCTTCAACAGGTCAGATTCAGTCCACAAAGACGGCTTTTCAGGGTCGATCCCAATCTTCTTTATACATGCCTCGACCATCTTCTCATTGACACCAAGGCCAGAAAGCTGTTTTCCTATTGCCCTATGCGGCTGGAGATGCTCCTGCTGCATCTGGCGCGCAAACTTTTCCCAACCCTTTTTTATTATCCCCATGTACCACATGTCAAGCTCGACCTCAAGAAACCTTATGTCCTCTGCAGGGTCATAGCTTCCAGGCTCAACAGGCTCCCCGCTCTCGTTTGTCGTACCTGCTGCATCAATCACATGTATCAGGCAGTCTGCCTGCCTAAGATCATCAAGGAACTGGTTCCCCATGCCCTTGCCCTCATGCGCACCAGGAACAAGCCCTGCAACATCAAGTATATCTACTGGAACAAAACGCTCGTGATGTATGCAGAAACCCTCCCTTGGATTGCATTGCTTTCCAAAGTCCTTGTCTACGCATTCTATCCTGACATGGCCTACGCCATGATTCGGCTTGATCGTTGCAAAAGGGTAGTTTGCAATCTCAACCTCTGCAAGAGTAAGCGCCTTAAAGAACGTACTCTTTCCGACATTCGCTTTCCCGACAACTCCTATAAGCATTGATGCTTCACCTTTGTATAACATTCAACATTTATTAACTTTAAGCTAACTTTAATACAACATCGAGCTAACATCGATCTAACCTTGATTCAACTTTTATTTGGATTTATGCTACAGATTTATCTGACATTTATAAGCTTAAGATATGCATGTTCTGATACTAAATGGATGCACTGGGTTAGATGCACTGGGTTAGATGCGCTATTTATATTTTTTACCTAAAATTATTAATATTCCAACTGCCTAACTGTATTACCTAACTGTATTATATTGATATGATACTGATATGACATTGAAGAGACTAAGATTGAGATGATATTGGAAATATACTGAGATTGAAATCATATTTAAGATATGGTGAGATTAAGTATATATTAAAATCATATCAAGAGGTGTTATCTGATGGAAGAGACTAAGATAGGTGAGATTACCCATTTTTTCAGCAAGATAAGCGTTGGCGTGATAAAGCTCAGTTCCGAGCTTAAGGCAGGAGACACTATCCATGTCAAGGGCGCAACAACTGATTTTGAACAGGGTGTAGATTCGATACAGATAGAGCACAAGGAGATTGAGACTGCAAGCCCTGGCGACGACATAGGGATCAAGCTCAAAGAGCCTGCAAGAGAAGGGGACAGTGTATTTAAGGTTATTGGATAGGAATAAGCGCTGCATGATTAATCTTGCATTGTAAAAAAGGGTTGTCTGCCATAACGAAAACTCGCCCTGGTGAATTAGGTACTATGCCCTATGAAAGATTCTGGGCGTATTTTTCAATAACATCAATATTGATTATAAACTACAGTGTTCTTTGCCCAGCCTAATGACTGAGACACATAGTAGATAGAATCGCTAGAATCATCAAACAAAAAAATAAAGATTATATGCCCTGCTTCTCAGCCCAAGATCCCTCCGTATCTGAGGAAGAGCGGGAGGAAGACAAGCGACACAATCGATATCAGCTTCAGCAGTATGTTAAGAGAAGGCCCGCTCGTGTCTTTCATAGGGTCACCTACTGTATCCCCTACAACAGCTGCCTTGAAGTGCTCTGATTCCCTGTTGCCAAGGCTCTGCTTTTCAATGTACTTCTTTGCATTGTCCCATGTCGCGCCTGAATTTGCCATCGAGATTGCGAGCATCACGCCTGAAACAAGTGTTCCTGCGATCATTCCTGCAAGCGCATTGACACCAAGCAGGAACCCCATTAAGATCGGCGAGATGACTGCAAGCATTCCAGGTAGCACCATCTCCTTTAATGCACCTCTTGTCGAGATATCAACACACCTTGCAGAATCGCCCTTGGCTGTGCCCTGCATCAGGCCCTTTATCTCCCTAAACTGCCTTCTTACCTCCTCAACCATCTTGAATGCGGCGCGCCCAACTGCATACATAGTCAAGGACGCAAAAAGGAAAGGAAGCATTGCGCCTATCAAGAGCCCGATCATCACGTTCGAGTCAATCAGGTTTATCGAGCTAAGGTTAGCCTCTTGCGAGAATGTGGAGAAGAGCGCAAGAGCAGTAAGCGCTGCTGAACCTATTGCAAAACCCTTTCCTATAGCAGCAGTGGTGTTCCCTGCTGCATCAAGAGCATCAGTCCTTTTCCTGACTGCTGCACCAAGCCTGCTCATTTCAGCGATCCCACCTGCATTATCTGCAACTGGGCCATATGCGTCAACAGCAAGGCTGATCCCAAGTGTTGAAAGCATGCCCACAGCAGAGATTGCAATCCCATATAGGCCTGCAAACCTATAGCTGAAGAATATTGCAACTGCTATTACCAGGACAGGCAATGCTGTGCTCATGTAACCTGTGGCAAGACCATCTATTATAAGCGTTGCAGACCCTGTCTTTGAGCTCTCTGCAACATCCTTAGTGGGCTTATAGTCATCAGATGTGTAGTATTCAGTAAGCAAGCCGATTATTATTCCAGTTGCAAGGCCGGCTGCAATCGCTATAAAGACCCCAAATGCCTGGCCTGCAGGAAGGAGCGCTCCTGTCAGGAGATATGAACCTGCAAGCACAAGAGCTGATGAGATCCAAAGCCCTAGCTTAAATGCATAATGGACATTTGATGTCTTTGCCTTCTCGCCTATCCGCACAAAACAGCTGGCTATTATCGAGGAGAGTATTCCTGTTGCTGCAAGCATGAGAGGAAGCATGAGGCCGCCAAGCATGCCTGAAAAGGCAACAAGACCTATTGCCATAGCTGCGATGATCGATCCCACATAGCTTTCAAAAAGGTCTGCTGCCATGCCTGCCACATCACCCACATTATCACCCACATTGTCAGCGATCACTGCCGGGTTTCTTGGGTCATCCTCTGGTATCCCTGCCTCAACCTTGCCTACAAGGTCTGCACCGACATCAGCAGCCTTTGTATATATACCTCCACCGACACGTGCAAAAAGGGCTATCGAGCTTGCCCCGAATCCGAATCCGAACAGGATTGATGTAGCCTCACCTGGTGCTGATATGCTTGAAAACACGCAGAAGAGAATAGACACACCAAGAAGGCCCAGCCCAACTACAGACATGCCTGTGACAGACCCAGATGAAAAAGCGATCTTCAGGGCTTTTCCAAATGATGTTCTTGCAGCATCAGCTGTCCTGACATTCGCATTTGTAGCCACCCTCATCCCGATATAGCCTGCAAGGGCAGAGCAGAACGCACCTGCAACAAAGGCTATTGCAGTCAAAAAGCCCTCGTTTAATGCAGTCCCTTTCTGATCCAAAAAGACTGCTATCAGGACTGCAGCAACTGCAACATAGTACATAAGCACCTTATATTCCCTTTTAAGAAAACTCATCGCGCCTTGCTGTATCTGGTCAGCAAAGCTGGTCATTGTATCATCATCGACAGTATGCTTCTTGATTGCTCTTGACTTTATGTAAGCAAAGAGCAGTGCAACAACAGCTAAAACCGAAACAAAAACAATATGCCAACTCATATTCTTACCTCTTTATTTACTTTATTCTCTTTTATCCAACAATTCCTAGTTCAACAATTCCTAGTTCAACTGTTTGTAGTTCAACACGATTTAGAGAAAAATACAAAAGAGGCTATATTTATAGGTTACTATTTTATCATAATTATCATATAATAATATAGCTTTGTTTATATAGGGATATATCTTTCTAAATACATGCTAAAAGTATATGTTTAAATTATACATCTGTATTCTATATTCAAATATTATCCAGATATTATTCAAATATTATCCAAATCAGATTTAATCAGAATCAGAAACAGTATTAGATTACCCTTGCCAGTGTTGTCCTGGCTTTCTTGGACTGTCCTAGCTGTCCTTACTCCCCTGACTGTCCTGGCTTTCTTTTTCTGCTTTGCCCATATCACTGTTCAGCTTATCAAGATCAAAGTCTGCATCTTCAATCATCTTCTTGAGTTTTCTTGCCTGGTCCTCTACCTTGACAAGAAGAGATATATCACCGAAATGCTCAGCAGCGCAATCTTCACAATAGTACTCACTAGTGTGCTTGATGCAATATTTCGCTTCAGCCCCGCAGATTATGCACTTTTTTGGCATTGTAAACAGAAATATGACACTTATTTTATAAATTTTTTCCCTAAAAAAGCTAGATACTGTAGTTGATAAGAGCCTCCTATAGAGCCTCCTATAGTTGATAAGTGCCTGGCTCTTGCCCTTCTTTAGAACACTAAAAGCCTCTCTCTTAGTGTTTTCTCTTTTTTCCTGACAGCCTTCTGTTGTCAGTGCCCTTGCCAGATCTTACACTGTCCTTTGCATCCTTCATAAGATACGCGTTGAACCCAGACTCATCTGAGAAATACTTTACTGCTTTTGTAGAATGCACTGCTTTTGCCGCTGTCGATATCCCTTTTA
>JAFGRM010000023.1 GCA_016935125.1 Candidatus Woesearchaeota archaeon
GGTATTTAAATGTTTGTAAATTTTTTCAAGAATGTGCATGTTTGGGTGCTTATGGCCTGCTATTGTTGCAGGCAGAGGAGGGGATGTTGCTTATGGTCAGTTTCTGGCACCCCTACTCCCACTCTATTGTTGCAGGAGGCTTCTGGCTTATGTCATAGGCGACCCTGTTTATGCCCTTGACCTCATTTATTATCCTTCCGCTGGTTGTCTCAAGCACCTTATATGGCAATTTGGCCCAGTCAGCAGTCATTGTGTCATTGCTTGTGACTGCCCTTAGCACCACAGCGTTCTCATAAGTCCTCTCATCGCCCATGACCCCTACACTTTTTACAGGCAGGAGCACACTGAATGCCTGCCAGATGTTATAGTATTCGCCGGACCTTTCGAGCTCTTCGATGAATATGTGGTCAGCTTTTCTCAATACCTCCAGCTTTGGCTTTGTGATTTCACCAAGGATTCTTACTGCAAGGCCTGGCCCTGGAAAAGGATGCCGCCAGATCGCGGTTTTTGGAAGCCCAAGTATTTCACCTATCTTTCTTACCTCATCCTTGAACAGGTATCTGAACGGCTCGATCAGCTTTAGGTGCATGTCTTTTGGAAGCCCGCCTACATTATGGTGGCTTTTTATGGTTGAGCTAGGCCCGCCGAACACAGGGGTGCTTTCGATGACATCAGGGTAAAGTGTACCCTGCATGAGGAATTTTGCATCAGACTGTCTCTTTGCCTCATCAGAAAATACCTCTATAAACACCTTTCCTATTATCTTTCTCTTCTCTTCAGGGTCACTCACGCCTTTAAGCCCGGAAAGGAACTTTTCAGTTGCGTCGACATAGATGGGCTCATTATGAAAAAAACTTTTGAACATATCTATGACCTCTTCTGGCTCGTCCTTGCGCAAAAGCCCGTTGTTTATGAAGATAGGGCTGAACCTGTCACCTATCGCACTGTACATTATTGCTGAAGCGACTGTGCTGTCAACTCCGCCAGAGACACCGCCTATGACAATACTGTCTCCGACAGTCTCTTTGATCTCTTTTATCTTTAGCTTTATGAAGTCTTCCATCTTCCAGTCCCTGCTGCAGCCGCAGGCTTCGATGAAATTTTCAAGGATCTTTCTTCCATGTTCTGTGTGGTCTACCTCAGGGTGGAACTGGACACCGAAAAGGGACCTTTTGCTGTCCCATATAGATGCATTTTCAATGCCTGAGCTATTTGCAGCGCAGCTGAAACCGGTCGGAAGCACGCTGACGCTGTCGCCGTGGCTCATCCATACGTTAAAGCTATCAGGAAGTCCGCTGAAGAGCGGGTTTTCCTTGTCCTTTATCATGAGCTCTGCTTTGCCGAACTCCCTTGTGCTGCCAGAGTCAACAGCGCCGCCCAGGAGTTTACCCATGCACTGCATGCCATAACAGATGCCGAGCACAGGAATACCAAGACCAAATATACTCTTGTCAACAAGCGGTGCGCCTGGCTCGTTTATGTTCGCAGGACCGCCTGAAATTACTATGCCATCCGGCTTTTTGCCCTTGATACTATCTGTGTCAGAGTCAAACGGGATAATCTCACAGAATACGTTGTGTTCTCTTATCCTTCTTGCGATATTTAGCGTTAGTTGTGAGCCGCAGTCAAGGATGATTATCATGCAGCTGGGAAAACAGGATCGTATTTATAATTTTCTAAAGGTAAAACCTTGGTGGCAAAACCAAGGCAAAACAAATATAAACTAACATGGGTTTCTCAGGGATGTCATGATAATAGGAAGGATTATAGGGAAATGCACAACAGCAAGGTTTGAGTTCCTTGCTGAGCAGCAGGCAAGAAAATTCGAGTACTGCCAGGTCTATCACAGGGATTACGAATATGTGCTTTGCCAGGTGATCGAGCTTGAAAAGACTGCAGACAGGGTCAGTGCAAGGTGCATAGTGATAGGGTATAAGGACAAGCGCGGTCGGGTCATGCAGATAAGGTCGCCTTTTGACATAGGGACAGAGGTGCTAAAGGCAGATGAGGGGTTCATAAGGTCGATAGTTCTTGCAGAAGATGTCGAGAAAGGGGCGCTTGTAGGAAGGCTTGAAGGGACAGGGATCAATATCATGCTTGACCTGAACAAGCTGCTGACAAAGCACATTGCAGTCCTTGCAAAATCAGGCTCAGGGAAGTCATATACAGTAGGCGTTCTTCTTGAGGAGATAATGGAGCGCAATGTCCCTCTGCTGATAATAGACCCCCATGGCGAGTATTCTTCTCTTAAAAAGGAGAATGACAATAAGGAGGACCTATCAAGGCTCGCCGCATATGAGCTTAAGCCAAAATCATTTTCAAAGAAGATCCATGAATACGGGGACATGAGCCTTGATCCAGGTATGAGGCCGATATTTCTGAACGAAAACATGACTGCGCAGGAGCTCTTGGACATACTGCCTACAAAACTCACGAACAACCAGCTTGGGCTTCTCTACAGCACGATAAAGGACATGGACAGCTTTTCATTTTCAAGCCTTATACTGAGGCTTCAGGCATGCGACAACAACAGCAAATGGAATGTCATAAACATAATAGAGTATATCTCAAACCTAAACATCTTCTCATCAGAGCCAACATCCCTTAACGAGATTGTCCAGCCTGGAAGATGCTCGATAATAAACATGAAAGGGATCGAGCCTGATGTGCAGGAGATAATAGTCTATAAGCTCTTAAAAGACCTTTTTTCCGAGCGAAAGAAAGGCATGATCCCACCTTTTTTTCTTGTGATAGAAGAGGCGCATAACTTTGTTCCGGAAAAGGGGTATTCAGAAGCGAAGTGCTCAAAGGTCATAAAGACCATCGCTTCTGAGGGCAGGAAATTCGGACTTGGGCTTTGTGTTGTAAGCCAGAGGCCTGCGATAGTCCAAAAGACAGTGTTGTCCCAGTGCACGACACAGATGATACTAAAGATCACGAACCCAAACGACCTAAAGGCAGTAGGGAACTCTATCGAAGGGATGACTTACGAGGCAGAGAATGAGATAAGGAACCTGTCAGTCGGGACCGCCTTGATAACAGGGGTATCAGATATGCCGCTTTTTGTCAGCGTCAGGCCGAGAAAGACAAAGCATGGTGGGGAAGCTGTCGACATCCTGGGCTGTGAGCAGGAATCGAAATTCTTCGATGACCTAAAAGATTTCAAGGAAAAGGATATGCTGCCTGTGATAAGGCCGAACCTGTCAAAGGATGACATCCGGCTTATGTCAGAAGAGGACGTGAAGATCAGCACAGTCCTTATCCCATGCATGATGTTCTTATGCAGGAACAGGTCAGCTGAGTTCAATCTTCTTGTCGAGATGCTGAATGGCTCTGTTGTGATCGACATCGATGATGTCAGGATAAAGTCAGCGTTCCTGCCTGAGCTGGATAAATTGAGCAGGGAAGAGCTCAAGATGCTTGAGACCGGGTTTAAGCTCAAGGAATTTTCCACGACAGACTTAATCAAGAAAGCAGGCTTGCCAATAGACTCAGCACATATAGTAGAGGAGCTAGTCAAGAAGGGTTATTTTGCGCACAGTGAAAAGCAAGGTGAATATGTATTGTCTGAGCGATATGTCCTATCTAACCTCTCTAGGCACGCATTCTACAAGAAGATAGAGTTCTCCCAGGTTGATTTTGAGAAGAAGCTTGAGAAAAAGCAGCGTGTCGACACTGTCAAGGCAAAGCTGTCAAAGTTTACAGATGTAATCGACCAGCGGGAATGCTTCCTTATGCATTACTCTGTCGGATGACAGCATGGGCTGGTTATGCAGGCAGTGTCAAAAGGAGATAGGTAAGATAGATTGATAATGGATAAGTGTATCGAGAATAGGATTTTATGTTCAGCTTGGCATGTTTTTCCTTTCTTTTATGTAATGCAGTGACTTTCCGAACTGGAAGAGCCGCCTTTCTGTGTCTTTTTCTGCCGGCCCATCGCCAAGGTAGGCATCGACCCTTTTTTTAATCAGCTCAGGCTCAAATGGCTTTGTGATATATTCATCACAGTCTGCCTTTATGGCCTGCTTGACATCATCGATACCATGCTTTGCAGTGAGCATTATTACAGGTATGTCCTTAAAATCATCATCTTTCTTTATAGTGCTGCATACTTCAAAGCCGTTCATCTTTGGCATCATGATGTCGAGTATTATCAGGTCAGGCTTGCTCTGCTTGAGTATCTCTATCGCCTCTAGCCCTGTTGCAGCCTTGATGACCTTGTAATCAGGGTCAAGCGAGAGCTCCACAAGCTCTCTTATAGTATACTCGTCATCTATTACCATGACTCTCTTCTTGTTCTGGCTTTTCATTCTCAGCATATATAAGTGATATTGCTTTATAAATTTTATTCATAAGATGGCTAATATGAAACCCTAGCCTGTAAATAGAATAATATAAATAGTAGTTCTCGTCGATAAATAGTTGCGATAAACAATTTTGTCGA
>JAFGRM010000024.1 GCA_016935125.1 Candidatus Woesearchaeota archaeon
TATACCTCTTTGGGTCAAGATCATGCATCGCTATCGCTGCTATGTTGTTTATGAAGAACCATGAATCCCCCCTATGATAGCTGCGGTTGTTTTCACCTGAATAACTGTCAACAAAAAGAGGAGAGTTCCTGTCAATTGATGAAAGCCCGCCCCAACCAAGCCAGAGCTTTTCAAGAGCATGATCAAAGCACTCTATCCATTCTTTCCTGCTCAGAAGCCAAGGGTATATATAATAAACAAGGAATATGTTCGGCCGGATTGTCTTGTCAGCTGCCCCGTCAGACAACACAGGGCTTTTCCAGAACACCTCCCTTACCTTCCTTGCTGTAACATCCTCAAGCCTGGCATATGAAAGCTGCTTTGTGCTGTTTCGGGTCATAGTGCAAAGTGACCTCATAAGCCTGTACATGGAAAGCATCAGCGCCTGTATCTCGACCCTGAACCCTGGCCGGGTATCGTCCTTGTAACCAGTATCCACCCATGTCTCAAGCGGGTTGTTCCTGACAAGCCCGTCCTCGACAAACTCGTCAAGTATAAGAGATATAGAATAGCTGAGCCTCTCCTTTATCCTGACCATGTCATCCTGAGAGAGGTAGTCCTTGAACTGGTTCTTTTTCTCAAGAGCAGCAAACAGGTCATTGATCCTCAAAAAGAGCCACCCTACACTGTCAGCACTCCCAAGGTCTGAATTGGGATAGCGGTTGCTAAGCCTTCCGTTTGCCTGGATCTGGCTTGTGAGCCTGAGAAGTATCTCCCTTGCCTCATCAAACCTCTCTTCGAGTATAAGGGATTTTACTGCTATGGTCTCGTCTCTGGACCAGAACTGGTAAAACCATGGCAGGCCTGCGTATATGCCCTTGCTCTTCCCCATCTCCATGACAAGGGAGTCTACAGAGTTTACAGCACACTTAAACGCCATCTCAATCTCAGAATCATCATGCCTAAGAGATGACTGGAGGATCTTGTTCTTGTAGATATCATTTGAGCGTTTCAGGTGCTCGTAGTTCTGTTCTGCATTACGCGCAAGTGCGACAGCCTCTTCCCTTGACTCAGAGAAGGTCATTATGATCTTTGCCTTCTCATCTATCCTTATCCTAAGCGCATTATATACAAAAAGCTCATAGTTTTCTGTTCCGCGCCCCTTGTCAAAAGGGTAATATCTCTTCTCCCATCTGCAGCTCTTTTCATAACCAGAAAACCCTGAGATCGCAACATAGATCCTGTACTGCTCTTCTTTCATGTCTTCGCCAGTGTATTTCACATAATCAAAAACAACCATGCCATCCTCGTTTTTCATAGAATACATCCTGCCTGCATCATCAAAATCATGCATCTTCCTGCAGTCCAGGACTATCTCTGCATAACCATTGTGGCCTTCAACCTCATAGAGGATAGTCTTGTTCTGCGGCATATAGAACCTTTCCTTTGCATTGAGGCTGAGCCTTTCAATGTTAGAGAAATTGTTCTTTACAGCCTCTGCCTCTATCCCCAGCAGATGGACTGACTCTATAGCCTTAAAGAGCTCCCAGCCAGAGTCATCCATGACAGGGAAATAGCTGCCGCAGTACCTTGAGATGTTATTGTGCGCTGATAAGTACAAGAAACCACCCCTCTTGCCAGTAAGCAAAAACCCAGGGTTAGTAGACATGGTATGGTCAGGTATAGTACGCCACACCTCTTTTTCCTGCAACCTATGGACTACTCTCATCAGGAAAAACAGACAAGACGCATCTAAATAAATGTTTCTGTTTTTAGAGGTAAAAACTTAGATAGAAGATATAAGAAGATAGAAGATAGAAGAGACTATGAAAGACAGATAGAGAACTGGCAAAATATAGACTAAAAGATTGAAACTAAAATATTAAAAATAGCCTAGAAAAAGAAGGCCAATCAGGCATCCTTCTTGTTCAGCTCATAATACCTCTTGTTTGCCTCTTCATACTCCTTCTTGCCGCCGATATCAACCCAGGATTCCTTGAAGGGGAAGCCATAGACCTTTGTCTTTGTTATAAGGAACCTTATTATCTCGCCTATGTTGTCAGGCCGATCCTTTGAATTGATAAACCTGCTTAGCATCAGAAGGTCAGAACGCTTCAGTATGTAGCACACTGTTGCGCAAAGGCTTGATTTTGGCTTTTCAGGCTTCTCCTCAAAATCAATGACAAGGCAGTCCTCATCGATCACAGCTGTCCCAAACTTCCTGGCAAGCTTTGCAGGGTCGCCCAGGTCACAAAGCGCCATCACTGACGAGCCTTTCTCAGAAAATAGCTCATTGAGCCTCACCAGGCTAAACTCAAAGAGGTTGTCGCCTGCAATAACAACAAGGTCATCATCGATCTTCTCGCTTGAGATGACAAGCTCCATGTCACCTACTGCGCCAAGCCTCTCCTCATTTGTCTTTGTATGGTCATTTATGATCATGATATCTGCCCTGGTCTCTGAATTCCTGTTCCACTCGACAAACCTCTCATAATACCTGTCATTTGTAACGACATAGATGGTATCGACATCTTCGATCTCATCGATCTTTTTTATTATGTAATCAATCATCGGCTTTCCACCTATTGGCAGAAGAGGCTTTGGCCTGTCAAATGTTAAAGGGTAGAGCCTTGTCCCATAACCTGCTGCAAGAATTATCGCTTTCATAAGTCATTACCTCCATACATCGTAATCTTTTGCTCACACGCTAACTTTATCCTGCCTTTGCATATATATTACATTACTTTGTATATAACATTATGTTCTTTATCAGGCATTTGTTATCAGGCATTTGCATACCAATCTATTGCATCCATCTCTAAAAATCACTATATGCTTTTCTTATAAATCTTTTGGATTATTGGCATAGACTTTAACAATACTTTTCAGGAGTAGTAGTAAATATTTATATAATATAAATCCAAAAAGGCATCAGGGTATCTATATGAGGGGTAAACAAATTGTGTTATTGCTTGTGTTTATTCTAATGATACCCTTATCATATGCGATAACAATCAACCCCTTGGAATACACAATCTCAAAACCAGAGCTTGGAAAAGAATACAGCATAATAATCACCCTCATAAATCCAGAGTCCACACTTACAACAGTTTCTGCAGCAATAGACAGCTCCTCTGAATACCTTGTACCGTACGTCACTATCGACGCTGCTGATGGGATTGTGCTTGAGCCCAACGACAAGAAAAACATCAAGCTCACGCTCTCACTCCCTGACGAGCTCTCTCCTGAAAAACACGAGCTCGTCGTCAACTTTGTCTCTGCAAACCTAAAGATGGGAAGCTTCAGGCTGAGCTTTGTCATCGAAGGCAAGGAGAACATGGGGCTTGAGCTTGCAGGGATGGATGTCGAATCCCAGACCCCAAACAACCCTGTGTACCTGAACTTCAACCTCAAGAACACAGGCAATGTAATAGTCAGGCCAGAGCCTTCAATCATAATCTACAGAGGAGAAAGCGTGGTAGACAGCTTTGGCCAGGAAAGCTCGATAATGATCATGCCTGGCCAGGACTATAACCTGACACTGCTCTATGACACAGCAAAGATAACAGAGCCAGGGATGTATAAAGCAGAGGCAAAGTTCCATTTCGGCGGCAATGAGACAGCAACCCTGACACAGGAATTTGAGCTAAAGGCAAGCCTGCAAAAGAGCTCAAACGGAAACGAGATAAGAGAGATAAGCCCTGGTGAAGAGCTCATGCTGGATCTTGATCTCAAGGATCCTGCTCAAAAGCTCTCATTCTACAAGATATTCTATAGTATCGAAGGGACAGGTATAAACAATTTCCTTGAAGGAGAGCTCAGGGACGATAACAACCAGCTGGAGATAAGGGTGGACACGACAGGGCTAAAACAGGGAGACTACCTGCTTAATCTGGAGATACATTCAGGTATAAACCTTGAGAATGTCGAGAACAAGGCTATAGAGCTTAAAGTCAGGCCAAAAAAGAGCCTGCTTCTGATAGCGATCATAGCCAGTGCAGCGATAATCACGCTCCTTGGCTATTTTTCCAGAAAGTCTATCGCAGGCATGTTTTCAGGCGCATGGGCTGGCCATACACTAAAAAGGGCAGGAGCAGCGAGCAGCCTGCCAGGAATAGAGAAGGACATAATCAGCATCAAAAAGAGCTTTGGGCAGATGGAGCATGAGATAAACAGGCTTGGAAGCGAGATAAGCTCCTTTATCTCCAGGTCCAACGCATGGTCAAGGCAGAACTTAGGAGAAGAGTGTTTCAGATGAGCAATGAAGAGAAGATCAGGCAGCTTGAGGCTGAGGTTGACAGGCTTAAGCAGAGCGAGAAGGTTCTTATGCATGACCTTGAGATATACAAGCAGATCTTCAAGCACCTCTCAGAACAGTTTGAAGAGCTGAAAAGATCATTCAACAGAAGATAGCCCAACAGTCCACTGGAATTCTCACACAACATAAATTGTTATCTGCAATGGGACCAGTTGAGTTCTGAAGCAAAACTGCAAGCACAACCAAAAGGTTTATAAGAGAGGCCGAATTCTAAAAAAAGATGGTGGGTAAAGGAGATTCTAATGCTGAAAAAGCACCAGCAGATACTGGGAAAAATGGAAAAGACATCTATGATTCAAAAAAGATCCAGGTTCTAGAAGGTCTTGAGGCAGTAAGGAAAAGGCCTGGGATGTATATAGGTGACACTGCGTTAAGGGGCCTGCATCACCTGGTCTATGAGGTTGTCGACAACTCAATAGATGAGGCAATGGCTGGGTTCTGCACAAAGATCGATGTCATAATCCATGATGACGGAAGCGTGAGCGTCATTGACAATGGCAGGGGGATACCTGTAGACATCCATGAAAAAGAGAAGATCCCTGCTGTTGAGGTTGTGCTGACAAAGCTTCATGCAGGCGGGAAATTCGACCAGAACTCATACAAGGTATCAGGCGGGCTTCATGGCGTAGGTGTAAGCGTTGTAAACGCACTCTCTGAATGGCTTGAGGTCCAGATCAGAAGGAACGAAAAGATCTACCACCAAAGGTACAAGAAAGGGATAACTGCAACAGAGCTTAAGGTAATCGACAAGACAACAGACAACGGAACTGTCATCAGGTTCAAGCCGGACAAGGAGATATTTGAATCTACAGTGTTCCATTTTGAGACTATAGCATCCAGGCTAAGGGAGCTTGCGTTCCTAAACAAGGGTGTCAGGATCAACCTCAAGGACCTAAGGGAAAACAAGGAGAAGGAGTTTTATTATGAAGGCGGAATCAAATCCTTTGTCGAATACCTAAACAAGAACAAGAACGTCCTGCACGAGCCTATATATATAGACAAGGAAAAGAGCAGCATAGGCGTCGAGATCGCTTTCCAGTACAACGACGGATACAGTGAGAACATATTCAGCTTTGCAAACAACATAAACACTGTCGACGGCGGGACACACCTATCTGGCTTTAAGACAGCGATGACAAGGGTCATGAACAGCTATGCTGCAAAAAACAACCTCATAAAGGGGGCAGCTGATAAGATGACATCAGAGGATGTCCGCGAAGGGATCACAGCGGTCATATCAGTCAAGGTGCCAAACCCCCAGTTTGAAGGACAGACAAAGGCAAAGCTAGGAAATTCTGAAGTAAAAGGCATTGTAGACTCTGTCATCTCATCAGAGCTCTCAACCTTCATGGAAGAGAACCCAAAAGAGGCAAAAGGCATTGTTGAAAAGATCATAAACGCAGTAAATGCAAGAGAAGCCGCAAGAAAAGCAAGAGAGCTCACTAGAAGGAAATCCGTGCTTGATGGTTCATCTCTTCCAGGAAAGCTCGCTGACTGCCAGGAGAGGGACCCTGCAAAATGCGAGATATTCATAGTCGAGGGTGATTCAGCAGGCGGAAGCGCAAAGCAGGGCAGGAAACGCGAGTTCCAGGCAATACTGCCACTCAAAGGAAAGATACTCAATGTAGAGAAGGCAAGGCTCAACAAGGTCCTTATAAACAATGAGATAGTGACCCTCATAACCGCGCTCGGCACAGGAATAGGTGAAGAGTTCAACATATCAAAGCTGAGATACCATAAGATAATAATAATGACAGATGCAGATGTCGACGGCCAGCATATAGCATGCCTGCTCCTGACATTTTTCTATAGGTATATGAAGGAGATAATTGAAAAAGGCTTCCTGTACATAGCACAGCCTCCGCTATACAGGCTAAGGAAAGGGAAGTCATCCTATTATGTATATACTGAAAAAGACCTCTACAGGCTAATAAAAGAGATCGGAAAAGAAGGCACCAGCCTCCAGAGGTATAAAGGGCTTGGTGAGATGAACCCAGGCCAGCTCTGGGATACAACGCTAAACCCTGAGAACAGGATGCTGAAGAGGATAACAATAGAGGATGCTGTTTCTGCTGACGAGACCTTCACTATCCTCATGGGCGACGCTGTCGAGCCAAGGAAGCTATTTATCCAGGAGCACGCAAAAGAGGCAAAGAACATCGACATCTAATTTTATATAGGCGATATGAAAATAGCATCTGAACAAAGGATTTGATATTATCCAGTTATATCTAAAGCCTTTTATATGCCCTGTATTATCCAAAGATCATAATGGATGAAAAACACAAGGCACTTCTTGAAAAGCAGCATTATAATATCATAGGCAGCTACAGCGCTGTAAAGCTTTGCACCTGGACAAAGAAATCCATGCGCGATCTGGGTGTCTGCTACAAGGAAAGGTTCTATGGCATAAGATGCCATCTGTGCTGCCAGATATCAACTACCATAGGATTCTGCCAGAACAGCTGCATATTCTGCTGGAGACCCATGGAATACACTGACGGAATCGAGATGAAAGAGTGTGATGAGCCTGAAAAAATTGTACAAGGCGCAATAGAAGGGCAAAGAAAGCTTCTCTCAGGCTTTGGGGGTTTTGAAGGGACAAACAGGGAAAAGCTAAAACTGGCTCAGGAGCCTATGCACTTTGCGATATCCCTCAGCGGCGAGCCTACAATATACCCCAAACTAAACGAGCTGATAAGGCTGCTTCACAGCAAAGGAAAGACAACATTTGTCGTATCAAACGGAATGCTGCCTGATAGGATAAAGGATATGGAGCTGCCGACACAGCTCTATATATCTGTCGATGCACCTAATGAGGAACTTTTCAAGAAGATAGACAACCCCTCTCTTCAGGACGGCTGGCAGAGGCTGATGAAAACACTTGACATACTGAATGGTCTAAAGGAAAAGACCAGGACAACGCTTAGGCTTACGCTGATAAAGGGCATGAATATGACCCTGCCAGAAGAATGGGCTGAGAAGATATTAAGGGCACAGCCGATGTTTGTCGAGGTTAAGGCATACATGTTTGTCGGGTTCTCGCAGCTCAGGCTAAAGATAGAGAACATGCCAAGGCATGAAGAGGTAAAAGAGTTTGCAGAAGAGATCTGCAAGCATTCGGGCTACAGCATAATAGACGAGCAGCCGGAAAGCAGGGTAGTCCTTCTCATGAAAGAGGACAGGCCTGAGAGGATCATGAAGTTCGACTGAAAGGAAAGAACCATCTTTCCCCCTTGGAATATCATTATCTTAGGATCAGGCAAAGAAAGATGATAAGACAATCTATAAGCTCAGCAGCCTTCCCTCTGGACCTGGGTTCCAGACAACTGTCTTTCCGATCTTATCCTTCTTGTAGCTGTTCTCCTCGATATGGCCGCAGAACGCATAGTCTGGTTTTGCCTGCCTGATAAAGTCCCTTATGGTCTTGTTGCCAGTATGGCCGTCAACAAGCGAATCAAGATCTGTCCCGTGCGGGGGTGCATGAGTCATCAGGATCAGCTTTGCCGGCCTGCTCTTCTTTATTATCTTCTTAAAGACCTTTGCCACCATCTCAAAACGCTTGTCCCGTAAAGCAAAACCATTCCCTTCTGCTGCAAGGATGAGCACACCCTCTATAAGGACAGCTTCGTCGACAAGACACTGCACATGTTTCAGCCTGCTGCAGGCATCGCTCAGCTCGTCCTCGTTCTCATGGTTGCCAGGGACTATCAGCATGGGTTTTTTCAGCGACTCAAAGCGCTTTAGCCAGTATGCCATCTTCTGCTGGAATATGGTAAAGTCACCGCAGTTTAGGATAAGGTCTGCATTTTTGGATTTCTTCTTTATATTTTCAAAGGCCTTTTCACTGCCATGCATATCTGTAAAAACCAGTAGTCTCATCAAGCTGTTTTTAGCTCAGCCTGAATATTTAAAGATTTTGATTGGGTTCCTGCAGCAAGAATAGGGTTGTCAATCACTTATATTTATATAGAAGTAAGCTACAACCAATAGGGCAATGGCAAAAAAGACCCTTGTGACAAGCGCACTGCTCTATGCAAACGGGCCTATGCATATAGGCCACTTGGTAGAATACATACAGACTGACATCTATGTAAGGTTCCTGAAGCTCATAGGTGAGGATGTCATATACTGCTGCGCTGATGACACCCACGGCGCACCAGTATCTATCAACGCAGAAAAGCAGGGGATAACGCCTGAAGAGCTCATATCTGGATTTTACAGGGAGCACGTCGATGATTTCAAGAGATACCTTGTTGAGTTCGACAGCTATCACACGACAAACAGCAAAGAGAACAAGTATTATTCAGACCTCTTATTTAATAAATGCAAGAAAAACGGGTTCATATATAAAAAAAAGGTAATGCAACTCTTTTGCAGCAGATGCAAGAGGTTCCTGCCTGACAGGTATGTCAAGGGCAGCTGCCCGAAATGCGGCGCAGAAGACCAGTACGGTGATGTCTGCGAAAAATGCGGCGCGAGCTACAAGGCAACAGAGCTCTCTATGCCCTATTGCTCTATCTGCAGGCAAAAGCCTGTTGAAAAAGAATCAGAGCATTATTTCTTCAAGCTGTCAGTGTTCAGCGCCAAACTCGAGAAATGGCTTACTGAAAACAAGCACCTGCAAAAAGAGATAGTGAACTCTGTCAGGCACTGGATAAAGGAGGGGCTCAATGACTGGGACATAACAAGGGATGGGCCTTATTTCGGGTTCAAGATACCTGAAGAGGAAAACCTGTACTATTATGTCTGGTTTGATGCGCCTATAGGCTACATCGCATCGACTGAGAACTATTGCAGGAACATCAGCAAGTCAGGCAGCGCAGACGACTACTGGCTTGCACCAGGCTCAAGGATAATACATTTCATAGGAAAGGACATCATATACTTCCATTTCCTGTTCTGGCCTGCTGTGCTGATGGCATCTGGGTTCAACCTGCCTGAGAGCATCATCGTGCATGGATTTCTCACAGTCAACGGCGAGAAGATGTCAAAGAGCAGGGGGACGCTCTACACAGCAAGAGAGCTTGCAGAGGGGTATGAGCCTGAATACCTGAGATACTATTATGCAAACATGCTAAGCAGAAAGATTGCAGATCTCGACCTGAATTTCTCAGATTTCACTGACAGGGTAAACAACGAGCTTGTCGCAAACCTTGGGAACTTCTGCTTTAGGACACTCACATTCCTTGAAAAGAACCTTGATTCAGAGTTTGTGGGCATTGATATGGACAATGAGCTGATAAAAGAGATCAACAACAGGGTTAAAACAGTCCATGATGCATACAAGGAATGCAATCTCAAGGATGCGATCCGTGAGATAATGGCAATAAGCGCCCTTGGAAACAGGTATTTCCAGGACAATGAGCCATGGAAGCTGATAAAAGAAGACAGGGAAAGGGCAAGAGAGGTGCTTGGTCTATGCGTAAACATAGCAAAAAACCTTGCTGTGCTGATAAGGCCTATAATGCCAGCCTTTTCTGACAGCCTGCAAAAACAGCTCGGGCTCTTTGGCCTGACATGGGAGAGCATAGGCTTTAAGCTGGAAAAGCACAGGATCAAGGGTGCAGAGATCCTTATCAAGAAGATTGAAAAAGAAGATAAAGAGAAAAAAGATAGTGAAGAGAAAGAGAAAAAAGATAGTGAAGACCAAAAGAAAGGGAAAGCCGGCACAGGAAAAGAAAAGCTCATGCCCTTTAACCTCAAGGTAGGGAAGATAACAGAGATAGATGACCATCCTGATGCAGAAAAGCTTTTTGTGATGCAGGTAGATCTTGGTGATGAAAAAAGGCAGCTTGTTGCAGGGCTCAAGCCATTCTTGCCAAAACACGAGCTCCTTGAAAAAAAGATAATAGTTGTCACCAACCTTGAGCATGCAAAGTTAAGAGGTGTTGTAAGCCAGGGCATGCTTCTTGCAGCAGACAAGGACAATGTTGTTAAGGTAATAGAGCCTAAGAGCAGCAGGCCAGGCGACAGGGTATACATAAAAGGCTATGATGATATGCAGGGCATGATCAACATCAAGCAGTTCATGGAGCACAAGCGCCTTGTCAAGGACAAGCACGCTGAGATAGACTTAAAGCCGCTAGTCACTGATTCTGAAACAATAGAGATAGATATGCCTGACAAGAGCGAGATCAGATAACAAGAACTTATCACCCTGGCTTGCTTGCCGCAGGATCAAAAGCAAAGAGTATAGTTCTTATTTTACTTGGCATTGACAGTTATTGTTACCACTCATTGTTAGTAAATATGGAAACATTTATATATAAGCTTTTTTATCAACCAATATATGACAACATTATATCCAGAGCTTGAAAATCCAGAGCCTGAAGCACGTGAGGATTTAGAGCTTGAAGCATGTGAGTATAAAAAAGAGGCTGGAGATTGCCTCAGTTCACTGGTTCAGAAAGAAAGTTATGAAAGTGATAATAGCAAAATAGATGATCCTGGCCTAAGCAGTATTGATACTGTTGAAGAAGGCATTAATTTTGACATAACAACTGGGCTTGAGCCTTACTTATACACAGAGGTTACAGATAAGAAGGGCAATGAAAAAACAGTCTATGTTGGATCAAAAATAAGAAAGCATCTTATAGGCTTGTATAAACTATGTCAAACAGGCCAGGGCTGGGATGACAACATGGGCCATTATCTTTGGGCAGTCGAGGCATTGGGAGATGAGAATCCAGCTAAAGCAGCATCTATATTATACAAGCATGTGCTGGATTATAGTGGGATGCAAGATCATCATAAAAACAGCCTTTTCAGTAAGTTCTCAGAATTGAGAGATACACCCTTAAGGTATATAAAAAGGGCATTAGGATTATTGAGCCAAAGAAAGGATATTATAGATGCTCCAGGCTATAATCCAAAAAAATCCAATGATGACACACTGGATTATTCAATAGAGCTTGTCAGCTCGATAAAAAGACACTTTGATTCTGATCTGGACTTAATTCAGGCAAGAAACAGGCATGAAAAAGAGGCATATGAGCTCATCTTGCAGGCAAGAGAGCTGACTGCACAGGTCTATAGCGCAAAAGACTACATGAAAGCGATCGCGCTTCATCTATGATAGTTGCAATGAAGATAACTGATGATCTCAACAGGAGCACATCTGTTCAGGCAGTTGGAAGAAGCACTGTTGA
>JAFGRM010000025.1 GCA_016935125.1 Candidatus Woesearchaeota archaeon
ATTATTTATTTTCTTATTTTTTTTAATATCAGATAATGAAAAAAAAAGCAGAAGATATTGCAAAAGAATTCTTCAGAGCGATATTTGGGAGGTTTATAGCTGACATACTGTTCAGGCAGATGCTTGACAAGTTCCATATAGGGGATTTTGAATCGCTTGATACCATCCAAAAGATAAAGATTGGGCAAAAGATAATAGAGGATGTTTTCACAAAGTTCTATACAGAAGAGAAGATCGAAAATATGAAGGTGTTATACCTCCTCAGGTTCTCGCTCAATGAGGTTGGTGGAAAGGTTGAAGAGATTACAAAGAAAGAATGCCAGATAAAGATCAATTCCCCAGAAGAGATACCCCCCATGGAGATTGACACGCATATCAGGTTCTTTGAACAGGAAGGGAACATCAAGTTCATCTTTGAGTGGTCAGAGATGCTTGAAGGCCATCTCCTGATAACCTTAAGCAAGGACACATCAATAAGGTTTGCAGGGATATTCATGCAGGCGATGATGGGCATAAGCCCAGAAGGCGACGAACTTGATGAGATGAAGGTATCTGCAATGAATGAGTTTTTCAACATCATACTTCCTGTATTCAGCAAGGTGATAGGCGACAGCTTCAAGCAGATGCTCTTTTTCACACCAACTACATACAATGACTTCAAGACAAAATACTTCCTGTATGATGAGTTCATAAAACCGCAGAAGATAATACATTCAAAGATAAACTTCAGGCTTGACAATGTGGAACATAACGGAGAGCTGTTCTTTTTCATAAAAGAAGCCACAGGCAGGTTCAAAAAGCTCCTTGACCTGGCTCAGCTCAAGAAGGATCCATTTGAAGAGGCTCCACCAAGGATATTTGCCAAAAGCACTGGAAACATCAGGGAAGATGTGGACAACTTTTTTGATATGCTAAATCTCCCTAGGGAAAACATAGATTACATATTAAAGAAGATCTATAAGCATAGCCTTAATAATTTTGAGTATTATGACTATATCAAGTTCTACCAGACACTTATAACTGAGTTCCTTACCAGCTCTTCTGAAAACAAGAAAGAAGTAATCAAGATAAACCTCGCATACCTCCTTGGGCTTAAAAAAGAAACAAAGTAAAAAATAAAAAGAAAATGCCTTTATATCCCTGCCATTTACTCTGATACAGTATTTGAGATAGCATGGGTCCCTGCCTGATGCCAAAAAATATATAACAAACGCAGATATCCAATCTGTAAAAATGATCAAAGCTGTACTTTTTGACCTTGATAACACACTTGTTGATTTCATGAAGATGAAACGTGCAAGTTGCAGTGCTGCAGTATCTGCGATGGTCGATTCCGGGCTTAAGATCGACAAAAAAAAGGCGATGAGTGTCCTGTTCGGGCTGTATGACAGATATGGGATAGAATATAACCTCATATTCCAGAAGCTTGTCTCAAAGATCAACAAAAAAATCGATTATAGGATCCTTGCAAGGGGCATCAACGCATACAGAAAAGTCCAACAAGGATTTTTAGAGCCATATCCAAATGTCATCCTTACGCTGATAAGGCTAAGGGAAAAAGGGATTAAGCTCGCAGTTGTCTCAGACGCGCCAAAGCTTAAGGCATGGATGAGGCTTGTTGAGCTGAATCTTGAGGATTTCTTTGATAATGTTGTTGCATTTGAAGATACAGGCACGCATAAGCCAAGCCCTGAGCCATTTGAAAAGGCTCTAAAGCTCCTGAAGATAAGCGCTGATGAGGCACTGTTTGTCGGCGACTGGCCTGAGCGCGACATAAAGGGAGCAAAAGAGCTTGGCATAAAGACAGTATACGCAAGATACGGAAGAGACAAGACCACCTCAGGATCAAGGATAAAGGCTGATTACGAGATCAACAACATAATAGAACTGGTTGGGATAGTAGGATAGTATAATAGCATAGATAGCACATAGCATTATAAGACAGTAAGCTCTGTTCTTTTAAGAGAAAACGCGTTTTAGGCATCTTATATCAAATTTTATAAACCAGCCAGCTTAACCAAAGGCTGATGCATGATACAATCATAGTCAGGTATGCAGAAATTGCACTAAAAGGTAAGAACAGGGCTGATTTTGAAAAGAGGCTTGTCGAGAACATCCGTGCAACACTCAAAAACCTACGCATAGGATTCCAGAAGATAATAAGAAAGAGGGGCAGGATCCTAATAGCAACTGACAGCAAGGCTGATGAGCTCAGATATGTTCCTGGCATAGCCTCTTTTAGCTATGCACTTACTGCCATGCCAAGCATGGATTCAATTATCAAGGCTTCTGAAAGGCTGATACAGGATAAGGAGTTCACTAGCTTCAGAGTATCAGCAAAGAGGATCGACAAGTCTGCTGAGCTCAACTCAAACGAGGTCAACATAAGGCTTGGCGAGCACATAAGAAGCAGATACAGCAAGAAAGTCAGCCTGAATGGATATGACCTGGATATAGGAGTTGAACTTATCGACAGGCATGAATACATATTTACAGAGAAGATAGCAGGCTATGGCGGCCTGCCCATAGGCTCGACAGGAAGGGTTCTTGTTGTTCTTGATAGCAAGAGATCGCTTTATGCAGCAAAACTCATGATGAAACGCGGCTGCAGGGTAATCCTAATATCAGGAACAGCAGAGATATCACAAACAGCAAAAGAAACAGCAAAGATATCACAAACAGAAAAGACAGGCCAGGCAAAGGAAAAAAAGCACAATAATGATATGAATGATATGAATTATATAGATGTGACAGAGCTAGAAAGATACAACAACTATGAAAGATTAAATGTGATAAGCCCTTATGCTGCAGGCAACCAATGCAAAGATACTAAACAAAAAGGATTTTCTGATATGCTCAGGGAAAATAAGGCTAGTGCAGTTGTTGTCAGCAATAGTTCAGATGAACTGCATGAGCTGGGTGTCCTGTTCAAGAATAACAGGGATGTCCTGATCCTCGCACCGCTGATATGTACATCAAGAGATGATGTTGGTAAGATAACATCTAAAGAATATAAGATATAAGAATATAGAATATAAGATATAAGAATATAAGATATAAGAATATAAAATATAAAGAACAG
>JAFGRM010000001.1 GCA_016935125.1 Candidatus Woesearchaeota archaeon
ACAAAATTGTTTATCGCAACTATTTATCGACGAGAACTACTATTTATATTATTCTATTTACAGGCTAGGGTTTCATATTAGCCGGAATTTTAGCTGCTTAAGCCCATAATAGGACTCTGCTCAAATATAGATCTGTTTATGGTTCTCTGTTTCTTTATTATTATAGATTCTTTTTATTATATCTGTTTCTTTTTATTATAAGCTTGTTTATATGCTGCATGCTTATCTGCGTGTTTCATGCATATATAATTATTTATCATGGATTAATCTTATTTATCATGTATAGATATTATAGATGTTAGACCTTCTAGATGCTTCCTTGTGTGACCTATATCAGATCAGCTGTTTTTCTATCACAACATCCTTTGATATGGTGAAAGTATAGCCGTAGTCAAGCTTGACAAAGAACTGGGTGATGAATGCAGGTTCGGATTTTGGTATAGAAAACTCGTCTTTTAGTGTGCACCGAATCTCGCCTTTGTTATCTTCAAGTGTTATGGGGTTCTTCTTGCATGTGATGCTGCCGTCTGTATTTGTGTATTCCCTGCCCTTGTATGTGAACCTGAATGTTGTCAGGTTGACAGTATTCCAGTCATCCCTGTTTAGGCCTGTTGCTGAGCACGCATGCTTGACCTTTTCAGTTGCGATGACATTCCCGTTCCCCTTGTTCTTTACGCTGATTATGAACTGAGGGACAACACCTTCTGTTCCGTGCGGAAGCATGGTTATCTTGATCCCCTCTATTACGACAGGCGCGCCCTGGCCAGAGTATGAATGCTCTTCAAGGGTGCAGACCTTGTTTAGGATTCCTGTCCCATATATGTCAGTGTCTATGCAGATGTCGTCGCCGATCTCTGTTGTGTAGGAGTAGCACGCTGTCAGTGCGACTGTGCTCGTGTGTCTTGTTGAAAGTGCGTCTATCATCTTTGTCCTTGCGTCAAATATGATCTCTTTCGGGCTTCCTTCCGGGTAATAGATAGACCTGCCCCTCATTATCCCGGCATCCTTTGTGAAATATTTGCTGATGAGCGTCAGTGTCTCTTCGATCTTGGCTATCTCTTCGACGTTCTCCTGTATCTCCTGCTTTTTCTTTTTTATCTCTGATTCAAGCCTTAGGAGCTCATTATCATCTTTTTCGCTTTTCTTGTTCTCAAGCTCAAGCTGCGACTCGACCAGTGCCAGCTGGGCGTTGAGCTCAGGGAACTTTTTTCTGAGTTCGGTTATCTTTTGGATCTTTTCCTTGTCCTCATCTGAATATTCAGCGCATGCCTTATTGCCATTATCGTCGATACTATCTGTTGTTATGCACATGTAGTCCCGCTCAAGGCTTGCGGTCAGGTAGACATTGCTCGTGTCATACCCACCCCTGTTGTAGACCCTGCATATGACCCTGAACTCCATGTTTTCGATAGTCGTTCCAGGCGGTGCGCTTTTTAGGAACTCTATCTCAAGCCCATCTGTACCTCTCTTGAACTCCTTGTCAGTTATAGGGTAATCCTCTTCATTGTTCTTCTCACAGGCAGACAATGCAGTAATGGCTAATAATAGCATTACCAGAAAGGCAACCCTGCCTATATGTTGGCTGTTTTGCGGTGTCATCTTGCTTTTCGCCTTAACATACCTTAATGTCATGTTGATTGGGGTAATGCAGTGCATATGAACCCATACTGTGAGCCGGTGTTCCTTGTTCCTACGTTGCACTGCTCATCTGTGCAGGTTGCACAGTCTGATGAACTCGGGCAGTTGCAGTTGTCCTTGCCCTCTCTTGTGCAGCATGGTGCAGAGTACTCAGGGTCGTATTCGACCTGTATTATGGCATCGCCCCGTTCGAGCAGTGTATGTATGCCCTCATAGAGGACCTCTTTCTTGTTTGTTTCGATATTCCTTATTATTATCCCTGGTATCTCGTTGCATGTCCCATATGAGACATACCTTGGCCAGTTAACTGTGCAGAACTGCCTGTCCTGGGAATCATATAGTATTATCTTGTCATCGCCAAGCAGCTGTATGTTAGGGTCGATCCATACCTTGACCCAGCCTTTCCAGACATCTGTTTTTGTGGGCACGCCTTCAACGCTTTCATCTCCTATCTCAAGCTTTCCGACATTGACAATGCTTGCCTGCATGTATTCGTATTCGATAGTCGTGCCTGTTATCCTGAACCTTATGAACGGGAACCTCTTGTCCCACATCCATGATGGTTCAGTGCCTGCATTAGCTGTGCCAGACTGCTGCACGAGCTCAAGGTTTGAGAACATCTCGTTTCCCTGCCTTCCGAAATGCAGGTCGACATAATAGCTCTTGTTCCTCTCTTTCTCCTTTACCTCTATCTTGAGCTTTGTGCTCTTGATATCTGTCAAATATGTATTTTTAGACTGATCATATGCTGTTGATACATCGCTCAATTCAATAGATCCCTTTTGGATGGTGTTTTCTGTGTTTTTTTCACTTTTTATTATGCCTACAGTCTCAAGCTGAAGCTCAGTGAAGAGATCTTTGTATGCATGTATCCTGTTTATGTAATCAGGAGTGAGACTTTGGGTAAGCGGCGGAAGCCTGCCTGATCCTGCACAAGTGCTCCAGGGAATGCAGACACCTTCTTTACAGCAGGCATCCTTGATGTTCTTGTATCCTGCGTTGTATGATGCGAGCCCAAGATTGGTCTGGTTATATTTCTCGTTGAACATAGACATCATCTTTGCAAGGTAATATACCCCAAACCTTATGTTGTCTTCAGGCTCAAAGAGGTTGTATCCGCCTGGTGCGATGCCAAGGTCTTCTCTGATCTCTTCAGCTGTTGCGGGCATTATCTGGAGCAGGCCTTTTTCGCCAGATGTTCCTACTGCATTCTTGTCACCGCTGGATTCAACTGTGATCTGGGCCATGATCAGGCCCGGTGTTAACCCGTTAAGGCTGATGCCGTTGAAGCTGGAGTACTCATCAGTCCATCTCTTTACGATCTCGTAGTATTCATTGAACACATAGCTTAGCTTTTCAGATGATGTTGCAGTGCTTCTTGGTGCCAATCTTTCTGTATCTGTCGTGGTGTCTTTTTTTATGTTTACATGAGTCTCCTCTTCTATTACATAATCATACCTCGCCTTTGCCCGGATGTACTGTGTTGATACTGGGACATTGCCCATTATCCCTTGGGGATTGTCAAGGTTCACCCTGCAGTTGAATGTCTTGAAATCCTCTATGTTCTGCAGGCTCTTTGAATCAAAGCTCGTGTCAAGGTAATAGGTGTTATATCCCTCGTACTCTAGCTTGCACTGATCCTTTAGGCAGCTGTCAAGCTTATCCTGTAGGTTTTTCTTTGAGCTTGTTGCTATATTTCCATCATCATCCACATCACTGTCTTCAAGCCCGTATTCTTTCATGCAGGAAAGGAACTGCTTTGACCTGAAATACACATAGCCGCTTGTGCACCTGCTGAAGTCATCGTCCTCGATAGGCTTGAATGCGTGGTTGCATGTGTTTTCGACTATCGACATGGTGTCAGGGATCTGGATTATCAGCTCTTTTAGCTCTGCTATCATCCCTTCCCAGCCAATGTTCGACTCGACAGTTATGCCCAGCCTTGGCTGGTTCTGGTAGTTGTCGCTTATGCCTATAGGCGGCTCTGAGAACCCAATGCCTATCCTTCCAGGCCCGTTTGTGTATATCGCTACAGGATCCTTGTCTTTTATGCCGTATTCGCCGAGTGGGTCGAGGTCTTGCGAGAGCATTGACCTGATCCTGTCCTGGTCCATAAAATAGGTCTTCAGGTATGCCATTGTCTCGAAATTGAACCTTGCCTGGACAGTGATCTTGTTGCTGCCCTCTTTTAGGCTGCTGCCTTCAAAGCTGCAGTCTATGTCCTCATGCTCCAGGTCGTAGATCCGCGGGATCTCTTTTGGGAATACCTTCTCTGTCTGCTGGTCAGAATCAAAGTTGCCGTCATCGTCTTTTTCACCTGAGTAGCAGTTTATCTTGACCTTGATCCCGTCATCCAGGGTCTTTACCCTAAGTGTGCCCCAGACGCTTGCGAGCTCGTCACGATAGAACTCTGTGTCAGACGGCTTTACATTCTCAAGGTACACCCCAAGGGGCTCGTTCTGGTTCTCATCTACACGGCCAGTGTAATAGCCTCCTGTTGCTATATCCATCTGCCTGCGGTATGCATCAGGTATCTTCTTTAGGCCGTCCCACATCCGCGTGAACCCTGTCTTGTAGAAATCGACTGACCTGTCCCAGAGCTCTGCTGCTGCCTGCATCTGTTCAGGGCCTACATATGTGCTCTTTAGCTCTGAGAACCCCACTGCAGGGACTGATATCAGGACACCTATCCAAAAGAAGATGACTATCCTTCTGGACCACCTTGAGATGAAGGTATCAGGGAAATTGCCAGAGATTGCAATGCCATAATAGAACCACCATGGTGTAAGGATCCTGTTGAGAAGATAGAGCCGCATGTACTTGTTTCGCGCAAGAGACTCATTCCAGCCAAGAAGGCTTGGCAGCAGTATCTCAAGGAGAGTTACTATTATTACACTCTGCCAGACACTGGCTGTCCTGTTTCCCCTGTTAAAGAAGACAAAAAGTACGATAAGCGCAAACATGACGTCAATGTACCATGTGATAGAGTTGTTGAAGTTAAGTCCCCATTTGAAGAAATGAATGAGAATTGAGCAGATAAGGAGCATGTTTATTGGATTGTTTCTTATATAGTTCCAGCCTCTCTGCACAGGGGATGCCTGGCCTTTCTTGTCCTTAAATAACCTGCTTGACAGCATAGTGTTCCTCTTCTTTTTTTGATATAGGGCTGGAGTTCCAACTACCTTTAATAGTTACTGGAAGCAGTGCTATATAATATTTTCTAAAAACAGGGCAGGAATACTGCGCGTAGCTTATAGGATGGGCTGCAAATTCAGATGGGCAGGTCAGATAGAGAGTATATTAAAGATATGGCTTATTGTTTGACAGGCTGGCCAATACTATGGCTGATATGCTTGTGCTATCTGTTCAGTGAACAGGTACTTTCCAAGAACAGGTAATATGGTGGTTGTCTAAAGCCAGATCTTGGTGAGGGTTCATGCATCCTCGACAGCGATCTCCATCTTGATTATGTCTAGTGTTGTCCTGTCAGGCTCGATCTTTATCGCGTTTGAGCCGTCTTCAACATAGTTGTCGATCTTTCTTTCGAAAGTGTCTCTTGTCGTGTCTATGTAGAACTGGTAGCCGTTGACAAAGACCTTTGCAGCCTTCCTTTCGCCGTCATCAAGGAACTTGAGCCTTAGCCAGACATGGTATTTTGGCCTTAGAACAGTCTCTTCGTCGCTGTCAACCACTTTGGCAGGGCAGCTGAAGGTCCCGTCTTCTGTCTCATATCCTGATGGGCAGTTTTCGCAGTCCTCAAGATGTATTGCAGCCTTGCACACATGGCTCAGGCCGTACTGTGGCACGTCATTGCACCAGTAGTTTGTCGATGCCTCTTCCATGCAGCAGTCCTTGTCATAGAGCTTGTTGCAGCCTGCTGGGCACTCGTTGTCAGTATCATCCCCGCATTTGTCTTCGCATACCTCTGGCGGGTTGCCGCTTGAGTCCTCATATCCTGAAGGGCATGAGTAACAGTCGCTCTCATATACTACAGCCCTGCACCTGTTGTTCTCGTTATTTGGCATGACATCGCACCAGTATCTTGAGCTTTTTTCAAGGCAGCAGTCCTTGTCCAGGTATTCTGGGCAGTCCACAGGGCATATCCCATCTACATCCCCGCATCCCTCATCTTCGTCCTCCTCCTGATATATGCTAAAGAGCCTCTCATCAAGGTCAAAGTAATGCACAGGGTATGTCATGGTTTTCATGCTTGTCTGCAGGTTGATCTGGTCTATGAGGTAGTATCCCTTCTCTGTCTCAAATACCACAAAATTGTTTCCCATCTCAAGGACTGATGGAGACATCTCGACTATGTTCAGCTGGCCGCAGTCAGGGATTGCAGAAAATACAATGTTGTTGTTGACCTTGACATTGAGTATCCCCACCTCACGGGGCGTGCAGTCAGGATTGAACTTGAGCTTTACACCTTCAAGGTTGAACTTTTCACTCTCAGTTAGCATGATAGTGTTCTTGCTTGTTTGGGCGCTTATGTCGGTCTGGTCGTATATCACCCTTATGTTGTCGAGCTCGTAGTCGTTTGTTGTCCAGAACCTCCATCCCACGCCGCTCACTTCGAATTTCAGTGTGTTTTTCTTCTCAAGGTATTTTTTTGATAGCACTATCGGGCTGTTCATAGTCAGGCTGTACTCCCTCTCAAATATCAGGTTTCCGTTGAGCCAGATAAGCAGCCTCCCCTTGTTGTTCCTGTTGGGGTTCAGTGCAAATGAGAGGTAGACGTTCTCGATCAGCGAAGGATCAGAAAGCTCAAATGAGATGTTCTTCTCCTCCTTGTCAAACACGCCTTTCTTTACATATACAGAATCCCCTATGTTCTTCTCTTTTGCGCTTGTCGTTGTATATAGGTTTACTGCAGGAAGCGGGTGGTCGTATTGGTTGAACTTGAGGTAGTCGATCCTTCCCGGTTGCTCTTCTAAGACAGGCTCTTCAAGGCCAAGGCTCTTTACAGTGTCAGTGTTGGCAGCAGTAGTGCTTCCGGTTGTTGTGCTGCTCTCGCTTGTGAGAAGCTCTTCTCTTAAGTCCGCAGGCACAAGCAGGATGTATAATAGAAGGAACCCGGCGATAAGCGCGATAAAGGCTCCTGCAGAACCTGCACTTTGAGCTTTTCTTATTCTTCTTATCTGTATGATAGGCATATAGCCTATTTTATTGAAAAGTCATATATATATGTTTTTCTATTTTTATACCTTTTATACATATATAGATAGTGTCATCAATATTGTCATCAATATAATCTATAGTGGATTCATCAATATAATTTATAGTGTCATCAATATAATTTCATCATGCTTTTAGGCCTGTTTTTGAGATAGCCATAAGAGCATATCCCATCAAATATCATAATGTCATTTTCATTGTATAATATATTTTCATTGTATAATATAATTTGTATCTGTATGATAGGATTCTCACTATTCTCAGTATTATTAGTATTCAAGATTAGTA
>JAFGRM010000002.1 GCA_016935125.1 Candidatus Woesearchaeota archaeon
ACAAAATTGTTTATCGCAACTATTTATCGACGAGAACTACTATTTATATTATTCTATTTACAGGCTAGGGTTTCATATTAGCCGGAAACCCATAAGAAGCATATATAAATAGCATCTGATACACTCATTATAGCTGTTATTAATATCTGTTATCAGGAATAAAAGATAAGATAAGGAAAACAGAACAAAAGATAAGAAAGGACAGATGACAAAATAACGAAAGGATTAAATAAGAGGGTAAAAAAAGGAAAAAAGTAAGATGACAAAAGAAGAAATGATCTAATAAATACAAAGCAAGAAAGCATAGATAAAAAGATAAGAAAGGATTTAATACAAAGCAAGAAAGCATAAGATAAGAGAATCAAAAAAGGATAAAACGAATAAACTAAGGATCAAGATGACACTATACATGATAGGTACAGGGCTGTGGGATGAGAAAGACATATCTGTCAAAGGCCTTGAGGCAATCAAGAATTGCAGCGAGATATACCTTGAGTCATACACATCAAAGCTCAACTGCACTCTTGAAACCCTTGAGAGGTTCTATGGAAAAAAGATCAATGAGGCAGGAAGGGAGTTTGTTGAAGGAAAAACAGAATATATACTTGACAAGGCAGAGAAGAGCGATATCGCGCTTCTTGTAATAGGAGACCCGTTCTGCGCAACAACCCATACTGCAATAAGAATCCGCGCATTTGAGAGAAATATTCCTGTAAGGGTGATACACAACGCATCGATCATAAACTCAGTAGGCATAACCGGCCTTGAACTGTACAAGTTCGGAAAGATCACATCGATACCATTTGACAACAAGAATATCAGATCACCTTATCAATCATATGAAGATAACAAGAATTCAGGCCTGCACACGCTCTTTCTCCTTGACCTAAAGCCTGATGAGAACAGGTTCATGACAATCAGCCATGCTATTGAATACCTGATAAGGACTGGCCTTGACAAGTATACACTGTGCATAGGATGTGCAGGTGTTGGGTCAGATATGCCAGAGATAAAGGCAAAAAGCGCACTTGAACTCCTAAGAGAAGAGTTCACGCTCTTCCCACAATGCCTGATTATCCCTGGAAACCTTCATTTCATAGAAGAGGAAGCCCTAAAAAAGCTCTGCTAAAGCCTTAAACATGCTAAAGAGCTCAAGTTCCCTCCTTAATCTTTGGGTTTGAAATCCGGCTCTTTGACTTTAAACATCCTGCGCCAACAGAAATCAGACCAAAGAATGTTATATACAAATAAGGTTATATATATATTCACTCCCTTGACCTTATCCAGCAGACCTCGTAAGGCTTAAGGATGACAGTGAACTCATTCACCTGATGGCAGGGGTTGTTCCATATCACCCTCCTGTTGCTTATTATGTTATAAAGCCTGCACCTGTTCAGGCCAAGCTCATCAACATCAACCCTGTACTCCTGCAGCTCGTCAGTCACATTGATCAATGAGAGGATCTTCTCCTTCTTGTCAAGAGAGGTCCGCAGCACAGAGAAGACGCTGTTGTTCTCAATAAGTATCCTCTGGCCTGCATTTGGATGGAATGCCTTATGCCTTGACCTTACCCTTATAAACTCAGTATAGTTCCTAAAAACCTTCCTTACCACGCTTTTCCTGTCTGCAAGCTCCTTTTCAACAGCACTAAGAGTGACGTTCTTTCGGTTTATGTCCCTGTTGACCCTGCTCTTTTCAACAGCTCTTGCATCGTTCCTTGTGGCAAAGAGGCTATGGAAATATATGCCCGGCACACCCTGGATGACAAGGGCAACAGCAACAGATGCAAGATACCTTCTTTTCATGAGCCTCTTGTCCTCTTTCCTGTGGTTGTTGTTTAATGCATCCCACCAGGTGATATTCAGCTCGTATGGCTCCTGTTTGCTGTTATTGTTTGTCTTATACGAGACCAACCCGCCATTCCTCTTTGCGGTCTTGACAAGCGACTTTACTTCCTTGTATGGAAGTATCCTCTTCAGCGGCATAAGGCCTATCCCATCATGTGAAGCAAGGAAATTGAAATATGTGCAATAGTCAGATGGGTTATCAAGCCTGCTTGCCCATCTGGAGAGATACCTGGCATTTCCGCTGTAGAAAGTGTATAGCACAAGAGGTGGAAGCGAGAAATTATACACCATCTGCGCCTCGTTCCTGCTGTTCCCAAAATACTTTATGTTCTGGGCATGCGTGACATTTGTCTCGGTTATTATTGAGACGCTTGGCGCAAGCAGGTCAAGTATATCACGGAGAAGCTGGACAATCGCATGCGACTGCCTGAGATATATGCTGTTTGTCCCTATCTCTTTCCATGAATAGGCTATCGCATCAAGCCTAATAAGCCCTGCGCCGTTCCTGATATAAAGAAGCATGATATCGATTATCCTCAGAAGAACAACAGGCTCCTTGAAGTTCAGGTCGACCTGATCGCTGCCAAAGGTTGTCCATACATACTTAAAGCCAGAATTTGTCTTGAACCTTGTCAGCAGCTCTGATGACCTTGGCCGTGTTACCTTCTTCAGGTCCTTTTCAAGAGCCTCGTTCCTCGTGTCAAAAGCGATGAAATGGTTGTCGTATAACTGGCTTCCCTTCAAGAAGCTCCTGAACCATAGGCTCTGGGTTGAGATGTGGTTGAAGACACAGTCAAACATCAGGTTGAAATCACCCCTGAACCCCTTTATGTCCTTCCAGCTGCCAAGGTCTTTTTTTACTTTCTTATAGTTTACGACAGAAAAGCCTCGGTCAGAGGAATAGGGGTAAAACGGAAGGAGATGTATGGTATTTATCGAATGTGCCAGATGCTCTCTTGAGAATTCAAGCAATACCTGGAGAGGCAGCCTGTTCTTGTCCCTTAGCATGTCAGGGTATACTATCAGGACAGAATCCTTCTCAGTGAACCTGTCGACAGGATTGAAATGCGCATCCCTGTAGTTGAGCCATCTGGGCTTCTTGCTCCGAAAATCCCTGATCTTGCCCTCGATCTTATCATAGGTCTCTTTTGCAGACTTCTCCCCATAAAGGTAGCTGAGTTTTGAGAGCATGCTTTTCTTCTTGTTGTTGTATGTCAGCCTGACCCTCTTTTTTGGAGGCTTTTTCTCTGGTTCAGCCCCTGGAAACCTGATCTTTGTTATGAGCTTATAAAATCGCTCAGCCTCTTTTAGGAAATCAAATTGCTCCATACAGAAGACTTCTATTCAAAAGATATAAAAGTTTTTCCAAAAACAGCCCCATTACCAAAAGCTTTATAACATCCCACAGATAACCAGACACAATCATGCCTGAATTAGGTGAAAACTGTGGGATATGTGCTGTGAGCACCAATAAGAATTCTAAGGCTGAGAATATTGTCTATTCTATCTACAAGATGCTTCTCAATATGCAGAACAGGGGCCAGCTCTCAGCAGGGCTCTCTACATTCAACCCTAAAAGGAACAATATGCTTGATACCTACAAGGATCTGGGCCTTGTAAACAAGGTCTTTCGCACAGAGTCCAAGAACAAGATAAGAGCAATCCTTGAAAGATATGATGGTGAATCTGGCATAGGGCATGTACGATATGCCACATCAGGTTCAGATGGCCTCAACCTGGCCCAGCCTTATGAGAGGCAGCATGGCAGGGTATGGAAATGGTTCAGTTTTGCGTTCAATGGAAACCTTGCAAACCTCTCAGAGCTAAAAAAGAGCCTGCTTGCAAAAGAGGGGTACCATATCATCAATAATTCTGATACAGAGGTCATGATGCATTACATCTCGCGCGAGCTGCGCTTTGCAAAGAAGCCTGAGATAAGCGACGTGTTCAGAAACATCTCTGAAAAGTTTGACGGAGCATACAACATCGCCTTTCTCGACGGAACAGGGCAGCTGGTTGTGGCAAGGGACCCTCTTGGCATAAGGCCGCTTAGCTACGGCACAAATAACAGCAGCATATTTGCAGCAAGCGAGACAAACGCCCTTGCTGCCTGCGGAGTCTATAACCCAAGGCACCTGAAGCCAGGTGAGATGCTTATAATGAAAAATGGCAGGGGAAGGGTTGTGCGATATGCAAAGTCAAAGAAAAGGGCGCGCTGTATGTTTGAGTGGGTCTACTTTTCAAACATCTCATCAATAATAGATGGGATAAGCGTCTACAGCGTCAGAAAAAACCTAGGCAAGGCCCTGGCAAGAAGAGAGACTCTCAAGATAGATGATGATGTTGTCATAGTGCCAGTTCCTGAAACATCAAAGAATTTGTTGTCATCATCCAGCCTTTCATATTCAATCTGTCCATTAAGAAGAATCTTGTTCTCATGCATGTCATAAAGTCCACATTGGATGCATGTTGTCATGTTTACATTGATTATTTGGTCAGGATGCTTTTTCAGATAAAAATCAAATGTTGTTCCGTTTGGAACAAATATGGAAAAAGGTGAAACTTCAGAACTGTTTGAATAACTGATATACCTGCTAGTTTCAGCAAGATGCAGTGAGATGATGCCATATTTTGAATCGATTGTGATTGTGCTTCTTCCATAAGCTCTTACTGTTGTGCTTCTGTTGACATCTCCTGTTATGTTTCTTCCTTTGTCAATCTTTTCTGTCAAGGTCACAACAGTCTCTGCATCATCAATAACAGTTGCAGGGTCTTCTGTTGCAACTGTCATTGTTCCGTCAGGATTGAATTTCGCTTCAATATCCTTGTATGAATCAAGCAAAACAATAGCTTCATCAACAATCAGGCTGTTATTGTTTGCCTTTGACATAACTTCAGCTTCCTTAAGCCTGTCACCGTCAAACTTGAGAGTGGAAGAAAATATGTCATTAAAATCAAGACCTTGTCCTGAAACACGATCCGCCATTGCAACTGATATGACATTCTCGCCAGCAAATAGAATGTTTCCATCCTCAATCTTGATGTCTTTGTATGTAATCTCATCAGCTCTCCCAAGAGATATCTCTGTAGGCGAGCCATAGATGTTCTCAACATTAGTTGCAGTGAGTCCGTTGTATGAGAACTGTTCTGCTGAGTCCATGTAAAAACCTCCCTCACCATCTCCTACAAACCCTTTTCCAGTTTCAAAACCGCCTTTATCAAGCATACCTTTTTTTGTATTTATTTTACCTTGTTCAACTGATGTTTCACCCTCAATTGTAACTGGAGTTCCCTTTGAATTTACATTTGTATTTGGTGGTGCATTTGAGGTGGACATATCTGCATTAGATTGGACTCTATCTGTAACTACTTCTGCTGCTTGCTGTGAATCCATGTTGGCCAATGGGTCAACATCTTGTGAAGAAGATGTAGTAGATAACTGTTTTGGAGGGTCACCAGCATTTACTGTACTAACTAAAATTAGAGTCAAAATCATGAAAATTACTATTTTTTTATGCATAATTATATTAAAACGGGATTAGAACTATAAATAATTTATTACTTTTCATTTTTCAGGTATGATACCCATTCTTCAAAATTAGGTTTCAATACTTTGTTATAATGTTCATCTAAAGGTAATTCAATAGCAAACCTTGTTTCATGACCTTTTCCGAATAAACTAAAAGTTGGAACGTGAAATTTTCCCTTGTTATATCTTCCAAGAACACTCCCTATGCCTGCAATTATATCTCTATTATATTTTCCATTTTTAAACTCAACTTGATATAAATTATTCAAATCAGTACAAAAGTCTTTACAAAAAAGTTCTAAAAGGTAATCTCCTGCTTCATTATTTCCGACACCATTCATCCTCCAGTGAATCATTGAAATATCATTAGAATTAATAGCCTTATCTAGTTTCTCAGGTGTCCAGACTGTTGTGTCATCAACATAGACTCCGTTTATCTCTTTTCCATAAGCCTTAAAAGGATTAAGCCCTGCACCTACTCCAGCACTTAGAATACTCATATATTTGATGAAATCCCTTCTTGATATCCTGCCATCTATTGAAGCATCCATATAGTGATATCATAGGCACCCTCATTTATATATTTTTCGATTTTTCATTTATAAAGAGTAGTAACAAACATCCAATAAGAAACTTTATAAATGGAAAACATCAGGGAAGTATGATATCAATGAAACTGGCAATAGGCTCAATTATCGCAGTATTCATGCTTGTCCTATTAGTTCATACTGTAATCGCTACGGATTATATTGTAATTGATGACCAGAAAGATGGAGTAAAAGACTGGAAAGACTGCAATATCGAGTTCAAGGGAGAGGAAGGATTCTGCAAAGACAATATGTACTATTTCCTGACTGAAAGAGACGGAAAATGCGCGTATAAAAAATATTTTGACTGCGAATGCAGAGAAAATGAGATTACTGGAAAAGGATATGCTGATGTCTGCAAACATAAATACATTCCAGAAGCAGATGAAACAAGAACAGGGTATTACGCAAGACAAGGTGTCTTGACTGAATTTTATGCATGGGATAAATGGTGCAGGGATGGAACACTTCCTGAGTTTGACATGCTCCTTACAAACTTTGAATTCACAGACAAGACCAATTGCGAATTTCCAGAAGATTATATCGCATTGAATGAATTGAGCCATTTTATCCTGATGACGCTTGATACTGAACTCTCAAGTGAAGCAGAGCCTGAACTTGCCCTGAATTATTATAAGACCTACAAAAAAGAGGTTCCTTTCTATATCATCAGACGATACGCTGAAACCAAATCAACTCCAGAAGAGCAAAAAGCGGTTTATGAAGAGTATGGAGTTCTTGACAAGGTTCCTGTCTATGTCTCAAGACAATGGGAAGAACCAGCAGAAGAAAACAAAGAATCCAGTTCAGTATTTGACTGGATAAAAAACGTTTTCAGCTAGGTCTTTTCATTCTTTCCCATTTCTTTAAAATAATGCGAAAGTGGTAGTTCTTCTGTGAATTCCTTGTTATTTTTTTTACAACAGTCTCTTGCGTGACCATCAGTTGAATGGTCTTTACCGCACCTATCACAGCGATATACAATTCCAAGCTCCTCAAATCTTAAGCTACCCTTATGATGGTCAACTTTACTATAAAGAAGAGTTTCACAAGTTTTACATTTATATTTGAACCTTTTTCGTGTGTGTTTTAACTCCTGCAACCAAGGGTGTGTTATTATTGTCATTTTATCACCATTCTCATTCTAAAACCAGACATCGCCAGTCAAGTGGAATACATTCAGATTGTATACCATCTTTCCAAATTCCCTGAAATCCTCAGGTTTTAATCGTTCCATTTTCATTCTAACCTCATCTGGGGAATCTGCCCATATCTTTGTTCTTCCTACAGATATTATTGTACACATACAGTCGTATTCTCTCATTTCTCTTCACCTTCACTTGATTTTTATCTCCTTTAACCACCGCATACAAGGATACAGTGTTTCCTCTGCAACTTTCAAACACCTATGTACATGGTGTATTGGTATCTGTTTTTTTCTCATTCTTTTCACCTTTCATATTTTTCACAATCTCAGTCAATAAACTGGTAAGCTTATCCTTTGTTTCAGGATTATTTAGTCCAAAATTCAATACATCATGAGCATCAGTTATCTTCTTTTCAGAAATGCTTTTCTTGAGGTCGTTTCCGCATTCAGCACAATAGACTTGTGTTGGAGAATTCTTATGACCGCATTTGCACTTCTGAAGTTTAAATAAAGAATCCTTTATCTCTAACTCTTCATCAGATTTAAGACCGTAGACTTTGTTGAGTTTATTCTGGACATTCTTATTGCACATGTGGACATAATTACTAGGCATAGCGCTGTCTCTCTGCCACCCAAAATATATCCTAAGTTCTGGCTCTGTCATGTATTGTGCAAGTTCTGTCGCTCTGCTATGTCTGAACAGATGAGGATAAACATTCTTTTTGATTCCCGCAGTTTTTGCTAGTTTCTTAATTGTATGAGCTAATAACAAAGGGCTCATTTGTGCAGGATTTGCTCCGATTGTACTCACAAGAAGAGGTGCATTAGGATTATTCTTGTAAGGATGTTTCTCAATGTATTTTTTGTAATAAGGAACCGCATGTTTACAAAAGACCTGTCTTTTCCCTGTTTTACCATCAACATCAATATACAGAACTTCATCCTTGCCTATTCTTTTCAAACTGACATGACCCAATTTAATTTCGGTAAATTCTTCTGCTCTACCCCCACTTTCATAAAGACTAATAGGGGTAAATTCATCCCTTTCATTTGTTGCGACATTGACCATTGCATAAATCTCTTCATAATTCAATAGTTCACTGTGATGCAGAATCTTGCTTCTGGTCTTAGCTTTTATCCAGCTGACAAGATGAGGAATCCCATCATCCTTTTCGATGGTCTTATCATCCTTGTAGTACCATGTGAAGAACGCTTTAATCTTACCTGAGATTATGCACATTGTGTTTGGTTTCTTTCCTGAGAGCTTCATCTTGCTCAGATAATTCTTAATATCCTTCTCTGTGTACTGAGAATAGGGTTTTTTGATTTCAACAGACATCAAAAGTATATACCGCAGTGTTGTTGTAACTGAAAAACCGCTTTTAATCTTTGTATTTGCTAATTGGTCGCTCAGATAGTCTGTGACTACCTTCTTTTGTTCTTTTAAAAGAGACCTGTGTTCTTTGTTAGGAGTCTGCCAACCGTTTTCAATCGCATTTTGAAGATTAACCAATGCTCTTTCTCTTCGAATCCTGCGATAGTCCATATTTTGGGCATTCTCTGATTCCAGCTTGTACTTTGTTAATTGATTCATGATTATCACCAGTATAGTTATTGAATTGATTATCCATTCTTATGAATTACCATTTAATTGTTGACTGGTACCTTAACATAAAAAGAAAAAGTACCTCACATTGAGGTAAAATATACATCCGTTATTCTTTTTCCAAAAAATATATAAACAACTCACAAATCAACTAAAAAAACCCCCGCCTAGCTCAATTGGTAGAGCGTTCGGCTGTAGAAATCGCAGGACTAAACTCCTAATCTTTCTGGAGCAAGGATGATATGCGATCAGCTGAAACCGAAAGGTTGCTGGTTCAAGTCCGGCGGCGGGGATAGGATGAAGTGTTAAGGTAACCGACACTTCATCCGCCTTTTTTATTCTATATATTGCTTGTTGGACTACTCTTTGTGATTGTTTGACTACTGCATGCTTGTTTAACCACTGTTTTTGCCTGTTGGACTACTGAGTGCTTGTTTGATAAAGGTTTATGATTGAATAACTACTATTTGTTTACCTACTAGTAACAAAACATTTATATTCTTGCTTAACTACCTCAAAAGATGGCAAAAAGATCATGCATGGAGCTACCCAAAGACCAGCTTGAGATAGAGCTATCTAAAGACAGGCTTGAAAATATAATAGGCTTTACAGAAGATAAGACAGGGATAAGAGCCGATGCATTTCTTGCATACAGATGCCTTGACAGGGTTGAGACCATTGTCCCTGGCAAAGATTACGAAGTGCCGTATATAGAATACCTTGCAGAGCCATTTCTTATAAAAAAGATCCCTGAATTTGAGCAATGCTGGGAGGGTATCTGCAATGCTATTCTTGAAGGCTCAAAAGGGATAAGAGCCAGGCTAATAAAGCAGGATGATGGGGCCAAGATAGGGGTGCCGCAGGACTACAGTAGCTTTGCAAAGATCAAAGACAGGCATCAGGTATATTACGGGCAATATTCCTTTGTTGTCTACAACCCTGCCCTATATGTCCAGCACAGGAACAAGCTGTTCAGATACGGCGCTAAGTTCATAAACAGCTATATGGAGAACTCAAAGATAGATACTGTCGAAGGGTTCTACGATGAGTTCATGACAAGGGTCTGGAGCATAATCACATCAGCCAGCCTTACTGGTGCAAAGAGCAGAGCTACAAGAGCATAGAAGTCTGGAGCATAATCACATCAGCCAGCCTTACTGGTGCAAACAGACCGCAATAAAACACACCACAGAAAATTATCAAAAGCTTTATAAATCCTTCATTAACCACTACAACATAAATCAACAGCATCAGAAGGCATTATAAACCATGAATGTAAACAATGAGTGTGCTGAGATAAAAAAAGTATAAAAATATATAAAGGATTATAAAAGGTGATTTTGCATGACAATTATTGGATTTAACTTTACATCGATCAAGGCTGAAAGGTCAAATCCTATAAAGGGAAAGATCGGTGTACAGAACAGTGTAAAAATAGAGGACATAAAGGAGTCTGACCTGATTGTCGGAAGCAACAAGAACAAGACCATGATCTTTGAGTTCATTTACACATCAAAATACTCCCCAAACATAGGAGAGATTACGCTTAAGGGAAGCCTTGTCATGATGGCAGACCCAAAAAAGGTAGTTGAAGTGGTAACTGCCTGGAAGTCCGGCAAAAAAGAGGAGAAGAACCTGCCAAAAGACGTAATGGCACCTGTGATCAACACAGTGCTTAACAAGTGCAGCATAATGGCATTGCAGATGACAAGGGAGGTTAACCTTCCACCGCAAATACAGCTGCCTAAGGTCAAGGTAAACTAAGGATATCTGTATCATAAACTTTTTATTTTTTCATTTCTTCAAAGACGATTATAGCAGGTTAATCATAATGGCAAAAGAACTGAAGCTAAAGGTTGCAGAAGCTGTGCAGGACGATGTCAATAAGGGCATAGTCAGGATAGACTCAGGATTCATGCATGAGATAGATGTAAGGCCGGGCGATGTTGTCGAGCTTTTAGGAGAGAGAAAAACAGTTGCGATGGTAGACCGCGCATATCCTGGCGATATCGGGCTTGACATCATAAGGATGGACGGAATCACAAGAAGAAACGCAAAAGCAGGCATAGGAGAGACCGTGAACATCTCAAAATGCGAATATAAGGAAGCCATGAAAATTACAATAGCGCCTGCACAAAAAGGCATGGTGGTCAAGGCATCACCAGACATATTCAAGCAAGGGCTCCTTGGAAGGGCAGTCATGAAAGGTGATATAGTGTCTCTTGGTGGTACAAACCGGAGAAGGAATGCCATGAGTGATTCCGCGTTCTTTGACCATGATATATTTAGTGATATCATAGGAAACGGTCTTCCAAACTTTGGCTTTGCCGCAATCAAGTTCATAGTCGTTGATGTAAATCCAAAACAAGCAGTCATGGTGACTGACCAGACTGATATAATATATAATCCCGAAGCTGTTGAAGTCAGCGAAGAAAAGGTACTTGAAGTTACTTACGAGGACATAGGTGGCCTTTCTGAAGAGATCAAAAAGGTCAGGGAGATGGTCGAGCTGCCGCTCAAGCATCCTGAGATATTTGAAAGGCTAGGAATTGAGCCACCTAAAGGCGTGCTCCTGCATGGCCCACCAGGAACAGGTAAGACTCTCCTTGCAAAGGCTGTTGCAAACGAGACAGCATCAAACTTCTTCCTCATAAACGGCCCTGAGATAATGTCAAAGTTTTATGGCCAAAGCGAAGCAAACCTCAGAAAGAAATTTGAGGATGCAGAAAAAGAAGCCCCTTCCATCATATTCATAGATGAAATAGATGCGATAGCCCCAAAAAGGGAAGAGGCATATGGAGAGGTTGAAAGAAGGGTCGTAGCCCAGCTCCTAGGGCTCATGGACGGGCTTAAGAGCAGAGGAAAGGTCGTAGTCATCGCAGCGACAAATATCCCTGACGCGATAGACCCTGCACTAAGGAGGCCTGGCAGGTTCGACCGTGAGCTTGACATAGGCGTTCCTGGAAAGGCAGGACGGCTTGGGATACTTAAGATCCATACGCGAAATTCGCCTATATTCACTAAACTCGACGCGCTAAAGGAGATACCTGGCGAGGAGATCGACAATGACACACTTGAGGCTGTCTCTCTCATACTAAACGACGCAAGGGACATGGACGCCATGACATCAAAAAGCGTCGAGAAGCGGATCAGCAAGTTCTTAAAAGAGAACCCTGAAAAAAATGCGCTCTTCAAAAAGGTCTTGCCAAAGAGGCTCAAGGAAACAGTGGATCTAATCGGCAACAACCCTAAGGTCGTCAACCTGAAGACGCTTGCTGAAAACACATATGGGTTTGTTGGAGCAGACCTGTCATCGCTTACAAAAGAGGCTGCTATGGTCGTCTTAAGAAGGATAATGCCAAACCTCAAGCTCAAAGAGGACGAGCCAATCCCAAAAGAGCTGCTTGACAAGCTGAAGATAACTATGCAGGATTTCAAAGAGGCATTAAAGGTAGTAAGGCCAAGTGCCATGAGAGAGGTGTTTGTCGAGGTTCCTAATATCAAGTGGGATGATATCGGCGGCCTTTTTGATGTCAAGCAGGAGATTCGCGAAGCAATCGAGTGGCCGCTTAAAAACCCTAAATCCTTTGTAAGGCTTGGAGTGAAACCGCCAAGAGGCGTGCTGATATATGGACCTCCTGGAACAGGAAAGACCCTTCTTGCAAAGGCTGTCGCCAGTGAATCAAAAGCGAACTTCATTCCGGTAAAAGGCCCTGAGCTGCTCTCAAAATGGGTTGGTGAATCAGAAAAAGCAGTCAGAAAGATATTTAAAAAAGCGAGACAGACATCACCCTCAATAATATTCTTTGATGAGATAGACAGCCTTGCTCCAAGGCGCGGCTCAAGCTCAGACTCAAATGTTACAGAGCGTGTAGTAAACCAGCTCTTAACAGAGATGGACGGGCTTGAGGACCTAAATGATGTGGTGGTCATAGCTGCAACAAACAGGCCGGATATGCTTGATACAGGGCTTCTTAGGCCAGGAAGGTTCGACAGGATCATACTGACACCTGTTCCAGACGACAAGTCAAGAGAGAAGATATTCGAGATCCACACAAAGAACATGCCCTTAAAAGGGGTAGACATAAAAGAACTCGCAAAAAAGACAGAAGGCTATGTAGGCGCTGACATAGAGGCTGTATGCAGGGAAGCTGCCATGCTCTCATTAAGGGATGACATCAACGCCAAGTTTGTGACAGTAGAGTTCTTCAACCAGGCGCTTGAGAAGGTAAGGCCCTCTGCATCTAAAGATATACAGAAAGCCTATGCTGAGCTTGAATCAGAGTTCAGGCAGGCAAAGGCAAAACAGATGAAAGAGGAAAAGCCCAGCTACATGGGCTAAGATCTCTTACTCTGCTTACCTTATATTCAAGATATATCCTGCATGCATTGATTCTATTATTATTTTAATCATTCTTATTTTCGTGTTTCTAAGGCAATCAATTCAAAAATTATATATATGACCTCATATAGATATGACATATGCAAACGAGCAAGCAGAAGATTATGCCTGAATATGTGAAATACCTATGCAGAAGGTGCAAGTACAGGTTCAGGATAAAGCAAGGCACAAAAATGGCACTCAGATGCCCAAACTGCGGCGGGAATGATATAGGAAAAGATGAATTTGACATAAATAAGGTAATAAATGAATCTGAAAACCCTATGTATGACTTCTAAGCCTATGTATGATTTCTAAGCCTATGTATGATTTCTAAGCTCTTCTACAACCCTTCTGAACAACTGTATTGAGATTTATTTCTTGACCCATCAAGATTAAGATGAGCTTTCCTAATGCCATTAACCTGCCTGATATCCTCATAATCAAAATACAGCATGCAGCTTAGGCAAAGAAACCTGTAGCGAGCATTCCCTGTGAGATTGCCTCCACAAATAGGACATCCGTTCTTAACTGTGAATATCAGAGTCATACTAACCTGCCTTGAATTCAGAAAGATCAGTGATAATATATTAAGACAAAACTGCCATGTGTATGATTTATAAGAGTTATGAACCTGCCTTAAGACAAGGGAGACAGGAAAAGCTAGAGATAGGAAAAGCAGGCCAAGAGAGAAGAAGAACCATGGACTTGTGAAGTCAGGAGATTGGAACTGAAAAGTTTTCTGTTATCCTGGTTTCCTGTACACTACTGTGCAATAGAAAATTATATAAATATAGCTCTTATACATCTGTAACATACAAGATATACAACAATAATATATGAAGCAGATAACAATATACAATAATCTGTAGCAAACAATAAAGCACATAAATAATAATCTACAGCATACAAAAAGCAATAAGATATGGAGCATATAACAAATATTCTACAAGGGTGTTTATGATATGGAGAACAGGAGAAGGATCGAGCTTGAGCTGGAGCATCTCAATAAGACCTATAAGGCAGGGATAATAGATGATGGTGAATATGATATTGCAAAGCAGAAGCTTGAGCAGAAGCTGAAAAGCTTTATCGAATCAACAAAAAAGCAGGAAGAATCAAAACAGATAATATCAGAGATCCTTGAAGGCAAGGCAGATACAAGGCCAAAAAAAGAGGCCAGGCAGGATAAAGGCATAAAAGACCTTGATAAGGAAGTGGATAAGAGGAATAAAAGGGATCTTGATCTGAAGAACACCATCGGTTATAACAACACAGAGATAACTATCAAAAACACTGATAATCATAGCAGAGAAAAAGAGAAGACAGGTAAAGAAAGAGAAGAAAAAGAGAAGACCAGTACAGAAGAAGATATGCTCAGCAGAGAAAGAAAAGAAAAAGACGCAGACAGGAAACCCTCTGACTCAAAAGAGAGAGCTTCCAAGGAAAATAAAAAACAAGGCAAAGATAGTAAAGAAAGGAATTTTGCAGCAAAAGATAATAAGGCAAAGCCAAAAGATAAGACTGGGCCCCTACCTCAACTAGAAAAGAGCGGGAAGAGCAACAAAAATAAGAAAAAAAGAGAGCCTAGGAAAAAGGACAGTAACATTGCATACATAATAGCTTTCATCGCCCTTGCAACTGTGGTTATAATAGTACTGCTCGTATTAAGGGGAAATGATTCAGGTCAGATAGATATACCAAAAAACCTCTCAAACACAGAGGGTGTTGTAATAATAGACTTTTATTACTCGTATTCCTGCAAGCCGTGCTATGAAACATTTAATACACTCCAGGACTTAAAGAAGATATACAAAGACAGGATAATAATAAATTACATACATTTCCCAGTTGACATAGATGAAGACCTGCTAGTCGATACAGCAGCTGAATGCGCGACTGACCAGAACCTTTCGATTGTGTTCTCAAGGATGCTCTTTAATGCAGAAAAGCCGCTTGACATGCAAGGGATAACAGAGCTGACTGAAAAGACACTGATGGACCAGGACAGCTTCATCATCTGCATTGAAGGAAAAGAGAAGCTGTTGCAGCTGACAAAGCAATACAGGCAGGGGCTTGAAAAAGGCATAAACACCCTTCCAACAATCTACATCAACGAAGAAGAGGTGCAGGGTTCAAAACCAAAGGAGTTCTATGAGATGATAATAGATACCCAGATAGGTATAATATGACGCTATCAGATATAGATGCTATCAAATATGGTATGATATTATCAGATTATTATCAAACCGTCAGATGAAGACAAAACAGGATGAAATCCAGCAACAGAAAATCCTATATGGCCTAACTCTGCAGGAATCAACCCTGGCTAAGCGCCTTTTTTATCTTGTTCTCTTCATAACAGATGCAATAGCACCTGTTGCCCTTGAATTCTGACCTCACAAACTCGAGGCCGAAGAGCATACAGCCCCTGTTCATGCATGTTGCCCTGCATGCATCAGGATTTGAACACTCAAGCTCTATCTCCCCTGTTATAGGGTTTGAGCATATGTCCTCAACAGTTATATCAAGCGTAATCTCCCTTCCGCCAAATGTTGAATTGCCAACAGAAGCGCTGTCTGCTGTCTTATCCTCTGTCTTCTTATCAAAGATACTGAAATCTGCATGAGCCTTGAGGTATCTCAAAAGCGGCATGCCTGCAATTACAAACAAGAGCGCTATTGATACAAGAATTGCCAGGAATATAACTCTCTTTTTCACAGGTCACATCATGTCAAGGCTTATATTTAAAATTTGCTGTAAAATTGTTTTCTTCTGGGCTTTTTTGCAGTATCATACACTATTACACTGATACACAATTATACTGCTGCATCATACACTGCTTTTGCAACCCTTACCCTGTACTGCTTTTCAAATACATCTGGTATGATCTTGTCAGCCCTGGGACTCTTGACTGATTCTGCAAGTGCATAAGCCGCTGCAATAACCATCTGCTTGTTTATCCTGGTTGCAGCTGCGTCAAGCGCACCTCTGAAGATATGGGGAAAGCACAGCACATTGTTGATCTGGTTTGGATAATCGCTCCTGCCAGAAGCTGCGACTGCTGCACCTGCCGCTATTGCCAAATCTGGCATAATCTCTGGCTCAGGGTTGGCAAGAGCAAAGATTATAGGATCCTTTGCCATCGAACGCACCATCTCCTGAGTCAACAGCTTTCCGACACTTACGCCTATGAAAACATCCCTACCTAAAACAGAATCTGCAAGCCCGCCCTTATTGCACCTGGCACACTCCTCTGGATCCTTAGCCTGGCCCTTTTTTAGCCTGCAGCTGGCATTTGTGAGCCTGGCGATCTCTTTTTTTACCCTGTTCATCTGTATATCTTCCCTGCAGTAATACAACGCACCTTTTGAATCAAGAACAATTATATCCTTGATGCCACATTCAATAAGTATCCTTGCTATCGCGATCCCTGCTGCACCTGCGCCGTTTATCGTTACCTTAAACTCCTTCAACTCCTTCCCAACAACCTTTGCAGAATTTATGAGCCCTGCAAGAACAACTGCCGCAGTTCCGTGCTGGTCATCATGGAAGACAGGGATGTCTAAGAGATCATCAAGCCGCTCTTCGATCTCAAAACAGCGAGGTGACGAGATGTCTTCGAGGTTGATCCCTCCAAAACCAGGCGCAATCCTTACAACTGTTGAGATTATCTCTTCTGTATCATATGAATCCACCAGGATCGGAAAGGCATCTACACCTCCGAACTCCTTGAAAAGTATTGCTTTGCCTTCCATTACAGGCAGTGCTGCCTGCGGGCCGATCTTGCCCAAACCTAAAACAGCTGAACCGTCAGAGACAACAGCAACCATGTTGCCTTTGGATGTGTAATCATAGGCTTTGGACCTATCCCTTGAGATCTCAAGACACGGGGCTGCAACACCAGGAGAATATGACAGGGAAAGCTCTTTTTTTGAGCCAAGGCTTACCTTGCTTTTTATCTCTATCTTGCCCTTATGCCTCTTATGCAGCCTGAGTGATTCTTTTGTATAGTCTGTTCTGCGAGCCATAATCCTGCCAGCCCCATTCAGGGTTTTTTTATATCCATCATGTCGCCTATAGTAAGCGTCTCTTTTTTTGCCTTGTAATCCTTCTCATGCTCATCGACCATCTCTTCTACGATCCTTATCCGTAATGCCCTTTCGAACTTACGCGCAAGCCTGATAGGCGGCCTGAACTGCCCTGATTCAACCTTCTGGACAATAGATTCCTTTTCAGCGATCTTTATTGCAAGCTCGTTCTGCTTTAATCCCAACTCGGTTCTCCTATTCCTGATCTTGTCCTGATAACCAGAACAGAGCCCCTGCATGATCTCTTTCCGTGCATTCTTCTGCAGTTTAGCTATCGGCTTTTCAGCCTGCGCTTCATCTTGAGCATTTAATGGAATCTTCTTAACTCTCTCAGTTGGCCTGATTTCAGCGACCACCCTCCCAAATTTGCTGCAATCCCTACACAGAACCATCACTGTCCCTTCAACCTCTGTCTTGAACAACTTGCCTTCTGTGCCGCACATCTCACACTGCATATTAGAACACCCCTTGCATTCTGGTTATTTTTAATTGTTGTTGTAGGATATGTAGGATATAACCACATTTAAAAATATTATGTATTGCTGATGTATTAAAGCTCTATTGAAGATAAATTGATTACATATTGATGTTAATTACATATCGATGTTAGTTTCCTTACCATCTCTTCTCTTTCAGACTTTTTTCTTCTTCTTCGGCAGGTTCTTGACTTCTCTTTTGGCTTTCCCTTGACTTCTACTTTAGCAGGTTCTTGACTTCTACTTTGGCTTTCCCTTGACTTCTACTTTAGCAGGTCCTTGTCTTCTCTTTTGGCTTTCCCTTATCTCCCTTATCCAATCTTTTGGCTGGCAGCTCAATGATCTTACAGTTTCCTGGCGGAAGCGACCTTATGATCTCATCGTTATCACCCTCGCAAAGCAGCATCCTTATCCTCTTTGCACAATCGCTCGGCTTGTCTTCTCCCTGGATGACAACAACATGGCTTTTTGAGTTATGCGCAACTGCAGTAACAGGCCCCCCCATTATCCCTTTCTCAGTCAGGCCTACAGCACACCTCATCTCTGGCTTTAGATAGGTTGTCTTTCCATATATCATGAATGCGCCGTGTGGAAGCGATTCGCCTGACTTGGCAGTCTTTGATACCTGCTCAGGGCTGACATAGAACACATCTGTTGTAGAGAGGCCTAATTTCCATGCCCTTGAATAGCACGCAGTAGCATCAGCAGCCTCCTGCAATGTCGCATTGCCAGGCTGCCTTTTGCAGGTCTTTATGACAAAGAAGGGCGAGCCTGCCATATCTGTATGAAAGACTATGTCATCCTTTTCTGCATGTTTTTTTATCACTATCTCATTTGATGTTGCATCCCTACCGCCAATAACAAGGAAGCCTTCGCTTGAATAAAACCATCTGAATCTCTCATACCATTCTTTTTTTCTCGGCCTCTTGAGCTCAACGGTTTTCTGTTCTGGCAATCTCCTGTTAAACCGCTCCAGCCTTGATTCAGACTTAACAAGGGCCTCTTTAGCCCGGTCTGCCTTCTGCCTTGCTTTCTTTGCCTTTTCAAAATAGGCTGAAGCATTCTGTTCAACGCTCTTTTTTAGGTCCAATAGAATCCTTATCATAACCACAACTATTCCTGCCAGATATATAATAATTGCGATTTGACGCTATGGGGATACAGGGTTATTAGGAAGACATAGGGTTATTAGGAAGACAGGGGGTTATTAGGGAACACAGTGTTGATGTGGGCTTAAGTCCATTATTTAAGCAGTCAGGCAGTTTTGCAGTTTTTAAGAATTAGGAGAATTAGACAGTTAAGAGATAAAATATCCTAAAATATAAAATATCCCTCTTGCTGTTAAAAAACAGGTAAAAGAGTGTCATTTGCAGGATGTGATCGACAATATATCTTCATCAAGAGGGCATTCGATGACTGCATAACTGACATTGACTCTTGGAGTGATCATGACATCGAGGATCTTTCCATATTCTGAGATATCATAAGGGATGCTTAACATCTGCAGCTGGTTCCTTGCAATCTTTATCCCCATATCATCAATAACAAGGACACCCTCTGTCCCACTAACTGAAACCTTGACACTGTCAATCACATATTCGGAATTCTCAACATAGACCTTTATTATCCTATCCCCCTCATCATAGCATATATGCTTCTGACCCTCGTATTCTGCAATCCTGATGTTTACTTTGCTGCAGTCATCTGAGAACGGGTCCAGCTGCATAACAACTGTTGCAAGCGCTACTGAGAATGCCAGAAGGAGCACTGTTGCTATAAGCGGACTTACACCTTTTCTGCTGTTCATGACCAAGATATACACCTAGCTTAAAAAATCCTTTTATAGTATATATAGTTTATTATTTTTATAATCTTTATTATTTTTATAACAACACAGGTTACAACACGTTACAAACACCAGTTACAACACCTGCTTTAATATTCAGGGTCACTTTTAGCATTACTTTAACATTATATTACAATGACAATCTTACAATATGACATCTTACAATGACAAAATATATATAGATTATGGCTACTTAAAATCAAAAAAAAGGGGGCAAGATAAGCTTGGAAGAGATGAACTGGCATAGCTATGACACTAAAGCAGTAGTAGAAGCTCTGAAAACCTCTGAAGATGGGCTTAAGAGCAGCGAGGCTAGCTACAGGTTCCATAAATACGGACCTAATGCCATCAATGGAAAAAAAGAGATCTCAAGATTACGTCTTCTCTTAAACCAGCTTAACAGCTTCATAATCTGGATACTTATCGCTGCAACCATACTCTCTGTTCTTATAGGCGAATTAATAGACGCAGCAGTGATTCTGGTGATAATCATACTGAATGCCGTCCTCGGGTATGTCCAGGAATACAAGGCAGAGAGGTCTATAGAAGCGCTTAAGAAGATATCTGCCTTAAAAGCAGTTGTCATACGGTCCGGAAAAAAGATGCGGATTAATGCAGAGATGATAGTAAAAGGGGACATAATCCTGCTTGAATCTGGAAACAAGGTCCCTGCTGATGCAAGGATCATAGATTCAGAGAGGCTTGAACTGAACGAGTCTTCGCTTACAGGGGAGAGCACACCTGTAAAAAAAACAGGCAAGACCTGCAAAAGCTGCACTGTCATTGCTGACATGATAAACATGGTCTTCTCAGGAACTGTCGTAACAAAGGGCAAAGCGACTGCTGTAGTCGTAGAGACAGGGATGAAAACAGAACTGGGCAGGATAGCTGGTATGATACAGGAGACTGAAGATGAAGAGACACCGCTCCAGAAAAAGCTTTCTGTCTTTGGAGAGTTCATGGGCATAGGGATCCTCATTATCAGCGCAATCATATTCATAATAGGGATCGCAAAGGGAACAAGCACTATATTTGATACTTTCATGATATCAATATCGCTTGCAGTCGCAGCTATCCCTGAAGGCCTGCCTGCAGTCGTGACAATATGCCTTGCAATTGGCGTCCAGAGGATGATAAAGAAGAACACCCTCATAAGAAAACTGCCTTCTGTCGAGACACTTGGCGAGACTGACATAATCTGCACAGACAAGACAGGGACGCTAACGCACAACCAGATGACTGTAAGGGAGGTATTTGCAAACAACAGCCTTTACCATGTATCTGGCCATGGGTACCAGCCAACAGGCGAGTTCACAGACTCAAATAACAAGAGTGTCAAAAAAGGATGCCTTGAGAGGCTGCTAAGATGCGCAGTGCTATGCAATGACGCAAAACTTGAACGCACGCATAAGGGATGGGAGATATTCGGCGACCCGACAGAAGGCGCACTCATAGTCGCTGCAAGAAAAGCAGGTATTGACGCTGAAGATACAGAAAAAGATGCAGCAAGGATAGATTCAATACCATTTGACTCGAAAAGAAAAAGGATGACCACAATCCATAAAGAGAACAGGAGGCTTTATGCATATACAAAGGGGGCTCCAGACGAGCTCATAAGAAGATGCACGCATATCCTAATAAACGGCAGGGTGAGAAGGATAACTGAAAATGACAAGAGCCTGCTTAACAACAGTGTTATGGCCATGGCTGAAAAGGCACTGCGGGTGCTAGGTCTCGCATATAAGGAGATCAAAGGTAATCCAAATACTGGCCGTCTTGGAGGCCAAACGCTAAATGAGAGGAATGCAGAGACAGGGCTTGTATTTCTTGGCCTTGCAGGGATGTATGACCCTCCAAGAAGAGAGGTCATACAATCCATCAGGAGATGCATGAGCGCAGGCATAAAGATCGTTGTCATAACAGGTGACCATAAGGCAACTGCAGTAGCAGTCGCAAGAGAGCTAGGGCTAGGCACAACTGTCATGACCGGAGAGGAGATCAAAGATGCAGATGGCCTTAACAAAGTCATCCAGGATGTAGACATATTTGCAAGAGTCTCGCCTGAACACAAGCTGATGATAGTAAAGGCCCTGCAGAAGAAAGGCCATATCGTAGCGATGACAGGCGACGGCGTCAATGATGCGCCAGCACTCAAGAGCTCAGACATAGGGGTTGCGATGGGAATCACAGGCACAGACGTATCAAAAGAGGCTGCTGACATGATACTTACCGACGATAACTTTACCTCAATCGTGAACGCAGTAGAAGAAGGTAGAAGGATCTATGACAATATAAGGAAGTTTGTAAGATACCTTATAACATCAAACACAGGAGAGGTCATGACACTCTTTGCTGCAATGGTAATAGGTTATACAAGCATCAGGACAGGAAACCTTATCCTGCCCCTCCTGGCAATCCACCTCCTACTGATAAACCTCTTAACAGACGGCTTCCCTGCACTTGCATTATGCATAGAAAAGCAAGAGAGGGATGTGATGAAAAGAAAACCCAGAAAGAAAAACGAGGCAATAGCAAACAGGCAATTTATCATAGATACTGTATTTACAGGCCTGATAATGTGTGTAGGAACACTTTTTGTCTTCCAAAAGAGCCTTCATGTGTCTGATTTCTATGCGCAGACAATGGCATTCACGACGCTTGTCATGTTCCAGCTTTTCAACGTATTCAACTGCAGGTCTGACTCTGAGAGCGTCTTTTCAAGGAAACTCTTCACAAACAGGTGGCTATGGATCGCTGTCGGATTCTCGGTCGTGCTTCAGCTGGCCCTGCTCTACACCCCACTCTCGCGCTTTGCAAAGACAATAGCCCTTGGCATCTCAGACTGGCCAACAATAATCATCACGTCATTTACAGTGGTAGCCTTCTATGAGATAAAGAAACTTCTGCAAAGGATATCTGACAGCAACAAAAAGAGTGCAGGTTTAGAGCGATAAGGCTGGCTCTCTGTTATATCCAATCTGCAGAGAAACACTTGTATCTGACCTAAAGGCTATGCACACAAGGTTCATATCCACGACCCACGCATAAGAATAGGATCTAAAGAATGCACATAAACCCATATCTACAGCATATGCAGACAATAATCATTCTGCGTCAGCTTTTCTGAGGTCCATTATGCTTCTTTTCTCGTGGCTGATGACCTCTTTTGTCTTTGCATTAACCCTTATGTTTATTGTGCAGAAAGACTTTGTGATGAAAGTGATGTTGTAGACTGCAATCCCGGATAGTACCTGAAGGATCACTATCTCTTTGTCTATCGCCTGGCCAGGATATTCCCTGTCCATAACATCACGTGCGATGGTATCTGCTGCATCTGTGCCAAGCACTACACCATCTACAGAAAGCTCTTCTATAATGCCTGATTCCTTAAATACCTCTGATGCAGGATTGACAGTTATCCTCTCACTGATATCAAAGGTAACAACAGTGTCAGTCTCCTTGTTGTAATACCCAAGCTGAGGCTCATGGCCAGTCATAAGGAACATGTGCGCAAGATAAAAGCCAGGGTTATCCTTTTTCCATATATTGAACTCTTCTGAGCTTTCAAGCCGGGCTTTAAGCGTTCCAAGCGACCGTGACAGCTCTCTATCAGCCTCTGCACCACTGCTAACTTTAGAATCTCTTATAGCATCTGCACCACTGCTAACTTTAGAATCTCTTACAGCCTCTGCATCCTTTGTTGCTTCTGCTTGCTCAGATAAATCAACAATTTTATCATCCATTTTATCATCTATCTTATTATCCATCTTATATTGAAACACCCCTATCATTTATATAATTTCCTTTATTTATCCTGATTTCTTATTTTTTATCTATTTTTCATCTGGTTCTTATACTGCCCGCTGGCACTATGATCCAATAACTTAGATAAAAGCCAGAATAGGGCTTAGATAAAAGCCAGAATATGTAATCTTTTCTATAATCTTATCAAATATATCTTTGAGATTGATATATTTTATATATGAGAAGGTTGTTTTTTTTTAAGGATACAGATAGTATTTTGTGTGTGTGTTAAGGATGGTAGAGCTAAAGATTGAAAGGATCTATAAGGATGTAAAGCTTCCCTCATATTCCTATGAGCATGATGCTGCTCTCGACCTCCCCAGTGCAGAAGAATGCGTTCTTGCCCCTGGCGAAAAAAAGGTCATAAAGACAGGGCTGAGATTCGCGATACCGAGAGGCCATGTCGGCCTGATATGGGACAGGTCAGGGCTTGCAGCAAAAAACTCGATCCATACACTAGCTGGAGTTATAGACTCTGGATACAGGGGCGAGATTGGTGTTGTACTGATCAACCTTGGAAAAGAGGATTTTAAGATTGAGAAGAACATGCGCATCGCTCAGATCCTGATACAGCCTGTTGTCCATGCAAATATAACAGAGGCCAAGCTTGACCTCAAAACCGAGAGATCTGAAGGAGGTTTCGGCAGCAGCGGGCTTAAATGAGCTTAAATGAGAAAGGGCATGAGAGTTGAGAAGGTATCTGGCCTTATGATTGCCTGGCTCTAAGCTTCCGGGATAACAAAAACTCGCCAGCCAGACGAATTTTTCAATAACAGTAAAAAATATAAGCAGAGGTGAACAACAGTGCCAATTAGCTACAATACAATAAAAGAGAACACAACGCTGTCTAAGTTTGTTGAAGACAAGGAAGAAAACAAAAGCCAGGACAAACAGATCAGGAGGGCGTGATGTTCTTATGACCAGGTGCAAAGACGAATGCAGGCATTTATCAGCCATATCGAGCCCTGCTCAAGAGAGATATGGAAAGGCAAGAACCCTATAGTCATATATTTTGCAGGCTGCAATTACAACTGCCCATTCTGCAATGCACCAGACAACCACTTCTCTAAAGAAGAGTTCATACAGGACATAAAAGATATCAAAAAGCAGATCAAGGACTACAGCCAGAGCTCAGACGCAGTATTTTTCAGCGGAGGAGAACCCTGCCTGCAGAGGCAGGTGCTTCTTGCGATCTCAAACTTCTGCAAGGATATTGGGCTTAAGACCGGCCTTGCCACAAACGGCTCAAAACCTGGATGCATAAGATCGCTTCTTGAGCTTGGCCTTCTTGACACTATAGCAGTTGACTTAAAATCACCGCTTGATGAGGAGCTGTTCCAGAAAGTCACAAGGTCAAGCACATTTTTCATAAGCAAGAGCGATCTTGTCAATGATTTCAAAAAGACGCTTGACATACTGAAAAGATATGAGAAACAGATAGACATCGAGTTTAGGACAACTATCGTGCCCGGGCTCATGTATAAAAAAGAGGACATGATAAGCATGGGTGAACTGATAGACAATATCGAGTCGAGGTGGATTCTGCAGAGGTTCATGCCTGAAAATATCAAGAGCAGGAGCTACAGCGACCTTAACCCGCCATCAGTTGGATTTCTTGAGAACCTTAAAGAATCTCTCCAGAAGAGATATCCACAGTTAAGGATCGAGCTGTCATAAAGGCCATAAATATCACGGCTGCGATAGGCATATGCCTGCTCCATGCGCAATGTTGTGCAACGATAAGTTTAAATAATACAGATTCAGATGTTCAGGCATGCCTATTGACTTTATCAACAGACACAAGATCAACAAGATCGCGTTCAGGCTTCCAAATGTGGCTTTCTTCCTGTCGCTTGCATATGCTGCAAGAGACAGCATCTGGAGCATATACCTTGACACATTCATGAACAATGAGGTGTATGTCGGCCTGTTCACAGGCATACTCACCCTTATATCAGTCGTGCTATTCTTCTTCCTGACACCAATAATAGAGAGATACAGAGAGAAGAACACATACCTCTGGGGAGCAATAGGCCTGCTTATAGGATACTTCATATTCTACATTGCAGGAAGCATGAAAGTAGTGATATTCGCCTCATTGATATATATTGTAGGAAGAGTCTTTCACACAGTCAGCCAGGGGATACTGATATCAGACTCATGCGCAAAAAAAGACCTTGGAAAGACCGAAGGGTATGTCTATGCAATAAGGAACATAGGATACATGATAGGCCCGCTCCTTGGTGGGTTCATTGCAGGAAAACTCGGCATCCATTATGTGTTCATATTTTCAGCAGTGTTCGTGCTCTTTGGGATGACCTTATTCAGGCTTGCGAAGATAAAGGAGATAAACCACCATACAAAGGATGATGCGACAATAAAAGGCAGCATCATGAACATGAAAAACTTTTTTTCAAAAAAAAGGTTCACGCTCTTGTACGCTGTAAGTGGAGGTATATCGCTCTACTGGGGGATGATCTTCATCTATGTCCCGCTCTATATCCTGAAGAGCGGCTATGGCGAGCATATTGCAGGCATAGTCCTTTTTGCAGTATCTGCCCCGCTTGTCATATTTGAATACAAAGTGGGAAAGGTCGCTGATATTTATGGATACAAGAGGTTCTTCATATACGGCTACCTGCTCCTTGCACTGTTCTCGCTCTTTTCATACTTTTCAGGCAATATAATCATCCTGATAGTATGCCTTACTGTCGGCAGCATCGGCGCATCGTTTCTTGAAGGGACAAGAGAATCGTTCTTTTTCCTCAATGTCACTAAGTCTGAAGAAGAGAAGTATTACGGCCCGTTCATAACGCACACTGACTCATTCAGCACCATAGGCAAGTTTGCTGGTGCTGTCTTCCTTATCTTTTTTCCGCTAAAGGCCATATTCCTTCTTACATCTGCATTGATGCTCATATTCACAGTATTGTCATTCTTCGTAAGACAGAAAAAAGAGAACTCGCACAAGCTGCACAGCAATCCCTAGATATGGACCGAGATATGGATAGAAAGTCATAACCCTGCAATCTTGATCTGGGCATCAGGCGGACATATTTCAAGAACAGCAAGAGATGACGGAACAGTTCCAAGACTAAAGCTCATCTTTCCATCCTTTACATAGACTCTCCGGAATAATCCCAGAACAGTTGAAAAACAACAGCCTCTCTTTGCTCCTGATGAGAGGAAAAATATCAATAAGAACCTCATTAGTTATTATTGTCATGTCACTTATCATGCTCCTTATGCCTGCATATGCATACCTGAGCCAGAGCTGCACTATCAACGAGATCATGTACAACCCAGAAGGAAACGACAACAACATGGAATTTGTCGAGCTCTGCCTTGGATCAGAGACAAGCCTCGCTGGCTGGCAGATAGCTGACGCTGATTCACTGGACATCCTATATCCGCTTGTTGAAAAAAACTCAAGCTATGCGCTCATTGTAGAGGAGGGGTTTGATTATTCAGGGCTTTCCTGCTCAGTCTATTCAGCAGGCTCAACTATCGGAAACAACCTGAACAACGACATGGACTCTATATACATCTATGACAGGACAGGTGCCCTTGTTGATCATTTTGCATATGACAATTCTATTGCAGACAACAACGGAAGAAGCATCGAGATCTATAATTCCACTGCATACGAGTCAGTTTTCTATGGCGGAAGCCCATGCCTTGAAAACAGCATAGTAAGGCTCCTTGAGCCTAGCCTGAACCAGACCCTAAACTCAACTGATATGACAGACTATAACCTGACCCAGAACCTGAGCATTACCAATACTACAACAAACTATTCAATTAACTCTAGTATTAACACCAGCATCAACATCACAATAAACTCTACTATAAATTATACTACTAACTCTAGCATCAATATTATTATCAACACTACTGTTAACCAAACTATCAACAGTACAATTAACTCTACCATCAACACCACTATAAACACTAACATTAATATTAGTATCAACACCACTCTTAACTCCTCTGTTAACTCCTCTGTTAACTCTAGCATCAACTCTACTGTTAATTATAGCATCAACATTACTATGAACACCACTTTTAACTCAACTGTTAACTCATCTGTTAACTCTAGCATCAACTCTACCATTAACTCTACGGGATCCGCAGACAGCTCTGAAAACTCAACTGCAGCTGGCTTGAGCACAGGACTATGCAACATATCTATACATATAGAGAAAGACAAGGTTGTCTATGAAGAGGGTGAAAAAGTCAGATACAGTATCTATCCCAGCGATGAATCAATAGATTACTCTATAGAGTATTGGATAGAAGACCTGTTCGGGCGCATAGTAAAGAAGAGGTACAACACGACAAACTCAAACATGAGGTCATGGACACCTATTATTTCAGGTCAGGAACAGGTGTTTCTCATCAAAGCAAGGCTATCATACCTAAACTGCACTGACCAGGACAGCTCTGATGATTCAGCTGAATCAGTTGTAGTTGTAAAAGGAGATCCTGCTCCGACTGGCTCGTACCTCAGGATCACTGATAGCTCATGCCCAGCAGGTGACCCTGTAAAGTTCGGAGAGCTTATCTATGTTACAATAGAAGCATATAAGGGGGATACAGCCAAAAGCTCAGTCTCATGCTACATTGAAGACAGCACAGGAAACAGGATAAGCTCAAACACAAGGTTCAACATATACGACAGGTACACAGAAGTTGAGCTTAAGATACCTCTTCAGATCAAGCCGGACTGCGAACAGAGATATGAAGACGGCGAATACACAATAGTTGTTGAGGGGATTGATGATTCTGATGAACAGACAATATCTGTCAGCGGAAGGCTGAGTAGCACATGCAAAGAGATCAAAATCGAGGTGCCAACCAAGGACTGCACTGCATCAAGTGAAGATAAGACCACCAAGACAGCAGAAACAGGCAACGAGAGCAAGACTTCAACAGACCAAAACAGGTCATACATAAGCAGCTTTTATACACTTACAACCAAGTACAAGGAATCAGCAAAGCTTTTTGCCTTTGTAAAGAACACTGACAACAGTACAAGGGCAGTGCTTAAGCGAAATTATAGCCTAAAGACCATAGAGATAGAGACACAAGAGCTAAACGAAAGCTCAGGAAGGCTGAGCTTCAGCGTAAACCTCTCAAGGTCAAAAAACCTATTTATGCTGCTGCTCATATCAGGAAATGATACTCTTGATGCAAAAAACCTGACAGTCGACTTCAGCAGCAACAGCTCTGCTGGAGACCCTGCGTCTGCTGAAGAGCAAGCGCAAGCAAATGTTAAGAGCGACCCAAAATATAGCAATGAAGAATATAGCAAGGAACAGTATGAGAAACTGTCTGCAGGCCAGATCTCAGCAGAAGGCATGGGAATGACAGCTCTTACTGGCCTTGCTGGAGATGATAGCGTATATGCAGGAACAGGCTATGCAGGAACTGATAGGGTGATTGCAGGCAACAGCTCTGCAGACATTGATATGGAAGAGAAGGACAAAAAGGGTTATGGTGCTGCCTTATACGAATCAATAGGTGAAAAGAGCAGGAGATACGGCTGGATCGGAATCCTTGTTATCGCATGCGCAGTCTCAATCCTGATCATAGTGAAAAAGCTATAAAGTTATAGAGGTTGTATAGTAAGCTACTGGATAATAAGCTATAAACAGTAAGCTATAGAGTTATAGAACTGTAGAT
>JAFGRM010000026.1 GCA_016935125.1 Candidatus Woesearchaeota archaeon
GTTCAAGAAAAAGATAAAGGAATTTCTTACAGATGAAGAAGGCAAGATAACAAAGCAGTCCATGCTTATTGCAGGCGGGGCAGTTGTTGGAATAGCAGCAGGAAGCATATCTGCAAAGCTTGCAAGCGCAGGTGATATCTCTGGGCCTTGTGATCCTGGCAGCGATCCATCTTCTTGCTATACACATAAGAATTCAGGGGATTATACGTCAAGTGGGGATGGACACCTTAGAGTTTCCCATAACCACCATTACAACCATGGAAGCCACGCAAGCCATGGAAGCCACAGCTCATACTGACATCTAAACCAGTCTTATCTGGATTGTATTGGGTCTTGCTCTTTACCATGCTTTTTATCTGGTCCTCTTAGCAGGTTATTTGATCGGCTTAAAATCAGAAAGCGGCATAAGCTCTGCATAGCTCTTCCAGATCCCAGAGCATTGATCCTTTTTTCTGCATGAGCTGCACGATCCCTTAAACATTATCTGGCTTTCATCAATAGTCCTTCCTCTTGTATGCTTCCAGAGCCTTGGCTCTAGGATGCAGTGCGGGAAATGCAGCAGCATAGCTTCGATGCCTTTTGATCCAAGGAGATCGACTGCAGGTGCAACAGCCTGTGCGACTTTTGGGTATGGCACCAGAAGGATGTCCTTGTTTTTCAGAGCTTCGCCTGTGACTTTCATGTTTATGAATGCGACCCTTTCAACACCAGGCAGCTCTTCTGATATGAATTCAGAGATCTTTTTTGCAAGCCTGAAGTTCATCCTGCTCAGGATCATCCTTATCTCTATCTTGTATCCCATAGCTAAAAGGTTTTTAATGCCTCTCAGTGTCTGCTCAAAGCTTCCATCGGCTCTAGTCATCATGTCATGGTGCATCCTGTCATGGCCGTAAAATGCCGAGCTGATCCTTAGCATCTGCTTGTCAAATCCAATGGAATCAAACCTTTCTGCAAAGCCGCGGACTGAAAATGCCCTTGCGTTTGTAAGAAGGAGAGTCTCTTTTTCCAGCGAGCGAACAAACTGCATGAGCTCAAAGAACCTGCTGTAGATAGTTGGCTCACCACCACCTATCGTGATTATGCTTTCCCTTTCAAGCGCATCCCTCTTGCTCGTAAAGTCTGTTATTGGATTGCTGCCTGCCCGGATACTGAAATCGTTTATGCAGCTTATGCAGTTGTTGTTGCATCTTGTTGTCATGACAAGGTGTGCCATGGGTCCTGGAAAATACAGCATACTATTAAAATATGATTATTAAAATATGATTATTAAGATATGATATTAAGATATGATATTAAGATATTAGAATAATGATGCATGGATGCAGTCAAAACAAGAGATATAGTTGAAATACAGTTCATTTTCAGCTATTTTTGGCTATTTTCATTTAATCTCAATAAATCTCAATTAATTTCAATAATTTTATATTTGAAGGACATTCCCATGGTCTATATGGCTGATGTAAGTAATAATATGTTAAGTTCTGGACTGTTGTCAGATAAGCCCAATGAGATCATAATCGAAGTTACTTCAAAGTGCAATCTTGATTGTTGGTTCTGTTTTAACAGGAAAAGTAATAAAGTTAATACTACAAGAACATCTTGTTCCGAGCCTGCATTGGGTGAGATCAAGGGCTTGTTACAGGAAATCTCTGAATCAGGCATCCCTGCAGTCAGGATATCAGGCGGTGAGCCTTTTATGAGAAAGGACCTTGCGCAGATAATAAGATATGCAAAAGGCCTCGGGCTTTTTACTATACTGAACACCAACGCCCTTCTTGTCGACGAGAAGAATGCAGACATATTCAGGTTTGTCGACCTTGCAGTCATATCATTTCATGACACAGCAGCTTTCACAGCTATCATGGAGAGGATCCAGCTTATCAGGGCAGCTCTTAAAAGCAGCGTAAAAAAAAGCCATCCATTAAAGCTGATGCTTGCGACGATAATGACAAGAGAGAACATAACAAGGCTTGAGCGTTTTTATTCTTGTGTAGGTGGGCTTCTTGGCAGAAAGGCGCAAAGAGACACAAAAGAGGCAATTGAAGCAAAGGCAATTGAAGCAAAAGAGGAAAGAGCAGATGCAAAAACTACACAAGCAGATGCAAAAGCTGCACAACAACAAGGCCTCTTGTCAGAATGGTTTGTCTTAAGGCCAGTGCCTAATGCCATGGATAAAAATCCTGTTGGGCAGGATGACATTGCTATTCTTGCCGGCAGGTTAAGGGCGCTTAATGAAGAATACGGCATGGATGTCAGGATTGCAAATGCACTGCCACTGTGCTCAGTTGCCGGCGGGCTTGCTGGCATATCCAAAGGAGGGTACTTTGATTCAGGTTATTCAAGGCTTGTTGTGGGGCATGATTTTTCTGTCAAGACAGACTATCACTCAAAGCATCTGCTTGGTAATGCCAAAAAGGACAGGCTGATGGACATATGGAACTCAGCATACCTGCATGATTTGAGGGGTTATATGAAGACAGACATAAGATGCAGGGAATGCTACCTTCTTGAAAAGTGCAGGGGTGGCCTGATCGATTCAGGCTCTGCTGTTGATGCAGGCCTTATCAGGCCTGAGAACATAGATCCTCTTGTGAGTGTGATAATCCCTACATACAATAATTCTATGATGTTGTCTTTGGTTCTTAAATCCTTGCTTCTTCAGAGATGCAGAAAAACAATTTATGAGTTGATTGTAGTAGATGATGGTTCATCTGATGACACAAAATATGTAGTGGATAAGTTTAAGAGCAAGGCAGGGATAACGAATGTATCATATCTGTTTCAGGAAAACTTAGGATTTCGGGCAGGACAGGCAAGGAACCTTGGGGCAAGACATGCAAAGGGAAAGAAACTAATATTTCTTGATGATGATTCTGTTGTTCGGGGTGATTACATAGTAAATTGTCTTAAGGCATTAGAAAAGGCTGATGTTGTCCTGGGTTATAATGCAGGTTATGGCGCAGGAGATACATACAATATCTCGGATGTAAAAAAGTTTCTTGATGATGGTAAGAATGATCTTCATAAGCTTCCTGTTATTCATGAATTCAGAGAAGATTCCTTCTCTAGCTTGACGCTTGGCAATTCGAAGACAAACAAGAAGCTATGGTGGTCTTTTGCAGCAGGCAATATGGCCATATGCAGGGAGATTTTCATGAAATTCATGTTCGATGAAGATTTTGTTGGTTGGGCAGAGGAAGATGTCGAGCTTGGCTACAGGCTCCAGAAAACTGGGCATATTATCAGGCTGGATAAGGACTGTATGGCATACAACATCCGAGGCAATGCCAGCAAGGGGCATGGTTTCCTCTCTTATGACAAGTTTATTTCTACAACAAGAAACGAAATCCTACTCTACAAGAAACATCCAGAAAAGACAGTCATGGATTATGTCCTTGACAGGTACAACAATTCTCCAGAAGAGTATCGATACTCTACCAAACTTTTGTTGCCGGAGAGGATACATGATTATATGCACTTAAAAATAAAGAGAGGTGAAGATATTACAGCAAAGATTACAATTGACAGCAGCAATATTCTTATCCTGAATAAGATAATATCACAAATCCATAGGATGGGTATAAGGAATGTGATGATAGATTATCCAGAACCACAAGATAATAATCCCATAAAAGATAGCGATAACGCAAAACCCTATGGGGGCATACCACTTATAAAGAATTCTTTTAACCATATCCATGAAACAGTTCTTTTTCTAAAGAAAAAAGGGATGAATCTTATACCTAATGAAAGGGTCTATGATACCCATCTTGATAAGCGCCTTTTATTAGGGTTTGATGATGCAAAGCCATCTTATTCTCTCATAAAAGATGATATGAAACCTAAGGCCACAGTCATAATACCTACTCATAATAGGAAAGACTATCTTGAAAAGGTACTTAAAGCCTTGTTCAGACAAAAATTTCAGGTTAATGCTTTAAGCAATTCATATGATATAATTTATGAGGTAATAGTTGTCGATGATGATAGTTCAGATGGGACAGAAAATATGATAAGGTCGCTTAGACCTAGTTGCAACCTAAAATATATCTTTTGGCCACGTCATGAATCAGTAAAGTTCAAGAGAGGGGAGCCGTATAACCGTGTTGGTCTGGTTAGGAATCTTGGAGCTAAATTTGCAGAAGGTGATATCATTATATTTGTGGATTCAGATATTGTTGTGGATGAAAATTTCATATCAGAACATATAAATTCCCATAATCAGGCAGACATAGTCATAGGTCCTTCTCTTCGTGAAGAGACTGGGAAAGATATCAGGGAAGGTTATTTTGCATTTTGCAATGATGATCTCTTAAGCAGTGATATGGTTAAATGGGAGCTAGCGCATGAAGGCAACATATCTTTTAAGAAGAAGGATTTCTTACAGGCAGGGGGTTTTAGCCCTGAATTTGTCTTTTGGGCATATGAAGGTGATGATTTAGCATATAGAATGATTAATTATTTCAACAAAGATATTATGTTGAACAGAAAGGCATTTGGCATCCATCTCAAACATCCACCAGAGTTTGTCGATGATGAAACCAAAAAAAAGTGTGGTTTTTACTCAAGCTCTGTTCTTTATAAGAAACATCTTGACAAGGATATATATTATGAGTTTTTCATGGAGAAAAAGAAGTTAGGGGGTTCTCTCAATCTTTGTCTTATGAAAGACTATTCTAATATGCCATCTACATTTCCGATTTCATTATGCGCTTTTTTTGCGGGGTGTAATGATATAGGTATATGTAAATGCAGGCCTGAACAGGCCAAAAAGATGATTTATAATAGAGACTCCAAGATAAATACTGTGTTATTTAGAGATGATGATGTCTCTGAGCTGACACCTAAGCTGAAACGGCTGGTTGATATCTTTGTTTCAAATAAGGTTCCGATAAGTCTTCAGCTGATACCTATGAAACTGACAGAAGAGACTGCTGTTTGGCTGAAAAAAATCAAAAAAGAGTACCCTGATTTAATCTCAATTAACCAGCATGGGTTTAAGCATAAGCTTAATTGGGGAAAAGACAAGACAGGTGGTAAAAGCGATGCAGAAGATCAAAGCAATGGACAAGATTGTAGTCACAGACCATATGAGTTTGGTGCAGGAAGGGATTTTAATAATCAGCTGAAAGAGATAAAAGAAGGCAAAAAGAGGCTTGTCAAGGAGTTTGGAGATGATTTTTTTCCTGCTTTCACCCCACCTTACCATTCCTATGATAATAATACTATAAAGGCTCTAAAGAGTCTTGATTTCAAGGTGTTTTCATCCTTTAGCAAATGTGCTGACGCCAACATTAATGCAACAAGCCTGAAATATATTCCTGCGAATATAGATTTTTTCAAGGATTACCCTTATAATGAAGAAAATGGCAGGTGGTCTGTCGAAAGAAAAAAAGAGGATGAGCTTCTGGATGAAATAATCTCTTTTAAAGATAAGAACAACACAATTTGCCTGCTTCTACACCATGAGTATATGGCTGAATCGGATTTTATGGTATTGGAGCGTGTCATAAGGCTTTTGAAGATGAACAAAGGCGTCTTTTTTAGGTCTTTTGAAGATATATATTATGAGAGACCTTTGCTTGATGTTATACTTATTAATCCTAATTATCAACCACACTGGTCAAGATGTGAACCCACTGGCCTTATTACGCTTGCAAGCTATCTAAACAAAAAAGGCTTTACATCAAGGATAATTGATTACAATGTTATTTCGGATGGTCTATGGAAAATACCAGATTTTTTTTTAGAATCTCAAAAAGAACAGCTTAAATTCAATATACAGCACGCAAGACCATCTGTAGTAGGAATCAGCGCAATTACAAGACAAATCCTCGGCGCTTATGCGATTGGAAACTTCATAAAAAAGGAATTTCCAGATATCACTCTTGTATATGGCGGGGTCCATCCTACCGCTCTTCCTGAAGAGCCGTTTGAGAAAGGGTCTGCTGATATTGTTGTGGTTGGAGAGGGTGAGAGAAAATTTCTTGAAATCATGAAAAGGATAAATGTCAATACAAAGAGCACATCAAATGCAGATGTTTTTGGGTCAGGTAATGAGGATAAAAACATATCGTGGCTTAGTCAGCTCAAGAGTATCAAAGGCATCATATATAAAGACAAAGGCAAGCTTGTAAGGACAGGAGAAGGATATTTTATTGATAATCTTGATGAACTGCCTGTGCTTGACTATAGTTTGGTAAATATGAGTTTATATAATACCTCCATCCATTTGCCGGAATATGCTGATGAGCCTGCAGCGCATCTTTTGACTGCAAGGGGGTGCTGTTACAATTGCACATACTGCAATAGCCCGTCTCTCTACAAGTGCAGGATAAGGAATTATTCTGTCGACAAGGTCATTGATGAGATAAAGGCAATCAAAAATCATGGGATAAACAATATCCATATTCATGATGATGTTTTTATGATTGATAAGTTAAGGGTAGAGGAGATCTGCAAAAGGCTGATCTCTGAAAAGATTGATGTAAACTGGATATTTCTTGATAGGGTCGAACATATCATCAGGAACAATGTTCTTTTGCCTCTTATGAAAAAAGCCGGTTGCAAAGGTGTAGAGATAGGTGTTGAAAGTCCTGAACAGAACATTCTTTTAGGGTTGAAGAAGACTCAAAAGACTGACCAGATTAAGCAGGCGAACGGCCATCTCATAAAGAGCGGGATAGTCCCCCTATATCTATTGATGACATATTGCCCTGGGGAGACCATCGATACGCCTAGAAATACTGTTAAATTTATTAATAATCTGTTTGGTTTTGATATCCTAAACCCAAAAGATAAATCAGAACTTGATCAGGTGCACTCAAGACTGATGAGCCATATGACAAGGGTATCTCCAGGCTGCGAGTTTTATGGTTCAGCCGAGAAAGAAGGCATGATATTAAGCAGGAACTGGAGTGACCATTTTGAAGAAAGAATAAATTTCATCCCTTTTAGCCTTTTGGATGATGTGCCAGTTAAAAAAAGACAAATTAACCAAGAAGAACTAAAAGAATTTTTTATTGAAAAAAAGTCAATTCTTAAAATTTTCCTAAAGACAAGTCATTATATCCCAAGGAATGCACTAAGTGTTTTTGAAAATTTAGTGGATTATTCAAATTTTGTTTCTTATATATATTCTTTATGTGATGGGGAGAAAACCATACGTGAGCTTTATAATGTTTTTTTAAAAAAGTTCGAAATAGGAATTGATTTATTTTGTAGTGCAATTATGGTTCTAAGTATTTTTGGATTTGTAGGTTCTAAATACTTTGGTTACTATAACCATTTAATACAGCACGCAAAAATACCAAA
>JAFGRM010000027.1 GCA_016935125.1 Candidatus Woesearchaeota archaeon
AAAGATGCTAAAGATGCTAAAGATGCTAAAGATGCTAAAGATGCTAAGAATGCTAAGAATGCTAAGAATGCTAAAGATGCTAAGAATGCTAAGAATGCTAAGAATGCTAAGAATGCTAAGAATGCTAAAAAACACATATCCACAAACAACAAAATGTTTTCCATAGGAAACAAAGGGCTCTCGTCCCCTTTTTAGTTGTTAATTAGCATGTTCCCTTGCTTGCGTTGGTGTTTTTGATTGATATATTTGATTGATATATTTATAGGACTCAATACTAAATACATGGCCTAACATAGCTTGTTTGCCACATCCTAACCTAACTCATCTTAATCTGACACATCCTAATATATGATGTGGGGATATCTTAAAGTATAATACTGGTCAGATCTTGTGTGCAAAAGCAAAATTTTAATTAAGCAAGGTGCTTTTACGCTCTTATGAAAGGTTATATTGTCTATTTAACATATAGGATTGTTGATGATTTGCCATATATATACCTCTTTGGCAGGCTTGAGAACAACGAATCCTTCCTTGCAAAAACATCATTTGCACCTTATTTCTTCATCAAAAGATCTGACAAGGGAAAAGCAGAGCAGTTCAATAATGCTGTTTTTGAAGAGAGTGTACTGGCAAACTTTGATGGGGCTAAGCTCATAAAAGTTATTGTTAGAAAGCCGGGTGATGTCCCAGATATAAAAAAATCCTTTGAAGAAGGGGGGATTGTCTGCTATGAAGCAGACATTAGGTTTACCCAGCGCTTTTTGTTTGACAATAATATCTTTGGGTCAATTGATATCACAGGTAAATACCAACCTGGTGATAAGGTTGATAGGGAATATGAAGAGCCTAAGATATCCGCAGCAAGACATAGTAAGGATAGTGTCAGGCTAAAGACCCTTTCAATAGACATTGAGACCAATTATGATGCAACTGAGATACTCTCTATTGCGCTTTATTCTGAAAAAGAGCCAGATGAAAAGAGGGAAGCAGTTGGTGAGGTTGAGGGGTTTTTGGGGCCCGGGGATGTAGAGAGGCCAGATGGGTTAGAGAGTGTTGAAATGAGCAATAAGGCAAGAAAGGCTGAAAAGGAAACAGAGGTACTTTTAGTCTCAAAAGGTTGGCAGGGCAAGCTCAGGAACACCACTATCTTTGAAACAGAAAAAGAGATGCTTCTTTTCTTTAAAGAAAGACTGGCTGCAATTGACCCTGATATAATCACTGGCTGGAATGTTGTTGATTTTGACCTGAATGTGCTAAGCAGACGGTTCAAACACAACAAGATCAGGTTTGATTTAGGTAGGACAGAATGGGAATCCAGGGTCATGATTCAGCACAGCTTTTTTAAGGAGAGCAGTGCTGAGCTCCCAGGGAGGGTTGTTTTGGATGGGATATCTCTATTAAAGCTGTCTTTTATCGACCTGCCTAATTATAAGCTTGATACAGCAGCAGAATTCTTTCTTAATGAGCGGAAAATCCAGATTGAAAACATAAGAGAAGAGGCAAAAAGGTTGATTTCAACTGACCCACAGAAGCTTGCAGATTATAACCTTAAGGATGCAGAGCTTGCCTATAAGATTGTTATGAAAAAAAGGCTAATCGACCTCACTTTAAACAAGGCCTTGATAACAGGGATGCCCATAGACAGGGTCAAGGGAAGTGTTGCAGCACTGGATTCATTATATATAAGAAAAGCAAGAGCAAGGGGGTTTGTTGTTCCAAGCACAAATTTCAGTGATAGAGGGGAGCGCGTCAAGGGGGCATTTGTCATGACACCAAGACCAGGTGTGTATGACAATGTTGCAGTGCTTGATTTCAAGTCGCTGTACCCAAGCATCATCCGTACATATAACATTGACCCTATGACACATGATAAGAAAGGGACAATAATTGCGCCGAATGATGCAAGGTTCAGAACAGATGACGGTGTCCTGCCTGAGATAATCGAGGCATTGGGAAAAGAGCGCGACAAGGCAAAAAGAGAAGATGACGCAGTCAGGAGCAATGCGATAAAGATAATCATGAATTCATTTTATGGTGTGCTTGCCAACCCTATGTGCAGGTTCTATAACCTTGATATGGCGAACGCAATCACATCGTTTGGCAGGACTATTGTCAAAGAAACAGCAACCATTGTTGAGAAGATGGGTTACCCTGTCCTGTACGGGGATACAGATTCTGTTTTTATCGAGACAAAAGCAAAAGGTCTATCTGAGGCAGATTCTGTGGCGGGTGTTGTGGCAAGAAAGATTAACAGCCATTTTGATGGCGTTGTAAGGAAAAAGTATTCCAGGAGATCACACTTAGTGTTGGAATATGAAAAGCTTTACAAGGTCTTTATGCTTCCAAGGACAAGGGGTGCTGGGTTTGGTGCAAAGAAAAGGTATGCAGGACTGAAGGTTGAGGATGGTAAAGAGAAGATGGAGATTACAGGTATGGAATTTGTCAGGAGCGACTGGACAGAGATCGCTAAAGAGTTTCAGCTTGAGATGCTTGAAAAGGTGTTCCATAAAAAAGAGGTAAGCAGTTATATCAAGGCTTTTATCGAAGAGATCAGGGCAGGCAAGCACGATAACGGGCTCGTATACAGGAAGTCCATAAGAAAAGAGCTTGAGAACTATGTAAAGACCACCCCTCCACATGTCAAGGCAGCAAGGCTGTTGCCAAGGCTCGATAGCAACATAATAGAGTATTACATGACATTAAATGGCCCAGTCCCTGTGCAGCTTATGCAGGATAGGTCGTTAAAGCTTGATTATGACCATTACATAGACAAGCAGATCAGGCCCATTGCTGAGACCATATTGAACCTGTTCGGGAAAAGTTTTGATGATATTATGGCAGGCAAGCAGAAAAGGCTGTTTGAATATTGAACCAAAGCAAGCTTGCAAACCAAAGGAACAAAAGCACGCTTACCAGTGTGTAAGGCAGGCTTATTTACCTTCTTTATGTTATTACGTTGTTTACCTTCTTTACGTTATTACTTTATTTATATTATTAACATAATTGTATGCTTTGTATAGGTATATGTAGTGTTTGTGGGTTCTGGAGTTACATATAGTTTATAGTTTTAGCAGCACAACTTGCAGCTCTTTTTCTACTAACAAAATCATCTAAGACTGCCAGCAAAACCTTTTTATATTATACAGATTTAAAAACAAATATGCATAAAAGAGGTGTTTTTAATAGCAGGGCAGCTAATGAGCATTCGCTTTGGACACTTGTTGAGATTGTCCTTGTGTTGCTCGTTGTCTTGGGCTTGTACTCATTTGTCATCAATGTCAAGGAAAACAGGTTTTTTGAGCGAAGCGCCCTTTCTAAGGACATCGCCCTGCTTATGGACACAATGCAGTCTGTGCCAGGGGATGTCTATGTGTCATATGTCCATTCAGGGATTGACATGTCAAAGTACACCTTCAATTTCCAGACAAACAGGATCCAGGTTGAAGACAGCGACAGCAGCGCAAGCAATTCCTATCCATATTATGATGACAAGAATCTTGTCAATTATTATGATAGCCCTATAAAAAATCCCACTGAGATCCAGCTCATGAAAACAAGCAGCAGGCTTGGCGTCTCTTTAGAGGTTGAGCAGGATTTCATAACAAGGAACTGCCTTGCCAGAACAGGGCCTGAGCTTGGTAAGGGCGCTTATATAGCCTATTCAACCGTGCTTCTTGAGCCTCTTGCAAGGGCGCTTAAGCAAAAGCTTGAGCTCGATGGCCTTGGCCCGATTGCAGTATACAGTCTTTCTCAGCTGGATGATATGTTGCAGGGAAAAAGGCTGGTCCTGCCTGATGGGTTTGGTTATGTTTTTATGCTCAGCAGCAGGGATGTTACAGAGGAAGAAGGGCTTCCTGTAACAGTCATATCCAGCAATTTTGAGAGCTCAAAGCTCTCTTGTTTTGTGAGCAATTCCCTTAGGAAAAACCTGGCATGGGCAAGCGTTGTTGAGGTGAGACAGGACAGTAGGAGCAAGACTATGCCTGAAAACGGGCTCGGTGTTGTGCTCGAGCTGCCGCGTAGTCCTGCAAAAGGTCCGGATTTTGGTGATGCAGATGTCATCTACTCTTTGATAGATTCATTATCATCTTCAGTTATAGAATACAACAGTTAAGAAAAGATAAAAATAGTCAAGAAAAGATAAGAACAGGTAAAGAAACAGGCAAGAACAGAAAGGTAAGAGGTATGGGAAGAAGAACACTTTTTAACAGGAAAGCTGAACTGGCATTCAAGCAGATAATGTTCATGTTTGCAAGGATGCTGATTCTGATCATAATATTCTTTTCAATAGTCTATGTGACAAAAAAGCATATCATAGCAACAAGCGATATAACTGACACAGAGATAGAGATAATGATGCAGTCTATAATGAGCAACAAGAACGGCCTAATATATTATGACCAGACAATTGACAGGGCATACCCTCATGTCATTGACCCTGGGAAGTTCAGGTCAGACGTGCCAGTGAATCTTGATAATGTTTTTAGTTTTGGTGCAGACCAAAAGATCATCGCTGCAAATATCACCCTCTTTGACATGGACGGTGAAAGATACATGGATAAGAACGGCAATCCTCTCATGTCTGCATACATCAATGAAGCTTACTACAGGACATGGCTTGATATGGCAAGAAGCAGTTTTATCGGGCCAGGCGGTGCAGTAGAAAAGACAAAGAGGTATTATGTGCATATAAAAGAAGAGCAGGGGCTGGTGCCAGGGATAGTTGCAGTCTCTATAGTCATGCCAAACAGTTGAGCACAGTTGAGCACAGGCAAATAAGGTAAACAGGTTAGATAAGGTAACTAATACAGATAACACAGATAACACAGATAAGATAGACAAGATAAATCAGACATCTCAACAGGTACAGGACAAAGGTTACAGGAGGTGTGCTTATCGATAAGACAGGTAAGACGAATAAAACGAACAAGATGAAGAACAGGATGTTTTTTAGCAGGAAAGGGTTTTTGACAGACCCTTTGGTTGATATCATGGCCTTTATTGCTATTGTTGTGATAATTGTGATATTTGGGGTGCTCTTTAATGTCATAAAGGCTGCTGGCGCATTTGAGATAGATGCAAGAGAGCTGAAGCTTGATGCAGAATCAACCCTTATCCAGGTATTAAACACCCCTGTTTCAGTAGACGGGCTTGACACAGATATTGCAGGATTGATAGTATATGCAGAAGGCGACGAGGAAAGGGTAAAGCTGCTAAGGGCAGAACTTCAAAAGATTCTTATGAGGGTCATAGAAAGATCAAGCATGGGAAGTATGGAACTGAGAATCCATGATTATATCGATGAAAATGTGCATCTTGTTGAGGATGTCACAGAATATGGCGTTGTTTTTGAGCGTGAGGAGTTTAGGCATGTGATGGAGATGTACAATTATGAGGATTTTGTGGGGGAGGTTTATCTTCCTGGGCATGAAAAGACATACACTGTTGTTCTTGTTGCATCTTTAGATGAAGATTAACAATAAAAAACAACAGACAAAACAGACAAGACAAACAAGGAAAAGAGATCGCAATGAGGGATAAGTCAATGAGGAACAGACCAACATGATATTTTTCAGTGGCAGGCATAAGGGCAGAAAAAAGGCATGGATTTACAGTGTTGCCATTGCTCTTTTTACATTGTTAACCTTTATTTCACTTACAGTTATATTCCTTGGCAACCAGGACAAGCTTGGTGGCCAAGACAGGCTGGGTGAAAAGCAGTTTGACATCCTTTCAGTTGCCAAAAGGGCTGAGAAAGCCATGCTCTATATTGACAAGAGCGCAGAATTGGTGACTGATTCAGCAATATTTAATATGGCAGACAAGGGGGGTTTTTCAGGGTTGCCGGAATGCGGAGCATATATGGGCTATTCTTTATGGAGTACAAAAGACCAGGAGTGTTTTCCGATGGATACTACAAGAGGCCTTGCTGACGAGATAAGCAAGGGGCTGCTCAACATGACGGTGCTTTATGCAACAGATATGCTTCCCACTGGTTTTTCTGTCAATGTCATTGAAGGGATAGAGGTGCAGGGGATATCCAATGGGCTTTTGTATCTGAGCGAGACACCAATTGTGGGGGGGGTAGGAAGCCCGTTTGATGAAGGGGATGCAGGCAGGAAAATAGAGAGATGCACAACAGGCAGATGTGTTGCTCAGATAGCAGAGAAATACGCAGGGCTGTACAGCAGCCTTCCTTATGTATATGGGGGAGAGTCACCATATAGTTATGAGGACACGATAGGGTTCCAGAAGCTTGAGCCTGATGGGCTTTTCAAGGGAGTGGTTGTTGAAAGATACCAGCCAGCAGGAAATGGCAAACATACCGGAAAGCCATACATGCCAGGGTTTGATTGTTCAGGTTTTGTATGGTGGGTCTTTAAGCATGCAGGGATGCTTGAGCATAGGACAACTGCCGCAGGGTATTATGAATATGCAAAAAAGAATTGGGGCCTTGTGTGTGAAGGCATAGGCTGCCATGAGGATATAGAGGATATCGCAGAGCCAGGCGATGTGATGTTTATCCATCCATGTGAGGAGAGGGGGGTCTGTCATATAGGCATATATGTGGGCAGCAACAGGATCGTTGAGAGCACAGGCACAGAGGGGATAGTAGATAGGGAATTCCCGAAAAAGTATTATCCTGATGGAAGTGTAGGGATAAAAGCAGTGTACAGGCCGAGGTTCAATTTAGGGAGCAGGGGAGCAACAACAGGAGTAACAACAGAAGGGGCAGAAGGAGCAGAGGGAACAGCAACAGGTTCAGCAGGGGGGACAGCAGACCAGTCATCAGGCGGAGAGCAGGCTGCAAAAGAGGGGCAGACAGGCGCATTTGACAGGCCTACTGACGGTGATGCAACGATATATTCTTTCACACCATCATTTAGTGTGCATAGGGATTACGATATAAGCATATACGACAGCCTGAGGCAGGAATCGAGGTGGCTTATTGAAAAGGTATCAGAATGTGAAAACAATCCAGACAGGAAAGCCTCTGATACATTGTATAACTGCGTAAAAAAATACGTTAACCAGACAAGCTTTTCAATGGAATGCAACACCTCTGCAAAAAAAGATATGTTCTATGGGTTTGCTGAGATGTTTTTGAGGTGTGTAGAACAGGATGTGCCTGCTAAAGATGCATGTGCATGTGAGATCACCCCTGAGTTCAATGAAAGATTCAAGGGCATGGGGATGACTGTTGTGTTAAACAACACAGGAAGCAGCGTCGTACTATCAGCAAGAGGAGAAGGGATAGATGGGACATTGAACTATGTAATTGCCAACAGGACATTAGCAGGCGCAAGGTACATAGGCGGGCTCCTTCACATGATGCCGATTGAAAGTGTGGTTGTTGAGTTTGAGTTTGACTCTGATTCTCTTGATGAGCTTGAGGTAAATAAGGAGAGCTCAGGAGCAGAGCTTTACCTCTACAAGAGAGGTGAAGAGATAGCACTGATGCAAAAATATGACCATGACAGGTCGTCTGTTCCTGACTGTGTTCTCTCGCCCATGCGCACCTTTAGGTTCTGTGCCAGTTCAAAAGAGGAGCTCATGGTGTTTGATGAGCTTTCAGGCTCTTTTGAGATCATGCAGCCCGTATACAGGTTCGCATTGGCATTTACAGACAACATACCTCCTCCTGTAATAAAAGGCCTTGTTGCAGAGGACATGAAGTTATCTGAAACAGAGCTACTCTTGAGCTTCAGAAGGCCGCAGCTCAACTCAAAGCCAGTTACAGACATAGACCATTACAACATCTACTGCTCTGAGACAGAGTTTTCAGAGACAACAGCGATGACACCGAGCAGGAAGGTCAATTCAGGCGACATTGAAGAGCCAGGCAATGTTGTGGATGCCACTGATTTGATAAATGTCTTGCTTGACAGCTGCAACAATGAGAAGCTTGTTGATAAGAAGACCTATTACCTTTCTGTTGCAGCAGTTGACAGGTCTGATAATGAGATCAGAAGGGGCATCTTAGCTATCCCTGCCATCCCTTATGATGACCTGCCTCCAGGGATTGCAACAATGACATCATCAGGCATTGGTATCGACACTGACGGAAACACGATAGTCTCATTGTCATGGGCAGAAGCAGACAAGAACTATGACCTTTCAGAGATTACAGACCTTGCAGGTTATGATATCTATCTTGAAGGCTCGCGGGTAGGTGGTGTTTCTTCAGAAGAGCTTTCTGCAGAGATAAACATAGGCAAGCAGCCAGAGGGTTACAGCCCAGGCGCTATTGTAGTTCTTGGGGTTGATGATGACGGCAACGTAATTGATGACCCTGCAATTACATATGAGGAGGCATATGATTCATTATACAGAACATCTAAGATAATATAGTTGTTACAACTGTAAAAAAAGATAACTTCTCAGATAATATAATCATATAAGATCTTGCAGAATATTACAGTAAGGCAGAATATTCTAGTAAGGTATTGTCTTATAGCTAGCCAGATAAGCCACCTGACAAGGATCAGACAAGCATGGCTTTCTTTATGCTCAGTGTAGCGCTGCCTGCATCACCTTCTGTTGTCTGGCATCCTGTCACTGTGATCTTCTGCTTGAATATGGGCCCGTCGATCATAAGGGATTCATATTCCCCTCCTTCGCCTGCAACATTGATCCTTATCTTTTTTTCAAGTGCAGCAAGGCTGTTTATCTCTTTTTCAGTGATCTCTTTTCCAAGCCAACTCGTATCAAGCCCATCACATGCGACTTTTGTCATGATGAACCTGAAGCCTTTGGCAAGCATCTCCCTTAACAAGAACTCCTGGTTGCTGTGCCATAATGGCGAAAATGCCTTAAGCGAGAGGGACTTGCAGATGATTTCTATCCTTTCTCTTTGGTAGTTTGAGTACAGGGCGCCGGTAATTATCCCGTCCAGCCTGTATTTTTCTTTGGCTTTTGCAATTGTTTTTTTTAGGCACTCTAGCTCTGATTCTTTTTTTCCATCTGTCCTGCCTGTGATAAGGGGTATACCTATAGCCTTTGATTGGAGGCTGGCAAGCTCAATTGTTGGCGTGTGGAACATGTACGAGTCAGGGTTGTCGCTTTTCATGCTTATCATGCAGCAGACAGGATAGTTCTGCTGCATCATGGCATATATTGCATATATGCTGTCTTTTCCTGAGCTGACAAGGGCTCCCAGCCTGAGCTTTTGTCTGGGATAAAAGCTTTTTATGTATTCGGACTTGTAGCTGTAGCCAGACTTTTTGGTGAGCTTCTCTGTCTCTTTGCTTATGTTTGAGCCATACTGTGCAGCCTTTTTTTTCCTTGAAAAGAACCCCTCTGAAAGGCCCATGTTTCCGGCAACCCTTCTTAGGATATATTTCTCAACACCTTCAGCTATCTTGTATCTTCCAGGGATCTTTAATGCAGCGAACACCAGTTCTATGTCAAGATAAGGCATCCGCGCCTCAAGCCCGTTATACATAGTGATCACATCATCCCTGTAAAGATCACGATTATGAAGCTGCAGCAGGCCGGATACGCATTCTCTGTTTATCTCTTTTGCGTTCCTGTGGCGCTCGTAGCCTGCGAATATCTCTTCGCTTCCAAGACCAGAGAAGATGACGCTGCACCCGTCTTTTTTTGCAGCTTTACATGCAGAAAAAAAGGTCAGCGCGACCTCTGCTTTTACAGTGTTTGGGTCTTCTATCAATGGGACAATCCTCTTGAGAAGAGAGCTGATCTTGCCGGGCTTTATCATGATGACCTTAAGCTTTAGGCCAAGCGCATCTGCAACCCTTTTTGAATAGATAAGGTCTTCAGGCTCTTTTAGGTTGGGGTCGTCTATAACTGTTGTATAGCAAGTGAAATCCTGGCCCATCTCTTTTAGGATAAATGCGATAATTGTCGAGTCAATGCCGCCTGAGAAGAGCAGGCCGTATTTTTTGTCAGGGATCCTTTTTGCGATTGCGCACCTGATAAGGGTCTCGGTTTCCTTTTCAATATCTTCAATATATTCAATATCTTCTATGCTTTTTTCATCTGTTGTCTCTTCTTGCACGATTCCTGTTCCATCTCCTGCGGCAAGGTTGAAAAATGGTCTTTCAGAGATCTCCAGGTGGTCTTTTTCAACATCATAGGTCAGGATATGCCTTGGATTAAGCTCAGATATGTTTTGTGCACCTATCTTTTCCAAGGCCTTTTTTTCAGATGCAAACATGAGCCCCTGCATGTGGCTGTACCAAAGCGGCTTTTGGCCGATTATGTCCCTTGCAAGATAGAGCCTGCCATCCTTAAGATAGCAAAAAGCATATACTCCGTCGAGCTCAGCCAAGACCTTATCATCTACACCTTTTAGTTCAAAGAGCCTGAGCATGAGTTCAGCATCGTTTTTTGCAGAAAGCCCGTATCTCTTGTTAAGCTCTAGCCAGTTATAGATCTCGCAGTTTGCGGCAAATGCACTATCATTGCTGCATATAAGCGGCTGCTTTACCCTTCCTACAACCGAGTGCAGGCAGTGGCCTATTGCATAAGAGCCTTTGCAAAAGATTCCCTGCCCATCCCTGCCCCTGTATTGGATGGCTTTCAGGCCCTTTTTGACAAGCTCTGATGCGGCTTTCCTTCTATTGTTGCCTATGCTGCCTATGCTGCCTCTATTCTCAAATACACCAACAATCCCACACATGATACACTGAGTAGCAGCCTGTTTTAAAAGTTTTTAGGAAAAACACAGGCAATATATGAAAGAATAATAGATATGAAAGGATAATAGGACAGGAAATCCAGGGAATGATAAAAAGCTTTAAATAAGCCAGAATATTGTCTTGTTATAGTTGTTATTACGCTGTGTTGCATGTGATTGCTTGTTGATTGCTTGTCGATTACTTTGCGATTGCTTGTTGATTGCTTGTTATTACTTGTTGATTGCTTATTGATTACTTTGCGATTGCTTGTTGATTGCTTGTTATTGCTTGTTGATTGCTTGTTATTACTTGTTGATTGCTTATTGATTACTTTGCGATTGCTTGTTTATTCCCATTTGGATTTAATACCCCACAGCTTGCTGTGGTTGGGAGTTTCATTGCTTGTTTAAGACAATGCTTCATGGCGAATTAAGGGGTGATAATAGATGAAAAGATACAGAATACTGATGGCATGCTTGATGGTTGTGCTTTTGCTTGTGGTTTCTGCATGTTCTAAGTCAGATAATCCAGATGATGCGCTTAAAGACAAGGCAGCAGACATGGCAGGCGAGCAGGTTGCTGAAAAAGCAGGGGATGTTGCAGAAGAGGCAGCACATCAGCTGTCACAGGAAAATGTAAACTTCAGGTGCACGATCAAGCCGACACAGCAGATATTTTCATTTCTAAAAGGTGATGCGAAGATCACAAGCCCAAACGGTGAGAGCTGGCTTATAGCTGACAAGTATTACATAAAAGTCAATCTTGGAGACAAGGATTACCTTGTCAAGTATGAGGGTGAAGAGTCAGAGCTAGATTCTGAGGGCATGATGAATGTCTATGCCCTGTCAAAGACAACTGCCACGTATGAATGCGAGCTTGGTGTTGTAAAGGAATCTGATGTCACACTGCCAGATCTTGAGATAATCTCTCCCGAAGAGATGGGTGAGAAGATGTTGGGTGACATGGGCAGCATGATGCCTGGCATGGAGACAGAGTGATGCATGGGGCGTGAGATTGGGCAAGGGCAAAGGTAATTTTTGGGTTATAGCCCACAGGAGTTGCTATGCAAGCTTACAGACATGTAGAACACAGTTTTTAATAAGCCCATGTTTTTTTAGATAGGGGTTAACCCATGTGCAGGGTTTTTGTTTTTTTATTTGTTTAGCTTCTTCAACTATTAGCTTCTTTCTTTAACTATTAGCTTCTTTAACTTAACTTCATTATCCAAAACTTACCTAAAACTATATCTTACCTAAAACTATATAAATATGTCTCTTATCCAGTTTTTATTGATTTTAATATACATTTCAATCTGCTTTGTTCGTTGTGCTTAGGGCGAAGCATGATTTGTTTGGTGGGGTGTTTTTATGATAAAGATGGCTTATCCTGAGATTATTGAGAAGATAAAAGAAGCAAGCTCTATTGCCGAATCTGAGATAGAGGAACGTATCAAGAATAAAATGAGCATGCTTTCAGGCCTGATATCAAAAGAGGGTGCTGCATACATCGTTGCAAATGAGCTTGGGGTAAAGCTTGTCCAGACATCAGGCATGCTCCAGATCAAGAACGTGCTTGTCGGCATGAGGAGCGTTGAGACAGCAGGCAAGGTCATGCGGAAGTTTCCTATAAATGAGTTTGAGCGCAACGGAAAGCCAGGCAAGGTCGGATCTTTTATAATAGCAGATGAGTCAGGCCAGCTTAGGGTTACAGCATGGCATGATATGACAGACCAGTTGTCAAGGTTTTCAGAAGGGGACATTGTTAAGATAATCGGCGGGTATGTAAGGGAGAATAACGGCGCAAAAGAGATCCACCTGAACAGCAACAGCAAGCTGGTCATAAATCCAGAAGGGATCACGATAAATATAAAGGTCATGCCGGCAGGTGCAGATGGTCAAACCGGGACAGGAACAGCCCAGGAGGCTATGCAGAAGGCAGAGAGAAAGAAGATTTCAGATCTGACTGAAAGTGATTCCAATATTGAGATTTTCGGGACAGTTGTCCAGGTCTTTGATCCTCGGTTTTATCCGGTCTGCCCGCAATGCAACAGGAAAGCTGAACAGACAGGTTCAGGGTTCAGATGTGCAGAGCACGGTGCAATAGAAGCAGACTACTCTTTTGTCATAAACGCGTTTATCGATGACGGAAGCGATAACATCAGGGTTGTTTTTTTCAGAAACCAGGCACTTAACCTTTTCAAGCAGACAAAAGAACAGATGCTGGCGTACAAGAATGCACCTGAGACATTCGACAGGCTGAAGACAGAGCTTCTCGGTGAGCAGGTTAAGGTCATAGGAAGAGTGACAAAGAATGAGATGTTTGACAGGCTCGAGATGATTGCAAGGGTCGTGTTCAGGGACATTGAGCCAGAACAGGAGATTGCAAGGCTTAAGGCGAGCAGCCCAGCCCAGCAAGGCATCTCTGTAGGCAGTAAAGAGCAGGAAGAATACAGAGATATACCAGAAAAAGAAAAAGAGCTAGGGGCTGCAGGAGACCAGGAAGAAGACAGAGATACGCCCGAAGAAGAAGAGATAGCAGATCCAGATAAGCATATGAAAAAGCCTGAAGAAGATCCAGAAGATCCAGAAGAGATGGAAGAGATAAAAGAGCCAGATAAGCCAGAAGACAGGCAGGCAATACCTAGCATAGATGACATCTGAGCATGTGGGTTAACAAGGGCTTTTGTTTTTTTAAGGACATGATTCTTTTTTTAGATGAACTTTTCAGTGATGAGACACGATGATGTTTAAGACCCATCTTGCATTTTCATTCTTGTGTTCAATTATCCTCTGGCCTTTCTTATCAGGATCAAATATCCCAAAATGGGCTTTTGTTTTGGTGTTTATCCTGTCTTCAGTGATACCAGATATTGACTGCAACAGCTCTGTTCTCGGAAAGAGGGTTAAGGTCATCGGCTGGATATTTGCCCACAGGGGGATTTTTCATTCAATATTCCCCGCAATCCTGATATCAACCCCCTTACTCATATTTTTTGGTGCAGGCTATGCATTAGCATCATTTACAGGTTATCTTTCTCATCTTGTGCTTGATATGTTAAACCACCAGGGCGTCGGGCTTTTCTTCCCTTTATCAAGGTGGAGGATAAAAGGGTTTATGAAGAGCGGCGGCCTTGCTGAAAGATTGTTATTTGTCCTGTTTTTTGTAGGTATATTCATCATGATGTTCTTAAGTAAATCTTAAACACAATCAAGTACCACCTTTAAGTGATTAAAAAGCGAAACATTTATAATCGTGTCATTGTATTACTGGCCCGTAAAAGCAGAGAATTCTGCGTTTTTAAGCAATTCCTAAGAAATCGCCATAATTAAGCGCTATAACTTAATAGCGAATTTCCC
>JAFGRM010000028.1 GCA_016935125.1 Candidatus Woesearchaeota archaeon
AGTATAAAAATAAAAAGATTTATATATCTTCTATGCTTTACTTTGCTGTGTGTATTTGCAATTAGTGTATAATGCGATAGATAGTATGGTGTGCAGGTTATAGTCTTTATGTATGTATTATTGTAGGTTATTGATGCATGTCGCCTGTTGTTTGTGTATTGTGACGCATGTAGTTAGTATGATTTTGATTCATATAATATATAATGTGATTGGCGCATATTGTATATGTTGTATAGTATTGATGTATGATGTATATAGGTCAGTATGTTCCTTTTATCAAGTCTTTGGTCATGGTAAGGTTGTCCCTGAGCATTAGAGGGCTGCATTTGATTATTTCAAACTTGATTATTGCAAGGTTGTGTCCCTGTTTATGGCAAGATATCCTGAGATGTGGTGTTGTGGAGATGAGATCTGAATCAAATAAAGAACTTGAGCTGCTTTCCCTGCTAAGGCAGGACAGCAGGATGCGGCTTACAGAGATAAGCAAAAAGACAGGCATACCTGTATCAACAATCTTTGAAAGGATGAAGTCTTATGACCAGCAGTTCATCTCAAAATATACATGTCTTCTTAATTATGATTCAATAGGATACAGCACCCGTGTCAGCATACTGCTGAAGGTAGGCAAGGATGAGCGGAATGGTGTTGCGCAGCATCTTAAGAAAAAGCAGAATGTCAATTCTATATACAGGGTCAATAATGGCTTTGATTTCATAGTTGAGGCATTGTTCATGAACATAATGGAGCTTAACGAGTTCTGTGAGGATATCGAGGACAAGTTCAGGGTAAAATCTATCCAGGTGCACTATATTGTCGAAGAGCTGAAACGAGAGGGTTTTTTGTCAGACCCAAAAACTGCGATGCTTATTCCAAGCAGGATCCAGAAAAAGCCTGTCTTGGCAAAAGAGATCAGTTGATACTGTCCAACTGTGATTTGCATCTATTCAATCAGCTGTTTTTCTGTTTTAGGTATTATTGATATTAGTATGGTATCTCTTTTCCTGTGATGCCGCTTATCTCAATCTCTCTTGACCCGCTGTTTCCATGGTACCTTATCGCATATACAGGGAGATAGATCAGCTCATGGTTGACTACGATCGTATCGCTGAACCATGACTTAATAGACCTTTCAATATCCTTTATCTTTATGGTCTCCTTCTGGACAGTTGCCTGCAGCTTTTTATAAGTCAGTTCTGGGATCTGCGATTCTGCCTGCTCAATCCTTAAGACTCTTGTGTCAAGCAATGAATAGTATCTTGTCTCCTTGCCTGTTTTTTCAAAGGCAGCAAGACCCTTTTTCAAGAGAAATTTTAGGGATTTTGCTACAGTTGCATTTGATATGTCTGTCTTGATTGCGATCTGGGCAGTGAATAGTTTTTTCCTTTTTTCAGTCAGGTATCTTAGTATTCTTATCTCAGACTCACTGATATCAAGAAGCCTTGAGAATTCAGCGAATTTTTCGAAATTCTCATCCCTGCATAAGATGAGCTCGCCTGTCCTTGCGTCTGCTATGACCTGGATGTTCATGTTTTTGGTTCTTCCAAGAAACTGGTTTTTGCTTATTGATACTGTAAGCAGGTACAATGGGTGCAGGGCGAGCTTGAATGATGCGATATCCTCTTTATATGGCCCTATCATAAAATGCTTTTTCCTCTTTTTCTGGATTATTTCCATCATCCTTGATTCTGTCACCTTGAGCATGAAATGCCTTTCCTTGCCCTGCTTGTCAGGCTTTGCCAGTCCGCTATCCTCTCCAGTACCAAAGCCACCTTCTTCTTTAGCACCAAGGCTGCTGTCTTCTTCAGAAGCTATCTGGCCAGTCTGCATGATTCCTGACCCTTCTGCTTCCCAGCTATCTGATGTGTCTGCTGTCATGTTCTCTTTGGTCTTGTTGGCATCATCTTTTTTAGTCCCCTGCCCAGGCATTTTTTTTGACATGAACTGTTTGTAAAGCTCCCTTGTCTTTTGGCTTGTTATCTTTTTTATATCCTCTTCAGTCAGGGTCTTATGCGTTGTGTAGAGCCAGCGAACCTTAAGCTCGATTATCTTTTCAGAGATGTCTGGAGAAAAGAGCATAAAGCTTCCTGGCTTGAGCTTGGGAAGCATTGTCGATATGTCTATGCTTGATATTGACCTAAGTGCCTTTTCAACCTTTTTTTGGTCCTGTTTGACAGTGAGCCTGCCTATTGCCCAGCTGCCGAATTGTGCAAATGCCTTGTAGTCGATGTCTCCTGGGTTTTGCGTTGCGATAATGCATGCAACACCATATTTTCTTGCCTGTTTGAACATGAGCTTGAGTATTGGTTTTGGGATCGGCTTTTCTGAGCCAGCAGGGATGAATGGGGCGATCTCGTCGATAAGGTAAGCGCAGTTCAACGTATCTGAAGGGTTCTTGAGCATCCACTGGTAGAGCCTTGTTGTAAGCATTGATACAAAAAACTCTTTTTCCTCCTGGGATGCCAGTGTGTTTAGGTATATCACGCTTACCTGCGTCTTTCTGATGCTACCTTTTCCTGTCCTTCCAAGCAGCAGGTCTATGTCCGGGCTTACGCCAAGGTTGAAGAGGAGCTCTTTTTCACCTACAGTAAGGAACCTGATCTTCCTGACAAGGAGCTCGAGCTCTTTTTCATTTGAGATAAATGGCTCTATTATCTCTTTTATTGAGCTGTCCATTGTTTCGATCATATCTGCAAGGTCTGAGAATGTGCCTATGTTTGCCCTCTTGTCATAGCTATCCTTGATTATCTGGAACAGGACAGCCTCAGCAGCCTTGCCCTTGTCATTTGTCGGGATATAGCCAAGAAGTCTGGTTATCGACCTTGAAATATTCTGAAGTAATGGTATCACTTCTTCTGAAGGCGCATCAAAGTCGCCCATCTTAAGCGGGTTGAGGCACAGCGGCACACCTTTTGTCGAGATAGGCGTAAATACTGTGACATGGGTATTTTCATTGAACTGCCTTAAGATGCTCTCATCGAGCATGTGTTTTTTGATCTCATCAGGGCTTGAGCTTATTGCAAGGGATGCTATGTCGCCTTGAGGGTCTATTGCAATAGAAGGGATGCTGTTTAATGCTATTTCTTCTATCAGCACTTTTGAAAGCACGGTCTTGCCAGACCCGGATGATCCTAAGGCAATGAAATGCTTTGTAAGATTGGACAGAGGAAAATAAACCTCAGTATCTTTCCCGCTTTTTTTCTCATATCCTATAAACGCGTAACCAGGTTTCATCTTTTTCAAGCCAGTTCTTCTCTCTTTTAATTGCCTTTATATGTCTCTATTTGTCTCTTAATTGTGTATTAGGCTATGTGTTAGCCTGTTGTTTAATAAATCTTTTTATTCATGCCAGTCAATTAATCTTGCTGTAATGGCTGGTCTCTTGCTGTAATGGCTAGTCTTAGCTTAAACAGGCTTATTGTTGTGCTCTTATTGTTATGCTCTTATTGTTATGCTCTTATTGTTATGCTCTTATTGTTATTTTCCATCTGCCGAAAATCACAAATTATAAAAATATCGTTGCCACAGGATTTTTTATGAATGAGAAGATTAAGGCAGACATCATAGGGGTGTTGGACAGCGCTCTTGGTCTGCTGGAAAAAAAGGACAGCAGCGAGCTTAGTGAGCTATCTAACCATACTATTCATAACGCTTCTATATTCCAGGACAAGGATTCAGTGACAATAGCTGTTGTCATATATGCGCTCTCAAAGGTCATCGACAGGATGGGAAGGATCGAGCAGGACGTGTTCGACTACATCAATAAGGCGATAGCAAGCCTTAAATCTGATGACCTGCAGGCTTATGAGAGCAGTATCAAGGACATAGTGGATGCAGTCTCATCTGTCGACAAGAAGATGAACCTATATGTCCAGCACATAATAGACCAGGCCGGGATCAAGAAAGGCAGCAGGCTCTATGGCCATGGAATCTCAGTTGCGCAGACTGCAGAGGTATTCAACATCTCCCAATGGGAGCTTATGAAATACCTTGGCCAGACAAATATCCCTGAAGAGTTTGCAGACGAGGTGGATATCACAACAAGGCTGGGATTTGCACGGAAGATCTTTTCAACAGG